>NZ_JBVHPX010000006.1:0-476161 GCF_055567735.1 Streptomyces sp. NPDC026394
TGCCGTTCGTCCAGCGCACCAGAAGATCGCTGGTGCCGTCCCCGGTGAAGTCACCCGCGGTCATCACCGCCGCGTTCTTCCATTCCGGGTCCTTGATCAGCTGTACGTCCTTGCCGAACCCGTAGGCGCCATTGCCCGGGTAGAGGGAGACCTCCCCGTCCGACCAACGCACGATCAAATCACTGGTGTTGTTGCGCACCGAGGCGGAATGGAAGCTGCCTGCGGTCATGAGGCGCGCGTGCTGCCAGGTTCCGGCCCCGCCCATGGTGAACTTTCCGTCCAGGGGAAGGTCGGCGACAGCCTGCCGGTAGAGCCACGTCGCGTCGTCGTCGAACTGCGAGGTGTACGAGGTGTGGTCGTACTGTCCGCCGGTCTTGTAACCGCCGATGACACCGACCAGATTGCCGCGCTGCCCGTCGAAGTCCTCGATGAACGGACCGCCGCTGACGCCCGCCCGGTAACCGTCGCACTGGATCTCCATGAAACGGCCCTGGAATGCCCGGGTGTCGTTGGTGCACGACAACGGCGTCTTCTGGCCTCCCGGGTAGCCGACGGCGGTGACGCTCTCGCGGGCCAGGTGTGCGGAATCGACGGCTGTGAGGGTGTTGCCGGGGCCTGCGGCGTCCTCCAGCAACTGGCCCTGGGCGTTGGCCCCTACCCGCAGGAAGGCGAAGTCCACGTCGTCGTCGGCGGGGCTCTGCTGGTAGCGGTGGTCGATCCAGACCTTGCCGTCCAGGACGGGGAAGATGCCGTACGGCGTCTCGCCGGCCTGGCCCGACTTGGTCGTCCCGGCGCGGTAGCCGGGGACGAAGGCGGCGTCACGCAGCGAGGTGTTGCCCTTGAGGCAGTGCGCGGCCGTGACGACCAGGCTCTTGGTGGCGGACGTGACGGTGCTGGCCGTGCAGAACTGGTTGTGGGTCGCGCTGCCGTCCTTGCCGCGCAGCAGGAACACGCCGACGGTGGGGATGCCCTCGGCCACCTGGTGGGTCGGCTCCGCCGACCGCTTGCGCCGCACGCCGGGTGCGGGCTGACCGCCCTCGCTCTTCTCCCCGGCCTCGGCGGTCTCCACCGGCACCGCACTGCGGATACGTTCCGGCGTCCAGTACCGCTCGGTCTCCTTTGCCTTACGCACCTGCTCAGGCGCTGAAGGATCCGGCGTGCCCGCGGTCATCTGCACCGCGTCCGGCGCCGCCGCGGAAACGGCGGGCGAGCCTTCCGTCGGCGGCGGGGTGGCGCCGGCGGCCGCCGCGGCGGAGATTCCGGCGCCGGCCAGGGTCAGGGAGGCCACGCCGAGGGTGGTGGCGCGCAGCCAGAAAGTACGTTTCATGAAGTGCTCTTTGCGAAGAAACGGGCTCGGCCGGCAACCCGGCCGAGCAGAATACGGATAGAAAATTCGAGACGGCTGTCAGGGAATGCGCGGCCCGGCCGACAGTGGCGGTGTGACCGTCAGCGGAATGTCCAGGACATTGCCGGACGGGGTGGACGGAGCAGCCGGGCCGGCGGGAGCGTCTTCGGACGGGATGGCCAGACGCAGGAGGTAGGAGCCCGGGCGCGGCCCGGTGTGCAGAGGCGGCAGGGCGATTCGGCCGTCGGCGTCCGCAGGGGGCAGGAGCAAGGAACGCACCGAGCGGTCGTGTGCGTCCCGAAGGGACGGCCCGTCGAGAACGGGCGCCGGCTTCTCGCCCTTGGCGGCGGTCAGCACGGTCACGGCGATGCGCAGGCCGGCGGCGGGGCGGCCGTTCCGGGTGACCCGCACGGACGGCAGCTCGGAGAGGAGACTGTCCGGGCCCGCCTGCAGAGGCAGCGACAGCGGCGGACGCTGCGGGTCGTGGTGGTCCTGGTGGTCCCGGTCCCACAGCTCCAGACGGTAGGAGGGCGGCCGGACGGTGACCGTGAAGTCGACAGCCGGGCCACGTCCACCGGGCGCGGTCGCGGTGAGCGTGAAACGTCCAGGGCGGTCGCCGGGCTGAAGGGCGGGGGCGGTGGCGATGCCGCCCCGGTCTGCCGTCACCGTCACGGTGGCGGCCTCCCCCGGCAGTCGTACACCGGTGCCGCGGAACGTGACCCGGGCGCCGGGCACCGGGTGGCCGTGCGCGTCGAGGGCCCGGACCTGCGGCTTTCGGCCGAAGGCCGTACCGACTTCGGCCTCCAGGTGCCGGTCGCCGAGGCTCTCCAGCCGTACGACGGTGTGGTGATCCGCGACCGGCTCGGGGGCAGGGTCCGGCTTGGCCGGCGGGCGGTGGGGGGGGCACCGGGCGGCCCCCGGTGCCGGTCCCCTGGCCCGACGGAACACGCTTCGACGCACCGGAGCCACCGGACCCGCCGGAGTCCGGGGGCAGCCTCCGGTTCCGGTCCGGCTGAGCCGGCTGGCCGGTACGGGTGGGCTGGTAACCCCGGCGTACGTCGGACGCCCTCTCCGCGGGGTCGGGCCGGTGCGGCGTGGCCGGAGCGTCGTCCGGCGTCTCAGTGACCCCGGCGCCCCGATAGGTGTCCATCCACTTCCGTACGGCATTCACATACGCACGGGAATTGTTGTAACTCAGAATCGCCCGGTCGAGATCGGCCCCCCGGCTCAGATCCCTGTCCCCCGCACACAGATAACGCGCCGTACCCAATGCCGCATCAAACATATTGTTCGGGTCCTTGACCCCGTCACCATTACCGTCCGCGCCCCAGCTCCCCCACGTCGACGGAATGAACTGCATCGGTCCCACCGCACGGTCGAACGCCGCATCCCCGTCCCACCGTCCCCCATCGGTGTCCCGGATCAGCGCGAACTGCACCCCGTCCAGCCGCGGCCCCCGGATCGGCCGCGCCGTCGAGCCGTCACCACGCAATCCGTAACCAGAGGCATGCACGGACTCCACCCGCCCGATCCCCGCCACCAACTGCCACGGCAGACGACACGACGGCTGACTCCCCCGCAACACCCCCTCCGCCTTCCGATACGCAGCCAAAGCCGTAGCCGGGATACCCGCAGTACCCGGCGACGCCTGACCAGCGTCTCCCGCGTCGGGCTCCCTGCCCTGGCCGTCCCGCAGGAGGTTGGGCAGGTCGAGGGCGGGGTCGCCGCGGTGCCGGGACTGCGGGCTGTCAGGGCCGGTGGCGGCCTGGCGGGCATCGGCGCGCGAGGGGCCGGTGGCTTCCAGAGGGCTGAGTGTCGCCGCGGCGCTCAGGCTGGCGGCCAGGGCGCAGGCACACAGGCTCTGACGCACCCGGCGGGCGACCAGAGTGGGCAGGGTGGGGAACGGGTTCACGGGCGGGCAGGTCCTTGGCGTGCGGAGAAGTGCAAGGAGCACGGTGTCGTGGACACCGGCTCGTGGAGGAGCACCGGCGGGAGCGGGACGCCCCGGCCGGTGCCGGGCTCAGGGCCGGAAGATCGACTGTTCGGTCGCGGCCCTGGCAGCGGTCCGGCCGGCCCTCGGGTACGACGGCCGGCCGGACTGCGGTGAGGTGCGTGCCTCAGCCGACGAGCTTGACCTCGCCGTGCGTCCCTTGGGCGTCCACGCCCGGGTAGATGCCGAGCGTCTGGTCGGCCCAGCGCACGATGACGTCGTTGGGCCGGTCGTTGGCGACGAAGGCACCCGCGCCGACCACGGTCGCGCCGGACCACGGCGACTTGGCCGGGCGGAGCTGGATCTCGCCGTGGAAGCCGGCGGTGTCCACGCCCGGGTAGATGGTGGCCTCACCGTCGGACCAGCGCACCAGCAGGTCCGCGGTCTTCTTGCCGGTGAACTCGCCGGAGGTGATCTGCGTGGCGTGCGGCCACGTCTTGTTCGCCTTGGTCAGCACCTTCTGGGCAGCCGGCTTCACGCCGTTCGTGTCCAGGTCGGGGTGGAGCGTGACGTGGCCGTCTTCCCAGACGACCAGCAGGTCGTCGCGCTGCGCGTTGGCGGTGTACCGGCCCGCGGTGATCTGCGTGGTCTTCGTCCAGTCCGCGCTCTTGGCCAGCATCTTCTCCCCGTGGAAACCGTCCTTGTCCACGTGGGTGTACTGGGTCACCTCACCGTCGACCCAGCGCACCACCAGGCCGTCCGAGCCGTCGCCGAAGCTGGCGCCGGTGATCTGCCGGGCGTAGTCCCAGGTGCTCTTCTTCTTGGGCGTGTTCGGGGCCGCCAGCCGGTATTCGGCGACGAAGGGGTGCTTGGCGTCCTTGTCGTCACCACCCTGGTAGAGGGTCATCTCGGCGTCGGTCCAGCGCACGATCAGGTCCATGTGCCGGGTACCGCCGGCCGAACCGCCGGTAAAGTAGCCCGACGCGACGTGCGTGGCCTTGCCCCACGGCGCGTTGGGGAAGACGCTGCGGTAACGGACCTTGCTGACCCAGTCGTTCAGGTCGTCGACCCGGGAGTCCACGGCGTCCGTGCGGGTCTCCTCCGGGTCGGTTCCCAGGCAACCGCCCTGCCAGGACGTACTGTTGATACCCACCAGCTCCAGGCGGCCGCCCGCCTCACGCACCGCCGGCCCGCCGGTGTCGCCCTTGCACACCGCCGTGTTCTTGCCGGTGATGCCCAGCTTCCCGTCCTGGACCGTACCGACGGTGAAAGAGCTCGCACGCAGCTTGGTCGGTACCCACGCGGTCGTCGTCCGGCCGAACCCGGCGACCTTCAGCTGCTCCCCCGCCACCGGGGCCGTGGTGCCGATCGTCACGGGAGTGACGCCGGCGACCGGCTTGGCGAGCTTGGCCATCACCAGGTCCCGGCCCTGGTACGGCACCAGTTCGTCGACCTGGACCTCGCTGCCGCCCGACCCGGTCAGGTCGGTACGGCCGATGGTGGCCGTCGTCGGCCAAGCGGGCTTGCCCTCGGAGACCTGCGGCGCCTTGGCCGGGTCGGCGGCGAAGCAGCTCGCCGCGGTGAGCAGCCACTGCTTGTCGACCAGCGCGCCGGAGCAGCTGCGCTTGCCGTCACCGATGTCGAGCTTGGCGGTGAACGCGTAATCGCCGGTGGCGACGGACGCATTCGCGACAGCGTGGGCGGTGGCGCTGGTCAGCACGCCGGCCGCGAGAGTGGTGGTGAGGATTCCCGCGAGCCATCCGGCGCGGGCACGTCTGCTGTACATATCCCTTTTCTCAAACCCCGTGGTCATTGCTGGCTGCCGCTGTCGATCAGCGGCAGTCTGAGAACGCTCGATCAACCGACGCGAAGCTCAAGAAGGTCAGCCTTCTTACCGCCCGAGGGGACATCGGCAACGCCGACCGTCTTCACCTGGTTCGGGCCGTCATTGGTGACGACGGTCTGCTTCTTGCCCTCAGAGGTGAGGATGGCCTTGACGACCTGCTTCTCGGTCCAGATACCGCTCACATCGGGCACCTCCATGGTGAGGTTCCCCTTCTTGCCGGTCACCTTGAAGCAGTAGAAGACGGTGTCGAACGCCTTGTTGGCCTCGACCTTGATCTTCCAGTCGCCGGAGCACTCGGTCAGAAGGATGTGACCGTCACCCTTGAGGAGCTTGAGGCCCTTCTCGGCCAGGATCTTGTCCGCGCCCGGGTAGCCGAAGTCCTCGACGGCGGAGGGCATTTCGTCTGTCGCTGCCTGCTGCACGCCGGCGCTCGCGGGGCGCGGAGCGGCCTGGGCCGTGGCGAGCGCGGAGACCGCTGCGATGCTCGTGACGGCACCGACGACGCCGACGACCAGCCTCTTACGGGCGCTAGGTATCACCAGGGGTTCCTTCCGAGGGGCATGCGGCGCCGCACGGCGGCCACATGAGAAATCCATTAAAGAGCAGCCGTGAACTTATCACCTGAACATCCCGACCAACCATTTACGACCCATGGGTAACGAAGTGATCACAAATCCGACTTCGCGCCCCATGTCGTCGCGGCCCACCAGACCTGACCGGCGGCCGAGACGGCACCGCCGACGTGCCCCCGGCAACCGCCCGAGAGAGAGATCCGACGTTCCCGACGCCGTTATGCTCGCCGCGCCGAAAGCCGGCAACGCGTGAACAACCTGAAGGGTTGTGTAGTGAGAGCGAGAGGAAAGTGGCGGCTCGGTATACGCGCTGTATGCGCGACCGCGCTGTCACTGACGATCGTCGCGGGGGCAGTCGGGACGAGTCCCGCGTTCGCGACGGAAGAATCAGATGTATGGCCAGAGGATCAGGATCTCGATCCCATCCCGGATTCCCCTCGCGGCCGCATCGTCAAGTTGTGGCAGGAGGGCGGGCCAGGCGTCAAGGCGGCTGCGGAAGCCGCCCTGTTGGGTACCGACGAGGACGTCCAGCGTTTTCTGGACAAGGAGCACGTTCTCCTTGAAGCCAAGGACGACCGTATCGAAGCCTTGCAGATCGTCTCCTTGGGCGGCGTCAATGTGCGGGGCGCAGCCACCCAGGCACTGTCGGCCGACAATCCGGAAACACTGCGGAACTTCCTGAAGGACGGCTGGGAGAAGCCGCTTCAGGCAGACCAGCGCATCGAGGCCCAGCAAGCGATCAGCACGGGCGGGCGGTACATCCAGGAGGCCGCCAAGACGGCACTGAACGGCACGCCCGACGACGTACGCGAGTTCCTGGACACGACCCGTTACTCCGCGGAAAAGGCGGACAACCGGGTCCAGATCCTGCAGATTCTGAGCACCGGCGGCCCAGCGGCCAAGGAAGCCGCGAAGGCTGCCCTCGAGGGGTCCGCCGAAGATTACAAGGAGTTCCTGGAGGTCGGCCAGTACGTCGCCCGTGACCGGGACCAGGAACGCGCGACCGTCGAGCAACTGGCACAGCAGGCCAAGGAAGCGGGTGCTCGGGCCAAGCGGGAAACGGATGCCGCCAAGGTGGCCTCCGAGCGCGCGATCGAGGCGTCGAAGCTGGCCAAGGAGGCCGCGGAAGAGGCCAAGCGGGAGACCGAGGCCGCACGCAAGGACTCGTTGAAGGCGGCCAGCGCAGCCGGCCGCGCCGCGAAGGCGGCCAAGTCCGCGGCGCTGGCCGCGCAGCAGGCGATCAGCGCAGCGCGCGCCGCCAACAACGCGGCTCGTGTCGCGGCACACGCCGCCTCCCAGGCCGCGGCCGCCGCGGCCGGTGCGGCCAATGCCGCTTCCCGGGCCCAGAACGCCGCCGCGGCCGCGGCGGGGGACGCCTCCCAGGCCTCCGCCGCGCGTGAGGCCGCTGAACAGGCCCGTGACGCCGCCAAGGGTGCCGAAAAGGCGGCCGACGCCGCCGATCAGGCAGGAATCGCCTCGGACGAAGCGAGCAAGGCCGCTGGTGCGGCGCTGAGCGCCGGCCGTAACGCGGACGCCGCGGCATCCGCGGCGAGCGAGGCGAGCGGTTTCGCGGACGCGGCCGGAGCCCATTCCGGTGAAGCCCGTGCCGCCGCGGCGCAGGCGCGCCGCCACGCAGCCGAGGCCACCCGTGCGGCCAACCGCTCCTCGGCCTTGGCGAAGCAGGCGGCGAGTGAGGCGTATGCGTCACGCAACGCGGCCAGGTCGGCTGCCAAGCATGCCAACAACGCCGCGGCCGCTGCCGAGGACGCGGCCAAGCACGCAGGCGAAGCCAACAAGCAGGCCGAGAAGGCAGCGAACCACGCCAAGGCTGCCAAGGACTCCGCCACCGAGGCCACCAACGCCGTGGCGCAGGCGCGCAAGACCCACGCGCTGGTGCGGCAGACCGAGGAAGAGGAGCTCAAGTCCCGTACGGCCGCCGCGATTGCGAAGGCCAAGGACCTCAAGGACGAGGACGATCAGCGCAAGGCCGTCGAAGCGGCCACGCTGAAGGAGTTCAAGGACCTCAACGCCGAGGCCGACCGCCTGGCCGCCGAGGCCGCCGAGCCCGGCAGCGCGCTCAAGGACACAGCCGCCAAGGGCCGTAAGGTCGCCCTGCGTGTCATGGAGGCCGGTGGCCCCTGGAGCCAGGCAGCCGCCGAGGTCGCCCTGGCCGGCTCGGACGACGAGGTGCGCAAGTACGTACAGTCGGGCCACAAGAAGGCTCTCGAGCAGGACGAACGCTTCCGCACGGAACGCCTGACGGACGAGGGCATATCCGAGGCCGTCAAGCAGGGTGCCGAGAAGGCGCTCCAGGGCGATGCCAAGGCAGTCAGCGACTTCCTGAGCACCGGGCAGCACCAGGTGGCGTCGGCCGAGTACCGCATCCAGACACTGCGGCTGAACAGCACCGGCGACACGCAGGTGAAGGAGGCCGCCAAGGCCGCGCTCAACGACGGTTCCCCCGAGAAGCTGCTGGCCTTCCTGCACCAGGGCCAGTACACCGCCCAGGCGGCGGACGAGCGGATCCGGGCCCTGCAGCTGCTGAGCAACGGCGGTCCGGAGGTCAAGGCCGCCGCCCAGATCGCTCTGGAGGGGCCGCCGCAGCTGTTGCACACCTTCATCGAGGCGGGTCAGTACATGGCCCAGCGCAAGGACAGCCTGGCCGCTACGCACAACGCGCAGATCGAGCGGCTCATCGCTGAGGCCGACGGGGTGGCCGCCACGGCGCGGGAAAACGCCCACAAGGCCAACGAGTACGCGCTGCGGGCGAAGAACGCGGCTGCGGAGGCCGACAAGGCCGCGGCAGAGGCCAAGAAGGCGGCAGGCCAGGCCCGGCAGTACGCGGACGACGCCAAGAAATCGGCTCAGCGGGCCGAGGCATCGGCCCGGCAGGCCGCCGAGTCCGCCAGGAAGGCTCGTGCTGCCGAGGCCGATGCCAAGCGCGCGGCCCTGGACGCGTCCAACTCCGCCGCCCGTGCCGAGGCGTCGGCTGCGATGGCCCGGGGCTCGGCCGACTCGGCCTGGACGGCTGCCAACGACGCGCGCACGTCCGCGCTCCAGGCGGGCAAGGACTCCGAGGCGGCCCAGGAGGCCGCTGATGGTGCCAAGGAGATCGCCGAGCAGAAGAAGAAGGCTGAAGAGGAGGCCAAGCGTCGGGACAAGGAGGCCCGGGAACGGCAGGAAAGGATCAACGAGATCCTCCGGCAGCGGGCCGAGGCGGACAACGAGGACGACCTGAACTGGTCCGACCTCGGCCACTTCGCCGCCGACCTCGGCGGCGCCATTCCCGGCCCGGTCGGCACCATTTCCAATGGCGTCAACTGCGGCTGGTACGCCAAGGACGGCCAGGTCGCCGACGCTGCGGCGTCCTGCGCCGGCATGGTCCCCGGCGTCGGCACGGCCAAGTCCGGCTCGAAGCTGTCCAAGTGGGGCAAGAAGTTCTGGAACGCTGCCTTCAGCAAGAAGGGCAGGCTCCCGAAATTCTGCCCGGTCAACAGTTTCACCCCCGAGACACCGGTCGTGATGGCTGACGGCTCCGCCAAGGCCATCAAGGACATCAACAAGGGTGACAAGGTCCTTGCCGCAGACCCCGAGACGGGTGCGCGCGGAGCACGGCCGGTCGAACAGGTCATCGTCGGCGACGGCACCAAGCACCTGGTCGAGCTGACGATCGACACCGACGGTCCCCGGGGCAACGCCACCGGCACCATCGACGCGACCGACGGGCACCCCCTCTGGGTCGAGAACCTGGGCACCTGGGTCAAGGCCGGGGACATTCGCAAGGGCGCGCTGCTGCGTACCGAGGACGGTTCGAACGTAGAGGTCACGAACACGCGCACCTGGACTGCTTCCCAGCGTGTCTTCAACCTCACGGTCAGCGGTATCCACACCTTCTACGTCCGGGCCGGCTCGACCGCGGTCCTGGTGCACAACAAGGGAGGGTGTCCTGTCCCGCTGCGGGACTGGACCACCAAGCGGTTCCGGTACGGCGACAACGAGTTCCAGCTCGACAAGAAGGGCATGGAGCACATCCTCAAGCGCCACCACCCCAAGTACTGGGACGGTTCCGTCAAGAAGGTGCAGTCGTTCCTTGACCCGAAGCTGTCCGTCGACGACCTCAAGCACGTGGTCGGCGAGGTCATGAATCAGAACCGGGACACCCTGCTTCAGAATGGCATCAAGCACAAGTACCAGGTCACGGGCACGGTCAACGGTGTCAAGTACACGCTCGGCATGAAGAAGGGCGGCCGGGTAGGCCAGCTCTACCCTGTCTACGAGTAGAAACAGGAGTTCAGACCAGTGGTGGACATCGAATCGTTCTTCAGAGTCCCGGACGGCACTTTCGTACGGGCGAGTGACTGTGACGTGGTGCCGTCCGACCCCGACTATGTCGAGGGCGCCCTCGAGCTGTCCGTCTACGGGCAAGAGCTCATCGGCCAGGACGAATGGGACTACATCGACGACCTCTGGTGCTACATCTCCGACATGGTGCCGAAGGTGCAGTCGACGGGTTACGCGGAAACGTATTTCCCGGACCAGCCGATCAAACTCTCTTTCCGGAAAGAGGGCTCCCGGATTCTGGTCACGGCCACCGTCGGCAAGGAAATCAGGAAGGCGAGCGCCGCGTCGGAAGAGTTTCTGACCGCCGTTCGTCGTGCCGGGCTGGCGTTCTTCGACGAGTTGTCGAGACTGCTCCCGGACGAGGACAACGCCGTAGCGCGGCAGGCGCTGTCTTCCTGAACATCAGCGGGCCCCGCCGGCTCACCGGGTCGGCGGGGCCACGCCATAACGATGATTCCTCACCGAGCGGGAGACACGCGCGACAGAGTCACGGTCCCACGCCCCCGGAGCCAGCCGTTCTGGTTGGCATACGGGGACACGCCGGATCTCAGGCCGGGTGAGACCTGCTGACGCCGCCTCCCCCGACTGAAGCGGAGGGCCTTGCCGAGTTCCCACTCGGCAAGGCCCTCCGTCGTCCTATCGGAGCTCGACCACCACACCAGACCCTTCGAGGCGTTGCACGATCTCCTCGAAGTAGGCGAGCTCTTCCTCAAGGCTGTCCACGACCCCGGCCAGTGAGCTACGGGCGGTCTCCGCGTCGTGCCAGACCAGCGTGAAGGGCGGCACCACACCGGCCCCGCCGGCGAGGCAGTCGTTGAACGACGGCCAGTCCATACCGTAGTACCCGCCGGGACCGTGGAACGCCTCGCCCAGGGCGCAGTGCAGCCCATAGACGTCCGTGACGTAGGTGCCGTCGACGTGGTAGGTGCCGCCCGACACGTCGGCGCGCCCCGCGGCCTGGTTCCGGAAAGCGACCTTGAGCCACTCGTGCCTGCCCTCGGGCGTGAACCGGGCCCACTCGTTGAGCGTGTCCGGAACCCCCTCGTACCAGGCCTCCCAGACCGGTTCGGCCAGGAGCGGAGGCGGGTCGTCGACACCGTCGGTGAGCGTGATGTCGAGCAGGTCTCCCCCGAGGACGGACGGGCACACCTCGCCGACCTCCAGCGCAAGGCTCCGGGACGTCATCGGGCGGCCGGAGCGGTCCAGCGCCCACAGCTCGGCGGCTGCCCCTGACTCCGGCGTGTCCAGCACGGCCCGCAGCCGCTCGGTGGGTTCGCAGCCGATCAGCTTCATCGGCTTCTCCGGAGCACCGGCCCGTTCGACGTACAGGCCCTCGACTCCCTGGCAGGTGCCGAGGGAGTCCTTCGCGAACAGCTCGAACCGCCGCCGCCCGGCCGGATCGGAACGGCCCTCCTCCGGCTCGTTCACCCCCGCTTCCATGACGACATCGATCAGGGCGGGGTCACTGCCGCTGGGGCGCCGGTCGACGACATCGGCGTCGATCAGCCCCCACCACTCCACCGGCCGCGTCTCGTTCCAGACTTCGAGGCACAGCTCACCCAGCCGGGCAACCGCCCCGGCGGGCTGCTCGACGGCGGTCCGCAGCGGTCCGGCCGGGTCACACCCGAGAAAGGTCAGACGCTCCCTCGGGGCAGGCACCGGATCGGCGAACAGTCCTTCGGTGTCGGCGCACCGGGCCCACACCTGTTCACCGCCGTCGGCCGCCAGAAGATACCGCAACGGGAAACCGCGTTCCCAGCTCCAGCGGCCGTCCTCAACCTGCACATTTCCTCCTTAACCGCGAACGGCTGCTGATTCCACTCGCCTTATTTCACCACCTCGAAAGCATCCGCCGCCGACACCCCGGCGGGCCACGACGGCCACCCGTGCACCGGCGGCAGGGCCACGGTCCGCCACCACGGGTCCACGATCTGCTCGTCGGCCGGTTCGAAGGGTTTGCCGGGCAGTGGGGCGGCCACCTTGGCGTGTGCCGCGCGTGCTGCCGCGACCGTCCGTTCCACCGGCTCGGACCAGGGGTGCGGGGCGAGGTTGAAGGTGCCCCAGTGGATGGGGAGGAGGGTGCCGGACGGGGTGCCTCCGGACAGGTCGAGGTGGGCGCGCAGGCCCTCCTCCGGCGTCATGTGCACATCCGGCCAGAACTCGCTGTACGCGCCTATCTGGATCATCGTCGCGTCGAACGGGCCGTGTTCGGCGCCGATGTCGGCGAAGCCGGGGAAGTAGCCGGTGTCGCCGCTGTGGAAGACGCGGTGGTCGGGGCCGGCCACCGCCCAGGACGCCCACAGGGTGTGCTGCGGGCCGCGCAGCCCGCGGCCGCAGAAGTGCTGCGCGGGCGTCGCGGTGAGCGTCAGGTCACCGACGGACGCCGACTCGTGCCAGTCCAGTTCGGTGATCCGCTCCTCGGGCACGCCCCACAGTTCGAGGTCGGCACCGATGCCGAGCGGTACGACGAAACGCGTGCCCGTACGGATCAGGGCCTTGACCGTCGGCATGTCCAGGTGGTCGTAGTGGTCGTGCGAGATCACCACGGCGTCGACCGGGTCCAGGTCCCGGAGCGGGAGCGGTACGGGGTGCAGGCGCCGGGGGCCCGCCCAGGTGAACGGCGAGCAGCGCTCGCCCCAGACCGGGTCGAACAGCACCCGGTGCCCGTCGATCTCGGCGAGCACGCTCGAATGCCCCAGCCACGTCAGCCGCAGCCCGGAGGCGGGCGGCTCGCCCCAGTCCGCCGCGGTGGGCCGGTGCACGGGGATGCGGCCGACCGGCGCACGGCGCAGCCGGCCCTCGCGGCTCAGTTGCTGGCGGGCCACGGCCAGCGCGCTGCCCTGCGTCATCTGCCGGGTCGGTACGGGGTTGCGGAACTGGCCGTCGGCGAACTGCGGTGATCTCTGTATCCGCGCCAGCCGCTCCCCGGTGGGCCACGCGCCGAAGACGGCGGGGCGGCGCAGCCCGAACCGCTCTGCGGGACGCGGGGCGGACGAGGACTCACTGCGGGGTCGGGAGCCGGGCACGGCACCTCCATGGATCGGAGCGGTAGCGCTGTCAACGAGTCGCCGTGCGGTGAACGGACCGCCACGCTGACGGGTTCCGGCACGCCGGCGTCCGGGCTCCTGGTGTCCGCCGCGGACACCGTGGCACCCGGACACGACACGTGTTCCCTGCGCATACCGAACCACTCGGCCGCTCCCGGCATTCCGTGGCGGGCCGTGCGGCCCTACCGTCGTGGCATGAGCCAGACGCTGCCGCCTGGGCAGCCACCGGAACGCGAAGACGCCCCGGGCGGTACGCCCTCCGGCGGCGGAACGGCACCGTCGGACGGAATGACGTCGTTACCGCCGCAGGGCGTGGCGGGACAGCCGGGGGCCGCGGATCACCCCGGTACGGACCCGAAGGGCAACGCCCCCGCGGCCGACGACCTGCCCGCGGACGGCCTGCCGGCGACCGGTCCGCCTCCGGCCGAACTGTCCCCGGCCGACCTCCCCCCGCCCGTGGCCCGCGCCGCCCCGCACGTGTCCCGGCCGGGCCTCCGCCTGGTGGCCGTACCTCTGGCGGTCACGCTCGGCCTGCTGGCCGTCGCCGCGCTCGGCACCGGCCTCGTCGGGCGGTTCGGGGCCGCCGAGTCGCCGGAGGCACGTGCCTTCACCTCGCTCCTGGAGTTCGACCTGTGGAGCGCTCTGGTAGGCGCCTCGATCGCGCTGTACGCGGCGGTGGCGTACGCCATGTCGTACGCGGTGCACCGGCGCTGGCGGCAGCCGATCGACCGGCCGGCACCCCGGGCCGTGGCGGTGCTGGTGGCGGGGGCCGTCGTGCTGCTGGGCGCCGTCTTCGGCATCCTGCGCTTCTTCACACCGCCCGGCAGTGTGCCCGTACCGCTCGACGGGCTGGCGTGGCGGATACCGCTGCTGCTCGTCCTGGGGATGCTGGCGGCGGCGCCGGGCGCGGTGGGGCTGTGGGACGTCCAGGTCCGGCTGCTGCGGCTGAGCCGCCGGCTGCCCACCGAACCGGACGTCCTCGCCCCGGTGGGAGCGCTGCGGGAACTGCACCGCGGGTGGCGGGACGCGGTGCGCTTCCTGACCGGCGGCAGCCTGATCATCTCGACCGCGGTCGTCGACGCGGGCGCGCTGCGCAACGCCCTGCTGGCGTACGGCGTCCCCGAGAAGACCTTCCCGGCGTCCTCCGTGCTGCTCTACGGCGCCTTCTTCAGCGTGATGTTCGCGCTGGTCTTCCTGCCGGTCGTGGTGCTGTGGCGATCGGTCGCCGGCCGGCTGGTCGAGGCGACGGTCCGTATCCCGGAGGCCGACGAGCTGACCGAGGACTGGGTGGAGCGCCGGGCGCGGCTGGTGGCCTTCCTGCGCCTGGACGTCTCGCTGCCGAAGGTATTGGCCCCGGCTTTCGGCATCCTGGCGCCCCTGGCCACCGGCGTGGTCAGCCTGTTCCTGCCGGGCGGGGCACGGTGACACACCGCCCGGCGGTCTCCTGGCGCGCCGTCAGGCCGCCCGCTGGAGCGGTACGACGCTCGTCGGCGGGGCGCCGGCGCCGGGCCGGAGCGGCAGCAGTACGGTCCGCAGCACCGTGCGCGGAGCCATCAGGCGGGACGGCGGCGCGGTCAGGCAGGAGACGTCGCGGAACGCGGCGCCGAGGGCGGGGTCGACGACGGAGCGGAGGATGAGCCGCTGCACGTACCAGGACATCAGCCGCTCGCCCAGGCTCGAGCGGGCGTCCGCGCCGCTCGCGTACGGACGGTCGGCGCCGATGGCGATCATCCAGGCGGGCTCGGTGGCGCGGGCCACCGCGCGCTGCGCCCGCCGCGCCAGCCCCGGGCTCAGGCCGCCCCCGGATTGCAGGGTGCGGCGCAGCGCCAAGGCGTCCAGCGCGGCGATCGACATGCCCTGTCCGTAGACCGGGTTGAAGGTGCAGTTGGCGTCGCCGACGACGACGAACCCTTCGGGAACGGCGCCGGGCCGTTCGTAGTGCCGGCGGCGGTTGGCGGTGTCACGGAAGCCGTAGACGGGCGAGACCGGTTCGGTGTGCGGCAGCAGGCTGTGGATGTACGGGTCGCCGATCGTGGCGGTGAAGTCGGCGAAGCCCTGGTCGTCGGTGGGCGGGTGGTGGCCGCGTACGCCCGCGGCGGTCAGCAGCCAGGTGCCGTTCTCGACCGGTACGTACACCGCGCCGCGCGGACTCCCGGGCCAGCCGGGGATGTTGATGCCCATGTCCGGTGCGCCGGCCGGGCCGGTGGGGCGGAACATCCGGGTCGCGTAGGCGAGGCCGGCGTCCACGGTCTCCTGGCGCGGGGCGGGGCGGCCCAGTTCGGCGAACCACTGCGGCGCCTTGGAACTGCGCCCGGAGGCGTCGACGACGAGCACGGCGGGCACGGTCCGCTCGGCCGGACCCGCTCCGCCGGAGGGCCCGCCGCCCGGCCGGACCCGTACCCGCACGCCCGTGACCCGCCCCGCGTCGCCGGTCAGGCCGACCCCCTCGGTCGCCTCCAGCACCTCCAGGCGGGTGGCCGACGCGGCCGCCGCCCGCAGCACACGGGCCCGTACGACGCCGTCGATCACCGGGCGGGTGACCGACAGGCACCCGTGGCGGCGTTCTTCGAAGCGGTGCTGCCAGCCCACGGAGGTCCGGGTGACCAGGTCGCTCGGCGGGTAGAGGGTGCGTGCTCCGGCGTCGGTGAACGCCTGACCCGTGCCGGGCAGCAGTTCCTCCAGCGCGCGGAGGCCGCCGCTGAGGAAGACGTGCAGATGACGGGCCTGCGGTACGCCCTTACGGAAGACGTTTCCGGCCGGGTACCGGTCGCGTTCGACGACGGTGACGGTGTCCACGTACCCGAACAGGGCGGTGGCCGCGAGCATCCCGGCGAGCCCGCCGCCGATGACGACCGCGTGCCGCTCCCCAGCCGTTCCGGTGGTCTCTTCCACCGCTGCCCCCGTCCTGCCGCCAGGGCGGCCCTTCAGGTCCGGCGGACGGCCCTCGCCCCACCGGTCGCGCACGGACTCTCACCCTCGGACCACCGGGCGGCGCTGTCAATCACCACTCTGCGCACTTGGACGCGCCGCCCGCGCGGCGGTACCGGCGGGGCGGGTCCCTACTTCCGGCCCACTCCGCCGTAGAAGATGATGTTGTTCAGCTCCTCCGGGCCCGGGGGCGGCCCGTCCGGGCGCCACAGCGGCACCCGCACCACGCCCGGCTGCAGCAGCTCGAACGGCCCGAAAAGCGGCTCGATCCCGCTCCTGGTCCGCAGGTTCAGGGTGGCCGTCGCGTTCTTGTAGACGTCCAGCACGCCGTCCCGGGCCCGTTCGTCCGTGCGGCCCTGCTCGTACGCCTCGTACGGTTCGCCCGTGGCGTGTGACAGCACGAGGACACTGCCGGCGGGCAGGGCGCTTGCCAGGGTGGCAACGATCCCCGCCGGGTCCTCGTCGTCGCGGACGAAGTGCAGGACGGCCACCAGCAGCACGGCCACCGGCTGGTCGAAGTCGATCAGTTCGCGCACCGTCGGGTGGTCGAGGATCGCCTGCGGGTCGCGCACGTCGGCCAGCACGAAGCCGGTGTCCTCGGTGGTCGTCAGCCGCGCCCCCGCGTGCGTGGCGACGATGGGGTCGTTGTCCACGTAGACGACCCGTACGCCGGGCGCCGTCTCCCGGGCCACCTCGTGGGTGTTGGGCGAGGTGGGGATGCCCGTACCGATGTCGATGATCTGCCGGATGCCGCCGGCGACCACCTCGCGCACCGCGCGGTGCAGGAACGCCCGGTTGGCACGGGCGCTCAGCCGCACCTGCGGGTGCGCCTCGATGACGCGCTGCGCGGCTTCCCGGTCGACCTCGTAGTTGTCCCGGCCGTCCAGGTAGTAGTCGTACATCCGGGCGGGGTGCGGCTTGCTGGTGTCGATCTCCTCGGCCTTGAAGGCCGCCGCGTCCTGCAGCCCCTGCGAGCCGTCCTCGTCCCACGAGCCGATCACGCCCCGGGAGAATTCCGTTTCCGTCACGCCGTCCTCCGGTCGGAGCCGCAGCCGCAGCCGCACGGCGCGGCGGTGAGCAGGAAGTCGGCGGCGCCGGCCTTCGCGCCCTCGATGAAGCTCTTGATCTCACGGTGGGTGTAGATCAGGGCCGGGCCGCCCGGGTCGGTGGACTGGCGCAGCGCCACCCGTCCGTCACCCAGTCGCAGCGCCTCGACGCACTCGCCGCCGTTGCCGCCGCTCCACGGCTTGTGCCAGCCGTCGCTGCCCAGCTCGGTGGCGGGCATGCCGTTGTAGATGCGTATGCGATCCATGGTTCAGATCTCCTTGCGAAAGCCGCCCAGAAGGGCCTCGGTGGTCTGTGCCGGTGCGGCTTGCGCGCACATCCGGTCCAGTGCCTCCAGGAACTGCGAGACGTCGTCGCGCTGGTCGAAATAGACGGCGCCCACCAGGTTCTCCGCGTACGCGATGTCGGGCAGTTCCGGGATCGGGAAGCGGAAGATGTGGAACGGCCCGTACATCGAGGGGTGCGGTCCGGCGGCGAACGGAATGATCTGCAGCCGGACGTTGGGCAGGGTGGTGGCCTCGGCGAGGTGGGCGATCTGTGCGCGCATCACCCGCGGGCCGCCGATCGGGCGCCGGAAGACGGTCTCGTCCATGACCACCCAGAGCATGGGCGCGTCGGGGCGGGTGAGCAGCGACTGCCGCTCCAGGCGCAGCGCGACCGCGCGGTCGATCTCCTCCCGCGCCGCGTGCGGCATACCGGCGCGCAGGACGGCGTGGGCGTACTCCTCGGTCTGCAGCAGCCCCGGTACGTAGTGGGGCTGGTAGCCGCGGATGAGGTTGGCCTCGCTCTCCAGGCTCACGTAGGCGCTGAACCACTCGGGCAGCACGTCGCGGTAGTTGTGCCACCAGCCGGGCCGGTTGGCCTCGCGCGCGAGCTTGAGGAAGCCGTCGATCTCGTCCTTGTCGGTGACGCCGTAGGTCGCCAGCAGCTTCTCCACGTACGGGATCTTGAGGCCGACCTCGGCCTTCTCCATGCGCCGTACGGTGGCGTGCGTGACATCGAGCGCGGCGGCCGCCTGCTCGTAGGACAGCCCCGCCTTCTCGCGCAGGTCCTGCAGCCTCTTGCCGAGCACCACCCGCAGGACGGTCGGAGCGCCACCCGACCGTGCTTCCGCCACTTCTGATCCCCTCCCACTGACACGAGTGATCAGCAGTGTGTCATGCCGTCAGCACACCGAACAGACTGCGCTTGCGATTCTGCAAATTACACATTGATCCTTGCCATCGGTGACCAACATCGCACATAGTTGCGGAGTGGCTTCCTCCAACAACGCTCCTTCGTTAGGGCGCTGTGGCGGCTTCGTCGCCGAGCGTCTCCGGGACGCGTTCCACTTGCCGGCCCGCAGCACCTCCGTACCGGAGGCGCGCAGACGCGTGATCGCCGTGCTGCACGAGTGGGGCGCGGCAGAACAGGTCTGTGACGACGCCGAGTTGGTGGTGTCGGAGCTGTTCACCAACGCCGTACGGCACACCGACAGCGAAAAGGTCGACTGCGAACTGACGGTCGTCGGCGCCTTCCTGCGCCTGGAGATCACCGATCAGGGCCGGGGCGACTCGGCACCGCACGTCCAGCCCGGCAGCGTGGACAAGGAGTGCGGCCGGGGCCTGTTCCTCGTGGGCGCGCTCTCCGAGAGCTGGGGCGTGCGCCCCGACCCGTCCGGCCGCGGCCGCACCGTCTGGGCCGACCTTCCCTACGGGCCTCCCGCCGCACACTGAAACCGCCGCCCGCGCCTGAACGGCGGGCGGCGGTGTGGCATGGCCGTCTCCCTTGTCACGGCTTCCGCTGCCGCTACAGCGGGAGCAGATCCGGCCGCTTCGGCTCCACGTGATCACCGGAGGACTCGCCGCGCAGCCGGCGGCCGATCCACGGCACCAGATGCTCCCGCGCCCAGTGGATGTTGTCACGGCGCGCCTCGGCCGCGGTGCGCCCGGCCTCCGGCGGCCACGCCTGGTCCGGGTCGGCCGGGACGTCGAGGCCCAGCACCTGCGCGGCGCGCAGCGCCACCCGGGTGTGCCCGTCGGCCGACAGGTGCAGCCGGTCCTCGCTCCAGGCCCGCCGGTCCTGCACGGACTTCAGCGACCACAGGTCCAGGACCGGGCAGTCGTGCCGGTCGGCGATCGCCCGGACGTGCGCGGTGTACGTCGCGATCTTGCCGCGCAGATGCCGCAGCACCGGCATGCCCCGGGTGTCGAACCCGGTGCACAGCAGCACGGTCCCGACCTTCTCCCGCAGGTCGGCGACGGCCGCCTCGTACCGCTCGGCCACCGCGTCCGGGTCCGAGCCCGGCCGCAGGATGTCGTTGCCGCCGGCACAGAACGTCACCAGGTCGGGGGCCAGCTCCTTGGCCCGCGGCACCTGTTCCTCCACGATCTGGTCCAGCAGGCGTCCGCGGACCGCGAGGTTGGCGTAGCGGAACTCGCCCTCCGCGCGCCGGTCCGACAGCAGGACCGCCAGCCGGTCCGCCCAGCCGATGTACGCCCCGTCACGGCCGGGATCCCCGACTCCCTCGGTGAAGCTGTCCCCGACGGCTGCGTACGACCCGATGGCGCCAAGTGCGCCACTGCTCATCTTCTTCGAATCGTCTGCCACGTCAGGACATACTTCACCCCGGGAAGTGACTTACGCCACCGTAACCAGGGGTTGACGTGGGGTGATTAATGCCACCCGGTCAAATTCTGATCAAGTCGGAATAGAAAACGAGGACGATAAACGGCTTTTTTCAGTCGTTTGTCGGGGTGTGGACGTGGCTGAGCGACGGGGGGCGGAAGGCGGTCGGCGGCTCCGCGAGCATGGCGTGCGCACCGCTCCGGCTCCTCTCCGGCACGGCCGCCGAACCAGCCGTCACCGGCCTGATTGCGGGCTGCACCGATGTCGTATCGTCAAAGTGGCCCGCCTCGTCGACGAGCAGCGTCGGCGACCTGTCCCGAGGAGCGCCCGTGACCCAGCAGATCCCGGAGGTCCCGTCGACCGACTCCGAGCTCGCGGAGGTGCGCAACTTCCGTGACGTGGGCGGGTTGCCGACCGTGGACGGGCGCCGGGTGCGCAAGGGCCGGCTGTTCCGCAGCGGTCACCTGGCGGCGGCCACCGAGGCGGACGCCGCCTTCCTCGCCGGTCTCGGGCTGCACACGGTCTTCGACTTCCGCAACGCCGCCGACATCAAGCTGGAGGGCCCCGACGTCACCCTGCCCGGCGTACGGAACGTCAACATCCCGCTGACCGACCCGGCCGACGGCGCCGAGTTCTGGGCGATGGTGCGCGACGGCGAGCTGGGCCACCTGCGTACGGCGCTGGGCGACGGCAAGGCGGCGGACCGGATGGCACAGACGTACCGCCACATCATCACCACCCGCACCGCCGACCACAGCCGCGTCCTGCACGCACTCGCCGAGGACAGCGTCCCCGCGCTCATGCACTGCGCCGCCGGCAAGGACCGGGCGGGCCTGTCCGTGGCCGTCACCCTGCTCGCGGTCGGTGTCGAGCCGGAGGCCGTCGAGGCCGACTACCTGGAGTCCAACGCCGCGCACCGCCGGTACAAGGTGCGCCGCTCCGACACCTCGGCGGTCGGCATGTCCCCCGAGGTCATGGAGCTGCTCGCGCCGCTCTTCGACGCCCGCGCCGAGTACCTGGCCGCGGCCCTCGACGCCATCAAGACGACCTGGGGCTCGACGGAGGCGTACTTCAGCGAGGGCCTGGGGCTGACCCCCGAGACCCGCGAGCGGCTGCGTTCCCAGCTTCTGGAGGACTGAGCGGCTCCTCCCCCGTGGTCACTTGCCCAGCTTCGCCGCCAGTTCGGCACGCCGGGCGAACTTCTCCTCCTTGGCCTCCGCCATCTCCCGCAGCGCCGTCTTGCGCTCCCGGGCGGCGAGCCGGTCCAGGTAGAGGTGGCCGCGCAGGTGATCCGTCTCGTGTTGCAGACACCGGGCGAAGTACCCCCTGCCCTCGATCACCAGAGGGTTGCCGTCCTTGTCGCGGCCCCGTACGACGGCCCGGTCCAGGCGGGGCACCACCCGGTAGGGGCCGGGGACCGACAGGCACCCTTCGGACTCCTCGACCAGCCTGCGGTGCTCGGCCGGCACCTCGTCCAGGACCGGGTTGACGATGTGCCCGACGTGCCGCACGCCCCAGTCGTCCGTCATGTCCCACACGAAGATCTGCAGGTCCACGTCGACCTGGTTGGCGGCGAGCCCCGCGCCCTCCGCCACCTGGTTGGTGGCGAACATGTCATCGATCAGCCGGGAGAGTTCCGGCGTGCCGAACCGGGTGACCTCCCGGCACGGGCGGTGCAGGACCTCCTCCCCGACCACGGTGATGCGGCGGACCGCCCCGCGCTCCACTTCCGGCGCGAGCCGCGGGTACGCGTCCACAGGTTCGCCCTGGACCCGTACCCGGCGGTCCTGCGGGGTGTCACCGAAACCGACAGTCATGGAGTATCAACGCCTTCCGCGCATGCCTGGGACGGCCGGGGCGGAAATCCCCGGCCGGCGGCAGGTCAGCTTGACCGAACGCTTTGCAAAGTAGCACCCTTTGCAAAGTGAGCGATGAAGCATCCCGAGCAGCGTCCACCAGCCCGCCGTCGCACCGCGCCCGGCGGCCGCTCCCGGACCACCCCGTACGCATCGCCCTGCTGGACCTGCTCGCCGAGGCCGGCACCGTCACGTCCACCCAGGCCGCCGCCCGCCTCGGCCACAGCTCCGGCCTCTGCTCCTTCCACCTGCGCCAGCTCGCCCGGCACGGCCTCATCGAGGAGGTACCGCACACCGGCGGGCGGGCCCGGCCGTGGCGGCTGCGCTGGGACACCCCGTCCGGACCGGCGGGACAGCAGGAACAGCCCGGACAGGCCGGGGAGGCCGGACAGCCCCAGCAGATCGGACAGACCGGGCGATCCGAGCGGGCCGACCCGGCCGGGCAAGCAGCGCCGGAACGTTTCGACGCACTCGCCCGCGGCCTGGAGGACGAGAGCTACCAGCACTGGCTGGCCCACCGGGACCGGGCGCCCGCCGAGTGGCGGCACGACGCGTCGTTCAGCGAAGTGGTGCACCTGACTCCGGCGGAGACGGCCGAACTCGCCACCGCCGTCCGCGCCCTGCTGGCCCCGTACCGCGAACGGAACCGGGAGCCGGCCGCCCGCCCGGCGGGTACGGCGGCGGTGGCCGCGGTCACCAGGCTGTTCCCCCTGCTGACCGAGGCCCCCGCACCGCGTCGGCCCTAACGCGACTGAAGCGCCTGCTTCATCAGGGTCCGGCCGAAGTCCCACATCAGGCCCCCGCCCTGGTGCGCGTCGTCCATCACCTCCGTGAACGCCGTCACGAACCGGCCCACCTCCCGTTCCCCGATCGTCAGGGGCGGGATGAGCTTGATGACCTCCAGGTGGTCGCCGGAGACCTGGGTGAGGATGCGGTGGCGCTGGAGGAGCGGGACCACGACCATCTGGGCGAACAGGCCCTTGCGGGCTGCCTGGAGCATGGTCCAGTGGCCGCGCAGTCTCAGGGACTTGGGGCGGCCGAACTCGATGCCGATCATCAGGCCGCGGCCGCGGACGTCGTGCAGCAGCTCGTACCGGTCGACGAGGGCGGCCAGCTTCGTACGGAGCAGGTCGCCGGTGTGACGGGCGTTGGCGACGGTCTGTTCGTCCTCCATGACCGTCAGGACCGCCAGGCCGGCGGCCATCGCCTGGGCGTTTGCGCCGAAGCTGGCGGAGTGGACGAGGACGCGGTCCATGGAGGAGTAGACCTTCTTGAAGATCCAGTCCTTGCCGAGGGTCGCGCCGACCGGGACGTAACCGCCGGAGAGGGCCTTGGCCACGCACACCAGGTCCGGCTCCACCCCGTCCTCGTGCTGGTAGGCGAAGAAGTCGCCGGTACGGCCGAGGCCGGTCTGCACCTCGTCGGCGATCAGCAGCGCCTTGTGGCGGTGCAGCAACTCCTGGGCGGCGCGCAGGAAGCCGGGAGGTGTGGGGTGGACGCCCTTGCCTTGGATCGGCTCGACGATGAAGGCCGCCACGTCGCCACGGCGCAGCTCCCGTTCCAGCGCGTCCAGGTCGCCCATCTCGATGCCGGTGTCCGGCAGCAGCGGTGCGAAGCCGTCGCGGAAGCCGTCCTCGCCGTTGACCGACAGGGAGCCGGTGGTCAGGCCGTGGAAGGCGTGGGCGCAGTACAGGACGCGGGGTTTCCCGGTGGCGTAGCGGGCGAACTTCAGGGCGGTCTCGACCGCTTCCGTGCCGCTGTTGCCGAAGAAGACGCGGTCCAGGTGGGGTGTGTGGGACAGCAGTTTCTCGGCGAGCAGGCCGGGCAGCGGCTGGCAGTCGAAGCGGGTGAGGTCGGCGAGCTGGGCGTCGAGGACGTCGTGCAGGGCCTGCCGGACGACCGGGTGGTGCCGGCCGAGGCCCATCACGCCGAAGCCGGCCAGCATGTCGAGGTAGTCCTGGCCGTCCGCGTCCCAGAAGTAGGCGCCCTCGGCCCGCTCGTAGACCTTGTCGAAGCCGATGGTGTGCAGCATCCGCGGCAGTTGGTGGTTGACGTACCTGGCGTGCAGGTCGTAGCGCTCGGCGCCGCGTTCGGCGAGCAGCTTGGTCAGGTCGAATCCGGTCACGAGCCGTTCTCCGTCACGCGTCGTTCTCCTTACGGGCCAGGGAGGCGCTGATCCGGCCGGCGATCTCGGCCGGGGTGAGCCCGATGTCGGCGAGCACCTCGCCGCGCTTGCCGTGCGCCAGGAACTGCTCGGGGATGCCGAAGGTCCGCAGCGGTACGTCCACGTCCGCGTCGCGCAGCGCCTGACCGACCGCCGACCCCACTCCCCCGTTGCGGCTGTTGTCCTCCACGACGGCCACCGCGGCGTGCCCCGCGGCGAGCCGGACGAGGGCGGGGTCCACGGGCTTGACCCAGCGCGGGTCGACGACGGTGACGCCGATGCCGCGCTCCGCCAGAAGGCCCGCCGCCTCCAGGCAGACCGGCGCCATCACGCCCACCGATACCAGCAGCACGTCCGCGCGCTCACCGCGGGCGAGCACGTCCACGCCGCCGATCCGCTCCAGCGCCGGTACCGGCTCGCCCACCGACTCCTTCGGGAAGCGCAGCACGGTCGGCGCGTCGTCCACGTCGACGGCTTCCCGCAGCTCGGCGCGGAGCTGGTCGGCGTCGCGCGGCGCGGCGATCCGCAGGCCCGGGACGACGCCGAGGACGGACATGTCCCACATGCCGTTGTGGCTCGGCCCGTCGGTGCCGGTCACCCCGGCCCGGTCGAGGACGAAGGTGACGCCGCACCTGTGCAGCGCCACGTCCATGAGGACCTGGTCGAAGGCGCGGTTGAGGAAGGTCGCGTACACCGCGAAGACCGGGTGCAGACCGCCGGTGGCCAGGCCCGCCGCCGAGGTCGCCGCGTGCTGTTCGGCGATGCCCACGTCCCACGTACGGTCGGGGAAGGCGGCCGCGAACTTGCCGAGGCCGACAGGCTGGAGCATCGCCGCGGTGATGGCGACGACGTCCGGGCGCTCCTCGCCGATCCTGACCATCTCGTCGCCGAAGACCGAGGTCCACGACGGCGGGCCGGGCGGCGCGACGGGGGCGCAGGTCAGCGGGTCCATCGCGCCGACGGTGTGGAACCGGTCCGCCTCGTCCTCCAGCGCGGGCCGGAAACCGCGGCCCTTCTCGGTGCGGCAGTGCACCAGGACGGGCCCGTGGAAGCGGGCGGCGCGGCGCAGCGCGGACTCGACGGCGGCGATGTCGTGGCCGTCGATCGGGCCGACGTACTTCAGGCCCAGATCCTCGAACATGCCCTGCGGCGCGAAGGCGTCCTTGAAGCCCTTCTTGGCGCCGTGCAGCGACTCGTACAGCGGGCGGCCCACGACGGGGGCGCGCTGCACGACCTCCTTGCCCCAGGCGAGGAAGCGCTCGTAGCCGTCGGTGGTGCGCAGGGTGGCGAGGTGGTCGGCGAGGCCGCCGATGGTGGGCGCGTAGGAGCGCTCGTTGTCGTTGACGACGATGATGAGGGGGCGGTCCTTGGCGGCGGCGATGTTGTTGAGCGCCTCCCAGGCCATGCCGCCGGTCAGCGCGCCGTCGCCGATGACCGCCACGACGTGGTCGGCGCGGCCGCGCACCTGGTTGGCCTTGGCCAGGCCGTCGGCCCAGCCCAGGACGGTGGAGGCGTGCGAGTTCTCGATGACGTCGTGGTCGGACTCCTCGCGGGACGGGTAGCCGGACAGTCCGCCCTTGCCGCGCAGCTTGGAGAAGTCCTGGCGGCCGGTCAGGAGCTTGTGCACGTACGACTGGTGTCCGGTGTCCCACAGGATGCGGTCGGCGGGCGAGTCGAAGACCCGGTGCAGGGCGATGGTCAGTTCCACCACGCCCAGGTTGGGCCCGAGGTGGCCGCCGGTCCGCGCCACCGCGTGCACGAGGAACTGCCTGATCTCCTCGGCGAGCGCGCCGAGGGCTTCCCCGGGAATCTCCTTGAGGTCGTGCGGGTCGCGGATCTGTTCCAGCATCGACATGCTCGGTCCCCCTCCATGGGTACAGCTCTGCGGGTTCAGCTGACGGTCACGTCGGGGGTGCCGGGCACCACTCCTTCGGCCGCCATGTCTGCGGCGATCTTCATGGCCTCGTCGATCAGCGTCTCGACGATCTTCGACTCGGGCACCGTCTTGATGACCTCGCCCTTGACGAAGATCTGGCCCTTGCCGTTGCCGGACGCCACCCCGAGGTCGGCCTCGCGGGCCTCACCGGGACCGTTGACGACGCAGCCCATGACCGCGACGCGCAGCGGCACCTCCATGCCCTCCAGGCCCGCGGTGACCTCGTCGGCGAGCTTGTAGACGTCCACCTGGGCACGGCCGCAGGACGGGCAGGAGACGATCTCCAGACGGCGCGGGCGCAGGTTCAGCGACTCCAGGATCTGCAGGCCGACCTTGACCTCCTCGGCCGGCGGCGCCGACAGGGAGACGCGGATCGTGTCGCCGATGCCCTCGCTCAGCAGCGCGCCGAAGGCCACCGCCGACTTGATGGTGCCCTGGAACGCCGGACCGGCCTCCGTCACCCCCAGGTGCAGCGGGTAGTCGCACTGCGCCGCCAGCAGCCGGTACGCGTTGACCATGACGACCGGGTCGTTGTGCTTCACCGAGATCTTGATGTCACGGAAACCGTGCTCCTCGAACAGCGAGCACTCCCACAGCGCCGACTCCACCAGCGCCTCGGGCGTCGCCTTCCCGTACTTCTCCAGCAGGCGCTTGTCCAGCGAACCGGCGTTGACCCCGATCCGGATCGGCACCCCGGCGTCGGAGGCCGCCTTGGCGATCTCCTTCACCCGGTTGTCGAACTGCCGGATGTTGCCGGGGTTGACCCGGACCGCCGCACAGCCGGCGTCGATCGCGGCGAACACGTACTTCGGCTGGAAGTGGATGTCGGCGATGACCGGGATCTGCGACTTGCGGGCGATGACCGGCAGCGCGTCGGCGTCGTCCTGCGAGGGGCAGGCGACCCGGACGATCTGGCAGCCGGACGCGGTCAGCTCGGCGATCTGCTGGAGCGTCGCGCCGATGTCGGCGGTGTTCGTCGTGGTCATCGACTGCACCGATACGGGGGCGCCGCCGCCCACCGGCACCGGCCCGACCTGGATACGGCGCGAGACGCGCCGCTCCGCGAGCGGCCGGGCCGGCACCTCGGGGAGGCCCAGGGCGACGGCGGTCCCGGAAGCGCTGCCTCCGGGAGGCTCTCCGGTCCCCATCACGTCACCCGCGGTTTCCCGCGACGGTCTCACGGGCGGCGCGCAGGGACTCCTTGAGGGAGCCCATCGTCGCAAGGACGGCGGTGGGCTCGTAGCCGCAGTGCGCCATGCAGTTGGCGCAGCGCGGGTCCTTGCCGCGGCCGTACTTGTCCCAGTCGGTCTCCTCGATCAGCTGCCGGTACGTGGGGACGTACCCGTCGCTCATCAGGTAGCAGGGCCGCTGCCAGCCGAAGAGCGAGTAGTTGGGGATCGCCCAGGCCGTGCAGGGGAAGTCCGCCTTGCCTTCCAGGAAGTCCAGGAACAGCGGGCTGTGGTTGAGCCGCCAGCGGCGCCGGTTGCCTCCGGCGAAGGCCTTCTTGAACAGTTCCCTGGTCTGCTCGACGCCGAGGAAGTGCTCCTGGTCGGGGGCCTTCTCGTAGGCGTAGGCGGGCGAGAGCATCATCTCGTCGACCTGGAGGTCGTCGTTGAGGAAGTCGAGCACCTCGATGATGGTCTGCGGGGTGTCGGTGTTGAAGAAGGTGGAGTTGGTGGTGACCCGGAAGCCGCGCCGCTTGGCTTCCTTGATCGCCTCCACGGCCTCGTCGAAGACGCCCTCCTTGGCCACCGACTCGTCGTGCCGCTCGCGCATCCCGTCGATGTGCACCGCGAAGGCGAAGTACCGGGAGGGGGTGAACTGGTCCATCTTCTTGCGCAGCAGCATGGCGTTGGTGCACAGGAAGACGTACTTCCGCTTGGCCACCAACTGCCGCACGATCTCATCGATCTGCGGGTGCATCAGGGGCTCGCCGCCCGCGATGGAGACCATCGGCGCGCCGGACTCCAGCACCGCGCCGACCGCCTGCGCGACCGGCATCCGCTGTTTGAGCACACCGGCCGGGTGCTGGATCTTTCCGCAGCCCTCGCACTTGAGGTTGCAGGCGAAGAGGGGTTCCAGCTCCACGATGAGCGGGAATTTCTCCCGCTTGCGCACTTTCTGTTCAAAGAGATACGTACCGACCCGGATGGACTGACGGAGCGGCATGGCCATCTGGCTCACCTCCTGGGGAGCTGCAAAGAACGGTGCCATTCGAAGAAGACAGGGAGGATGGAGCGCAGCACACGAAAGGCCGACATTCCACCGCGTAAAGTGCCGATTCGGACAAGTTCATGTTCTGGAGCGTCCACGATCACCCGGACGGCCGCAACCGGACGCCCGCCGTCCCGCGTCGCGGCCGCCAGCGTCGCGGCGGACTCCATGTCCACCGCGACGGCGCCCGCGGCCCGCAGCCCGGCCCGCTCCGCGCCGCGCACGACGTGGTCGGAGCCGCGCAGCAGGCCGGTGTGCACCGTCACGCCACGCTCCTTCAGGGCCCGCAGCAGCGGGCCGTTGTCGGAGCAGGGCACGTCCGGCGCGCCGGGCAGGTGGCCGCGGGCCGACTCCGCGACGACCACGTCCCCCGGCAGCATCCCGGGGACGAGGCCGGCGCAGAAGCCGGTGGCGACGACCGGCGCCCGGGCCGTGACGGAGCCGTCGCGCAGCGCGTGGGTGACGGCGTCCGACGCCGCCCGCGGGCCCATGCCCGTACGGAGCATGACGGCGGGCGCACTCGCACCGCCGCGGTCGCCGCCGCGCAGCGCGAGCCGCTCGATGCCGAGCGCGCAGGCGACCAGCAGCGGCGGCTCCTGCGGCCGGGCCCCCTGGCCGCCGCGGACGGCGGCTGCGCTGCGCGACCTGCGCATCAGGCCCCCTGGGACGCGCCGGCCGGTCCGCCGTTGACATACCGGCCGAGGGCTGTCAGCGGAAAGACCTGCCGGTACAGGTGGTAGTTGATCGAGAAGTCCCAGGGGAAGCCCGTACCGGTGAAGTACGGCTCGTCCCAGGAACCGTCGGCGCGCTGCGTCTCGGCCAGCCAGCGCACCCCGCGCGTGACCGCCGCGCTCTCCCGCTCGCCCGCCGCGAGCAGGGCCATGAGCGCCCACGCGGTCTGCGAGGCGGTCGACTCGCCGCGGCCCGCCCACGCCTTGTCCTGGTAGGAACGCTGGTCCTCGCCCCAGCCGCCGTCCTCGTTCTGGACGCGTTCCAGCCAGCGCACGGCACGGCGGACCGCGGGGTGCGAGGCGGGGATGCCGGCGGCGGCCAGCGCGGGGAGCACCGAGCCGGTGCCGTAGACGTAGTTGGTGCCCCAGCGGCCGAACCACGAGCCGTCCGGCTCCTGTTCGGCCAGCAGCCAGCGGATGCCTCGCCGCACCCGCGCGTCGTGCGTCATGCCGAGGTCGGCGGCCATCTCCACGACGTGCGCGGTGACGTCGGCCGACGGCGGGTCGATGACCTCGCCGAAGTCGCAGAACGGCAGCCGGTTGGGGAACGGGCTGGTGTTGTCGGCGTCGAAGGCGCCCCAGGCCCCGTTCTTGGACTGCATGC
Source organism: Streptomyces sp. NPDC026394 (assembly GCF_055567735.1). NCBI lineage: Bacteria > Bacillati > Actinomycetota > Actinomycetes > Kitasatosporales > Streptomycetaceae > Streptomyces > Streptomyces sp. NPDC026394. The sequence continues at coordinate 29,187 of NZ_JBVHPX010000006.1, forward strand.
CGAGCGTCCAGCGCACGGCGCGCCGGACGGCGGCGTCGGCCCGCTCCGGGTCCGGGTACTGGATGCGGCGCAGCGCGAGGACGACTTCGGCGGTGTCGTCGATGTCCGGGTAGTTGTCGTTCTCGAACTCGAACGCCCAGCCTCCGGACGGGAGTTGCGGCCTGCGGACGCTCCAGTCGCCCGGCCGGCGGATCTGCTCGGCGAGCATCCATTCGGCCGCCTTGACCAGTTGCGGGTGGTCGGCGGGCAGGCCGGCGTCGGCGAGCGCGATGGCGGCGAGACAGGTGTCCCAGACCGGGGACTGGCACGCCTCGATCATGCGGACGGGCGCGCCGTCCGCGTCCTCGCGCCACACGGCGAAACGGTCCAGCGACTTCAGGCCCTCGCGCAGCACCGGGTGTTCGAGGTCGTACCCCAGCAGATGCAGCGCGATGATCGAGTAGACGGCCGGCGGCTGGATGCCGCCCCAGCATCCGTCGTTCTCCTGGCGTTCGACGATCCAGTTCGCCGCGGCCTTGATCGCCGAGCGGCGGAGCCCGCGGAGGGCCACCTTGCGGTAGCCGTGCAGGCCCTTGTCCAGCCGCTGGAAGATCCCGTCCCAGGTCGCGGCGGGGGCGAGCGGCCGCGGCGGGTTCGGGCGGGCCGGGTCGGTGTGCAGTTCGTCCAGGGCGAACGGCGCGGGCCGTACCGGACGCACGGCCGAGACGATCGTCAGTGCCACGATCGTCTGCCGCGCCCAGCACGCGAAGTCGTAGATGTTGAGCGGGAACCACTTCGGGAAGTAGATCAGCTCGGGCGGCAGTTCGGGCAGGTCCGACCACGGCCACCAGCCGAACAGTGCCAGCCAGATCCGGGTGAAGACGCGGGAGGCGGCGATGCCGCCGTGCTCGCGGATCCAGGTGGCGGCCCGGGCCATGTGGGCGGCGTCCGGCGCGTCGCCGGCCAGCCGCAGGGCGACGTACGCCTCGATGGTCGCGGACAGTTCGCCGGGCCCGTTGTAGAAGGTGGCCCAGGTGCCGTCCGAGCGCTGCTCGCCGCGGAGGTGGCGGGCGGCGGCCTCGGTGGTGTGCCGGTCGCCGATGCCCAGGAACTGCCGCAGCAGCAGGTCCTCGGCGTCCATGGTCACATTGGTTTCCAGGTCGCCCTTCCACCAGCCCGCGTCGTCCTGCACGGACAGCAGGTACTCGGTGGCGCGGGCCGCGGCGCGGCGGGCGGCGCCGGCCGTGTCCGTGGTGGCGGCCGGGCCGTTCTCGGTGTTCTCGGCGGTGGCGTCGCCGGCCGAGGGGGCACGGGGCGGCAGCGCCCCGGTGCTTCCGTCGGTCGTCGCTGTCATGGTTTCCCCTTCTGCAGTGAACTCTGTGAAGCGTGCTCAGGGATTCCGTCAGCCGGCACCCGGGCCCCGCCTCGGAGCGGGGACGGCACCGGCCGGCGACTGCGATCTAGATCGGTTCGATAGTGATCATCTCTCTCGTACGACGACGAAGTCCGCGAGCGCGACGAACTGCGCGCGGACCGGTGCGGGCATGTCCACCTCGTCCAGTGCGGCGATGGCGGTGGTGTGCTGGCGGCGGGCCTCCTGGGAGGTCCACTCTCGGCCGCCGGCCTCCTCGATGAGGGCCGCGCGGGAGGCGAACTCCTCCTCGGTGAAGTCGGCGATCTCGTCCTCGCTCTTCTTCGCGTCCGCCGCGAGGATGCCGGCCAGCCGCTCGGCGGCCGGGTTGTCGGCCGCCAGGGCGGCGACGACCGGCAGCGACTTCTTGCGCTGGCGCAGGTCGCTCCAGGTCTGCTTGCCGGTGGCCTCCGGATCGCCCCAGATGCCGAGCAGGTCGTCGACGGCCTGGAAGGCGAGGCCGAGGTGGTAGCCGTACCGCTCCAGGATGTCGGCGGTACGGTCGTCGGCGCCGCCGAGGACGGCACCGATGGAGACGGCGCAGGCGAGCAGCGCGCCCGTCTTGTTGCCCTCCATCTCCAGGCACTCCTCGACGGTGACCCGCTCGCGGTGCTCGTAGGAGATGTCCTGGGCCTGGCCGTCGATGAGCTTGCGGGTGGCCACCGTCAGGCGGCGGGTGGCGCGACCGGCCTCGACCGTGCCCAGCTCCAGCAGTATTTCGTTGGCGAGGGCGAACAGCGCGTCGCCGACGAGGATCGCCTGCGCCGGGCCGTGCACCTTCCACACCGTGTCGCGGTGGCGCCGCTGCTCGTCGCCGTCCATCAGGTCGTCGTGCAGCAGCGAGAAGTTGTGGACCAGTTCGACGGCGACGGCGCCGGGCACGCCGACCTCCGGCGGCTGTCCGGCGGCCTGCGCCGACAGCAGCGCGAGCGCGGGGCGTACGGCCTTGCCGCCGTCCCCGGACGCGGGCCGGCCGGCGGCGTCGATCCAGCCGAAGTGGTACGCGGCGACGGTGTCCATGGGAGGCGCGAGCCGGTCCACGGCGGCACGCAGCACGGGAGTGGCGAGCCGCCGCCCGCGCTCCAGCAGCGCGGTGACGCTCTCGGTGTCGATAGCTGGGGAAGCCGGATTCACGGTTTCTCCTCTGTTTCCGGTGCTCGTGCTCGTGCGAGCGCTCGTACTCGTGGTCATGCCACCTCCTGGGGCAACCGGCCCTGGGGGCAGCCGAGTTCGGTGAGTGCCTCGCGAACGGCGCCGAGGCCGCTGCGAACAGCGCTTTCCATGGTCGCGGGCCACCCGGTGGCGGTCCACGCACCGGCCAGGTACAGGCCGGGGGTCTGGGTACGGGCGGCGGGCCGCAGCCGGCCGACGCCCGGGGTGGGGGCGAACGTCGCGGTGCGTTCGCGGGTGACGAAGAAGTCGCGGACGCCGGCGCCGCGCGCGGCGGGCAACAGCCGCTCCAGCTCCGGCAGGTAGCGTGCGCGCAGCTCGGCCACCGGCCGGTCGATGTCGTCCTGCGCGGCGGACTGCGACACGGCCAGGTACTGGCTGCGGGCGCCGCCGGGCAGCGCGGCGAGGCCGGAGGCTTCCGTACGGTCGAAGACCCACTGCACGGGCGAGCCGAGCGCCGCGAAAAACGTCCCCCTCGACGGACCTGACGGTCCGGGGGGTGCCCCCAGCTCGAGCACCGGCCGGTCGTAAATGACGTGCAGATTCAGGATCGGCGCGGTGCCGATCTCCAGCAGCCGGTCCTGGCCGTCGAGGCTGCCCTCCGGCAGGAGGCCGTGCGTCTCGCGCTGCGGCAACGCCAGCACGACCGTTTTGGCACCGAGCTGCTCGCGGCCGTGCGGCCCGTTCTCCACCGTCACCCGCCAGGTGCCGTCCTCGGCCCGGGCCAGGGCGCTCGCGCGGGTGCGCAGCTCGACGCGGACGCCCGCCTTCTCCAGGGCCTCGCGCGCGAGCGTGTCGTGCACCTCGCCGAGCGGCACCCGTGACCAGCCGATGTCGGCGGCGCCGTTGTCGGAGAGCAGCCCCGTCTTGAAGACCTTGGCGGCCAGGCCCAGCGACGCGTCGCCGGCCCGCGCGTTGAGCGTCGCGACGCCGACCAGGTCCCACAGCGCCTCGACCGCGCGCGGCGACTGGCCGTGCCGGGCCAGCCAGGAGGCGAAGTCGACGCCGTCCAGTGCGGGGTCCTCGGGGTCGAGCTTCTTCAGGGCCAGCGCCGCGCGGCCCACGTTCGCCCGCTCGGCGAGCGACAGGTGCGGGTACATGGCCAGGCTCTTCGCCAGGTGCAGCGGTACGGGCAGGGCCGTACGCCGCAGCCGCCCCAGCCGCAGCCCGTCGGCGTCCAGCACCGGGACGTCCATCCGGTCCTGGAGAGGCACCAGGGCGCGTCCCCCCACCCGGCGGAGGAACCAGTCGTACGCGGTGCAGCAGCGCAGGTAGACGTGCTGCCCGTTGTCGACGGTCAGCTCCCCCGCCGCGGACTCGCGACGGAAGGAGAAGACCAGGCCGCCCAGCCTGGGCCGGCCCTCGACGAGGGTGACCCGCAGTCCGGCGTCGGCCAGCGCCAGCGCCGCCGTGATGCCGGCCAGACCGCCCCCAATGACCACCGCAGCCGCCCCATCGGGACGGCCTGCTTCCTGTGCATCGTGCCGGTCGGGCCCCATCGGTTCCGATGTCATTCGCCCTCCCTGATTACTGCCGTCAGGGACGCAGCGGCCCGGCGGAGGGTTGCCCGCCGCTTGGCCCGCCGCAGTGGCCCTGAGCAGGGCTCGTCGCCCTCACCCGTCTCCCTGACCGTCATCCGCGCCTCCTCACGGGCGGCCGTCCCGCCGCCCGGGCCGCCTGCCGGCGGCCGATCGCCCGCGCGTCGAAGCCCGACAGGCCGCGCACCGCCACGAACGCCTTCTCCCGGCCGGGCAGCGAGACCCGGCCGCGCAGCACGGCCTCCGGGTCCGCGGCGATCCGCGACAGGAGGCGGTGGTAGATGCCGGCCATGGCGGCGACGCAGGCCCCGCTGCGCCGGTCGAGCATCGGCAGCAGCCGGAAGCCCTGGTCGAACAGGGCGCGGGCACGCCTGACTTCGTAGTGGACCAGTCCGGTGAAGTCCGCGCCGGGCGGTGGTACCGGACTGTGGAAGCCCACCGAGCAGCCGAACTTGGCGAGGTCGTCGGAAGGGAGGTACGTACGGCCGTTCCCGGCGTCCTCGCGAACGTCTCTCAGGATATTGGTCAGTTGCAGCGCCAGCCCGAGCGTATCGGCGTACTCGGCGGCGCGTGCGGTGTCCGGCGCGCCGGGTACGGTGCCGAACACTCCCAGGGAGAGCCGGCCGATGGCCCCCGCCACACAGCGGCAGTAGACCTTCAGGTCGTCCCAGGTCTCGTACGTCTCGCCGCGTACGTCCATCAGGACGCCGTCGATCAGCTCGTCGAGCCCGTCCAGCGGGATCGGGAAGCGCCGGGCGGCGTCGGCCAGCGCGACCGCCACCGGGTCGGTGTCGTCCTCGTCGACCGCGCCGTCCTTGATGCGGGCGAGCAGGGCCCGGGTCTCCTCCAGCCGCTGCTGCTTGGCGCCGTCCTCCAGCGGGCCGTCGCCGATGTCGTCGACGCGGCGCGAGAAGGCGTAGAGCGCCGACATGGCCTGCCGCTTGTCGGCCGGCAACAGCCGGATGCCGTAGGCGAAGTTACGTGCCTGCTGCCCGGTCACGGTCTCGCAGTAACGGTATGCAGCGAGCACCGGCGCGGACGCGTGTGCGATGTCCTCCACGGTCCGACTCACCCCTCTCTTCGCAATGTCGCCCCCACCTCGCGCAGCAGGCTGAGCTTGGTCGGCTTGGGCGGTCCAGGGAGTACGTCGTGGTCGGCGGCCGCGACCGCCCGGAGTGCGGCGCGTCCGCCGCCGACGAAGCCGGCGAGCAGCAGCTTGAGCCTGCCGTGGACGCTACCCACCAGCGGGGTGCCTTCATTCAGCAGCGCACGGGCGCGTTCCGCCTCGTACGCGATCAGCGCGCGCACCGGCGCGCCCCCTGTCGGGGCGGCCAGGTCCGCCTCGGTGACGCCGAAGTGTTTCATGTCCTCGCCGGGAAGATAGACGCGGTCCCGGCCCAGGTCCTCGGCGACGTCCTGGAGGTGCTCGACGATCTGCAGCGCGGTGCAGACCGCGTCCGAGCGCCGGACCCGCTCCGGGCTGGCGGTGCCGGTGATGCCCAGGACGAGCCGGCCGACGGGATTGGCGGACAGCTCGCAGTAGGCGAGCAGGTCGCCGTAGGTCGCGTAGCGGCCGACCCGCTGGTCCTGCCGGTTGGCCTCGATCAGGCCGAGGAAGGGCTCGGGGGTCAGGCCGCAGCGGCGCACAGTGGGGCCGAGGCGGCGCATCAGGGGGTGCAGCGGTCCGGGGGCGCGGTCGCTGAAGACGCGGTACAGGTCCGCCTCCAGCGCGTCGAGCAGGGCGAGCGTGTCTCCCGCGTCCCGCTCGGGGTCCAGACCGAGCCGGGCCGCGTCACCGCCGCCGGGCGCCAGGTCGCCGTCGCCGATGTCGTCCACGAGGCGCGCGAAGCCGTAGACGGCCATCAGGTCCCGGCGCCAGGCGCGCGGCAGGAAGAACGGCGCCACCGGGAAGTTCTCGTGCGCGGCCTGGTCCGTGACGGTGCGCGACTGCGCGTCGTCCCGGCCGCCGCCCGGCGTCCGGGGCCGGGCCAGGACGTCGCGTGCCCGTGCCATCCCTCGGCTCACCGGAGGCTGCCCGGCGCGTTTCGGAGCCGGAGAGTTCCAGTAGCCATTGCCGTCACGCCTCCCGTTCTACACCGCCAAGCCAAAACATCCCATTTCGGACACGCCGCATGACGCGACCCGCCCGATCGGGCTCCCGGTCGCCAGGACGGGTACGCATTGCCCGACTTGTGCCACTTGTGCTGTTCAGTACCCGTACAGCTTACGCCGTACATCTCACCGGCGTCCGAGGGGGTACCGAACCTTGAAGCAACGATCCGGTCAACATCCACACGCCATGAACTGTTCCTGTATCCGGCCGAGTTGACCAGCTGTTGACGATCTCAGGACCGGCGCACGACCTTCCGCGGCCGGCCCGCGACGATCAACGGCCCCCGCGAGCCGGACTCGCGGGGGCCGTGCGACGCGCTGCGGGCTACTTGCCCGACTCCTTCTCGTACGCCTTGATCACCTCGTCGGTCGGGCCGTCCATCAGCAGCTCGCCCCGCTCCAGCCACAGCACCCGGTCGCAGGTGTCCCTGATCGACTTGTTGTTGTGGCTGACCAGGAAGACCGTACCGGCCTCCTTGCGCAGCTCGCGGATGCGGGCCTCGGAGCGCTTCTGGAACGCCCGGTCACCCGTCGCCAGCGCCTCGTCGATCATCAGGACGTCGTGGTCCTTGGCCGCCGCGATGGAGAAGCGCAGCCGGGCCGCCATGCCGGAGGAGTACGTCCGCATCGGCAGCGAGATGAAGTCGCCCTTCTCGTTGATGCCCGAGAAGTCGACGATCCCCTGGTAGCGCTCGCGCACCTGCTCGCGGGACATGCCCATCGCCAGCCCGCCGAGCACGACGTTCTTCTCGCCGGTCAGGTCGTTCATCAGGGCCGCGTTCACGCCCAGCAGCGACGGCTGGCCGTGCGAGTAGACCCGGCCGCGCTCCGCCGGCAGCAGGCCGGCTACGGCCTTGAGCAGCGTCGACTTGCCGGAGCCGTTCGAGCCGATCAGGCCGATCGACTCGCCGCGGTAGGCGGTGAAGCTGACGCCCTTGACCGCGTGCACCTCCCGCACCCCGCCGGAGGGCTTGCGGCGGATGATGCGGTTCAGGGCCGCGGTGGCGCTGCCCTTGCCCGCTCCGGTGCCGTACACCCGGTACACGATGTGCAGGTCGTCCGCGATCACGGTGGGGACGCGGTTCCCGTCCGCCGTCTGTACGGCGTCCTCTTGCTCAGCCACGGCCGTACCGCTCCTCAGCCTTCCAGAAGTACACGAAGCCGACGACGCCCATCACCAGCGCCCAGCCGACGGCCAGCGGCCACACGTGCGGGGGCAGCTTGTCCGACGTGAAGCTGTCGATCAGCGCGAAACGCATCAGGTCGATGAAGATCACGGCCGGGTTGCAGTCCAGCAGGACGTGCACGAAGGCCGGGACCGCCTTCTCCTTGAGGATCACGTCGATGCTGAACATCACGCCGGACGCGTACATCCACGTCCGCATGATGAACGGCATGAGCTGCGCCAGGTCCGGCGTCTTGCTGCCCAGGCGGGCCATGACCATGGCCAGTCCGGTGTTGAAGACGAACTGGAGCACCAGCGCCGGGATCGCCAGCAGCCAGGACCAGGTGGGCACCTGTCCGTAGCCCAGCAGGATGAGGATCAGCACGCCCATCGAGAACAGCAGCTGCTGGAGCTGCATCAGGCAGAACGAGATGGGCAGGCAGGCCCGCGGGAAGTGCAGGGCGCGCACCAGTCCCAGGTTGCCGGAGACCGCGCGGGTTCCGGCCATCACCGAGCTCTGCGTGAAGGTGAAGATGAAGACACCGGTGACCAGGAAGGGCACGTAGTCCTCGACACCGCGGCTGGTGCCGATCAGCAGGCCGAAGATGAGGTAGTAGACGAGCGCGTTCAGCAGGGGCGTCACCACCTGCCACACCTGGCCCAGCTTCGCCTGGCTGTACTGCGCGGTCAGCTTCGCGCTGGAGAAGGCGCGGATGAAGTGCCGCCGGTCCCACAGCTGCCGGACGTACTCCGGCAGGCTGGGCCGCGCCCCGCTCTGCGTGAGCCCGTACTTGCGGGCCAGCTCGGCACGGGACAGCCCGTCGTCGGATGATGGCGGGGCACTCATGGCGACCGCACTGTCGTGCGTAGTCTCGCTCACTGTTGACACTTTCGTCCTCAAGGTGCGCTGCCGGGGCCGTGCCCCGGGTTCGCGCCTGATGCTCTCAGATTCGAGCTTGTCAGATGACGGGAGGGCGGCCCAGCCGGGTCAGGCGCCACACGGTACGCCACTTCATGGGGCGCCGGGGACCACCGGACGTGGCCCAGCCCTCCTTGAAGCCGCCCAGCCAGGCACGCAGCGCGGGCCGCGAGGGCCGCCGGGCCAGGGTGAGCAGGAACCAGACACCGAGATAGACCGGAACCAGCGGAGCCGGAAGGTTACGGCGGGCCAGCCAGACCCGGTTGCGGGCCACCATACGGTGGTAGACCGCGTGCCGGCTGGGGGCGTGCGTGGGGTGCAGCAGCACCATGTCCGCCCGGTAGTCGATCATCCAGCCCGCGTCCAGGGCCCGCCAGGCCAGGTCGGTCTCCTCATGGGCGTAGAAGAAGTCGTCGGGCAGTCCGCCGACCTCTGCGAAGACCTTCGTACGGACCGCGTTGGCGCCGCCCAGGAAGGTGGTGACCCGGGAGGACCGCATCGGGTCGGAGGCCCGCAGCCGCGGCACGTGCCGCCGCTGCGTCTCGCCCGTCTCCGGGTCCGCGATGCGGAAACTGATGATGCCGAGCTTCTGGTCGCGGGCGAACGCCTCGCGGCACTGTTCGGCCGTGTCCGCCCGCTCCAGCAGCCCGTCGTCGTCCAGGAACAGCAGCACGTCCACCTCGCTGCCGCCCGGTCCGAACGCCTCGATGCCGACGTTGCGCCCGGCGGGGATGCCGACGTTCTCCGGCAGCTCCACGGTCCGTACGCCCTCGGGCAGCGCCGGCAGCGGCGAGCCGTTGCCGACGACCACGACCTCGACGGGGTCGCCGTGCTGCTTGGCGACCGAGTCGAGCAGGGCGCGCAGCTCCTCGGGGCGGTTGCCCATGGTCAGGACGACAGCGCCGACCTTCATGTCTCGTGCCCCCGTCACTTGAGCCTGCTGGAGGCGAGGATGGACACCAGGTGGAGCAGCGTCTGGAGGAGCGCGATCCCGGCCATCACCGCGACGCCGAGCCGCGAGAAGAACAGGTCGCCCCGGGCCGCGTCCACGACCGCCAGGACCAGGATCACCAGCGACGCCTCGATGCCGAGGATCAGCCGGTGGAACTTGAGCGCGGCGGCGGCCCTGCGGGCCAGCGCCATGCCGGACGAGCGCGGCTCGGACGCCGCCTCCTTGACCGGTGGCAGTCCGCCCTGGTGGCGGGCGACGCCGACCAGGTCGGTCTCGGCCTTGATGAGGATCGCGCCGAGGGCGGCCAGGGTGCCCAGGAAGGCCCACAGCCAGTCGATCCGCCCGGAGCCCCACAGGTCGGCGGCGCGCAGCCCGAAGCCGACCAGTACGGCGGCGTCGGTGAGGTAGGCGCCGACCCGGTCCAGGTACACCCCGCCGAGCGAGAACTGCTTCTTCCAGCGGGCCACCTCGCCGTCGACACAGTCGAGCAGCAGGTAGAGCTGGACCATCAGCACCCCGAGCACGGCCCCCCAGATCCCCGGCACCAGCAGGGCCGGGGCCGCGAGGACGCCGAAGAGGGTCATGACGTAGGTCAGCTGGTTCGGCGTGATCCTGGTGTTCACCAGGTACCGGTCGCAGCGCAGCGAGATCTCCCGCATGTACAGGCGACCGGCCCAGTGCTCACCGCTGCGCCGGTCCTTGACACCCGCGGGGTGCACGACCGGGCGGAGTTCAGCTACGGACGGCTTGTGCATAGTCGGCGTATGCGTCCCTGATCTGGTCGGTGGACAGGTCGAGGTGTTCGAGGATCGTGTAGCGGCCGGGGCGGGTCCGCGGCGCGTAGGCGACGGCCTTGACGAACTCTTCGTCGCTGAAGCCGATCTCGCCGGGCGTCACCGGGAGGCCGTGCCGCCGCAGCACCTCGATCATCAGCCCGCAGGTCTCCTTGTCCCCGCGCAGGTGAGTGGCGAAGGCGGCGCCGAGGCCGCACTGCTCGCCGTGGCTCGCCGCCCGCTTGGGGTAGAGGATGTCGAAGGCGTGGTTGATCTCGTGGCAGGCGCCGGAGGCCGGGCGGCTGTCGCCGGCCACGGACATCGAGATGCCGGTGAGGACCAGGCCCTCGGCCAGCACCTGGAGGAAGCCGTCGTCGCCGACGCCGCCGGGGTGGCGCAGTACGGCCTCGCCGGCCTGACGCGCCATGGCGGCGGCCAGTCCGTCGATGTCCTCGCCGGTCTCGCGGTGCGACAGCTCCCAGTCCGCGACGGCGGAGATGTTGGAGATGGCGTCGCCGATCCCGGACCGGACGAAGCGGACCGGGGCCTCCCGGATGACGTCGAGGTCGATCACCACGGCGATCGGGTTGGGCACGCCGTACGAGCCGCGGCCCGCGTCGTTGTCGAGGGTGGCCACCGGCGAGCACAGGCCGTCGTGCGACAGGTTCGTCGCGACGGCGACCAGCGGCAGGCCGATGCGGGCCGCCGCGTACTTCGCACAGTCGATGATCTTGCCGCCGCCGAGGCCCACGACCGCGTCGTAGTGGCCCTTCTTCATGGCGTCGCCGAGCTTGATCGCGTCGTCCAGCGTGCCGCCGCCGACCTCGTACCAGTCGGCGCCGGGCAGCGCGGGGGCCAGCCGCTCCCGCAGCCGGGCCCCGGAGCCGCCGCTGATCGCGACGGCCAGCTTCCCGGACGCGGAGATGCGCTGATCGGCCAGCAGGCCCGCCAGGTCGTCCAGTGCGCCGGCGCTGATGTCGACGACGACCGGGGACGGAATGAGGCGGGTCAGTACCGGCATGCGATCTCACGGCCCTTCGCGAGGTCGTCGTGGTTGTCGATCTCGACCCACGCCACCTCGCCGATCGGGGCCACGTCGATCCGGAAGCCGCGGTTGACCAGCTCCTGGTAGCCGTCCTCGTAGTACAGGTCGGGGTCGCGCTCGAAGGTGGTCTTCAGCGCGTCCGCCAGTTCCTCGGCGGCCGAGCCCTCGATGAGGGTGACACCGATGTACTCACCGGTGGCCTCGGCGGGGTCCATCAGCTTGGTGATCTTCCGGGCGCCCTTGTCGGGGTCGACGACGACCTTCATCTCCTCGTCGGCGAGCTGCTTGACCGTGTCCAGCGCCATGATGATCTTCCGGCCCTCACCGCGGGCGGCGAGCAGCGTCCGCTCGACCGAGACCGGGTGCACGGTGTCACCGTTGGCGAGGATCACGTCGTGCTTGATCGCGTCCCGGCCGCACCACAGGGAGTAGGCGTTGTTCCACTCCTCGGCCTTGTCGTTGTCGATGAGCGTGAGCTTGAGGCCGTACTTGGCCTCCAGCGCCGCCTTGCGCTCGTACACGGCCTCCTTGCGGTAGCCGACGATGATCGCGACCTCGGTCAGGCCGATCTCGGCGAAGTTGCCGAGCGTCAGGTCCAGGATGGTGGTCTCACCATCGACCGGCACCAGTGCCTTGGGCAGGGTGTCGGTGTAGGGACGCAGACGCCGTCCGGCGCCGGCGGCCAGCACGAGGCCGATCATGCGGGTTCTCCTTCATCGTGTACGGCGGGTGCTCCGGAGGACACCCAGAAGCGGATGCTCTCCACGAGCACCAGCAGCGCCAGGACCAGTGCCAGGACCGTCAGCGCGATTGTGAAACCTGAGCCGTGCAGCAGTGCCGCGAGGAGGACGACGAGCAGCGTGCGCCCCTCGTGCCCGCCGGCTCCCCGCACCAGCCATCGCGGCGGAGCCCCCGTGCCGACGCGGATGCGGTAGACGGTGTCGTAGTGATGGTAGGCGACCGCCGCCACCAGGCCGAACGCCGCGGGCAGCGCCTGGTCGGCGTCGGAGCGGGCCGCCACGACCAGGATGGCGACGTATTCGCCCACGCGGAACAGCGGCGGCACGAGCCAGTCGAGCGGGCCCTTGAGCGGACGGGCGACGGCGGCACCGGCGAAGGCCGCGTACACGGCCGCGCCGAGGACCGGCCACCAGCCGCCGGCGTCGCTCCACGTCAGCAGCGCCATGAGAAAGGCCACGCCCGCGAACGCCATGACGGGAGCGGTCACCGTGCCGCCCGCCGCCGGGCCCTTGGCGACCAGTTCCGCCAACGGGCCGGAGTCGGCGAGGTCGGCGAGGGCCCCGGCGGCCCGGTCGGTCCGCCGCGCGCGCCGCGTCAGCGAGCGCAGCACCCGGCCCGCCGTGGTGTAGCAGGCGGCCAGGGCGCAGCCGATGAGCAGCGCGTAGAAGACGATGCGCGGGGTGGTGCAGGCGGTCAGCAGGGCGATCATGGCCCAGCGCTCGCCGATGGGCAGCACGATCATCCGGCGCACCCAGACCGTCCAGCCGACGCTGTCGAGCCGGTCGGACAGGGCCGCGGTGGGACTGGTGTTGCCGGTGGCGTCGTGGTTCGCCTCGTTGAAGGAGAAGTCGACGACATGCCGGCAGGTCTGGAGAACCATGGCTCCCAGAGCCAGCGCCCACACGTCGTCGCCGCCGCGCGCCGCGCCGAGCGCGAGGCCCGCGTAGTACGCGTACTCCTTCGCGCGGTCGAAGGTCGCGTCGAGCCAGGCGCCCATCGTCGAGTACTGCAACGAGTAGCGGGCGAGCTGCCCGTCGGCGCAGTCCAGGACGAAGGAGAAGATCAGGAGCAGGCCGGCGGCGATGAATCCGCCGCGACTGCCGGTGGCCGCGCAGCCCGCCGCGATCACCGCGGTGAGCAGCGACGCCGTGGTGACCTGGTTGGGGGTCAGGCCGCGGCGCGCGCACCAGCGGGCGATGTAGCGGGAGTACGGGCTGATGCAGAAGGTGGTGAAGAACCCGTCGCGGGCCTTGACCGCCGTACGCAGCCGTACGGCCTCGTCGTCGACGGCGGCGACGGCCTCCTCGGCCGTGGCGCGCTCTGCGGGCGTCAGCGGGACGGTGGCGACCAGGCTGCCCAGTTCGACACGCTGCAACGCGGTGTCCCCGGCCTCCATGGTCTCGGCGAGCGCGTCCGGCAGGACGTCCACGCGGTAGCGGGTGCCGGGGCCGGCGGGGACCGCGGCCGCGGCGTGCTGGAGCGCGGCGCGCGCCTCGGGCTGCGCGGTGACGGCGCCCGGCACCGCGGCGGCCGGGAAACGCGGGTCGGTCAGCGCCAGCCGGAGGCTGTGCAGGTGACCCACGAACCGGGGGTCGACCACGGCGACGCGTTCATCGGCCGGAACCGCGGCGAGCGCGTCGGCCACGGCCGCGGCACCGTCCGCCGTACGGACGTCGAAACCCAGCGAGCGCAGGGCGGCTTCGAGCGGCGACCCGGCGACCGGCGGACCGGTGAGGATGGCGGTCGACAGACGAACTCACTCCTTGGAAGCTGGCGAGGCCGCGCCGGTCGGTCCGCATTCGATACGGACTACCCGGGCAGCGGGCGTGGCACACCTGGGCCCCCAGGGGGCGGGTGGGCACGTCGGCAGAGGCTATCGGATCGCCGGATGCGGCCGTTCACCGCGCATTCACCGCACGATCGAGTGACCGCAGGCTGCGCCTGCCGCGATCATCATGGTGGATCAACGCACCCGGGAACAACTGACGCCCGGATGCCGTGCCGGATATGGCACGGCTGGTCCCGTGTGGGTGGATTGCATGGGGCACCCCTCGTCCTGTCAGGGTGCTTCTTTCGTCCTGGCAGGGTGGCCCCCGTCGCGGCACGGCGCCCCCTCGCCCTGACGCGGCGCCCCTTGCTCTGACGCGGTGCCCCCTCGTTCCGGCGCGGCGCCCCCGCTCTGACGCGGCGCCCCGTTGCCCCGGCGCGGCGCCCCTTGCCTTGGCGCGGTGCCCTTGCCCTGACGCGGCACCCCCTCGCCCTGACGCCGCGCCCCTCGTCCCGGCGCGGTGCCCCTCGTCCTTACTGGCCGAATCGAACGCCACATTCCCCCACCGGGGGCCTACCCAGCGGGAGCGGACGGGAAGCGTCGGGCGGCAGGGGGCAGGGGGCAGGCCGGGGACGGTGACCGCCAGGCGAGGGCGGGCCGCCCCTGGACGGGGCGCAGGCCGCCGCACGGCGGGGGCAGACCACCCCGAGGCGGGGCGCAGGCCACCGCACGGCGGGGGCAGGCCGCGCCGCCAGACGAGGCGCAGGCCACGACCAGACGGGACCGGCCGCCACCAGGCGAGGCGCAGGCCACCCCCAGGCAAGGCACAGGCCCGCCACCAGACGGGGCGCAGGCCGCCACCAGACGGGACCGGCCGCCACCAGACAAGGAACGGGCCGCCGCCAGACGGGACAGCCCGCGACCACACGGGGCAAGCCGCTGCCGGACAAGGCCGGCCGCCCCAAGCGAACGCGGCGCACGGCCACCGGGCGGGGTGGCCAGCCGACTGGGCAAGATCGGCGGCGGGGAGGGCATCCGCGCAGGTCAGAGTAGTGACAACGGTGTTCAGCGTCGCGTTGCCACATACCCCCCACCCGTAGTTCACTGCTAGAGCCGACGGCTTCGGCCGGGCGGCGTGGAGGCGGCATCTCGGACGGAGGCGTACGGCATGGGCGCAGGACACGACCACGGATTCGGCGGGCCGGCGGCGGGCGGCGCGGGGACCGGCACGGCGGCCGCGGCGTACCGCGGCCGATTGCGCGGGGCGCTGGCGCTGACCTCGACCGTCATGGTCGCCGAGATCATCGGCAGCGTGGTCACCGGCTCGCTGGCGCTGCTCGCCGACGCGGGCCACATGGCCACGGACGTGGTGGGCCTGACGATGGCGCTGATCGCGATCCGCTTCGCGAACCGGCCGCCTTCCCCGCAGCGCACCTTCGGCCTGGCCCGCGCCGAGATCCTCGCGGCGGTGGCGAACGCCCTGCTGCTGTTCGGCGTCGGCGGGTATGTGCTGGTCACGGCGGTGCCGCGGTTCTTCGAGCCGGTCGGGATCGAGGGTGGTACGACCATGGTCTTCGGCGCCGTCGGTCTGGTGGCGAACCTGGTGTCGCTGTCCCTGCTGATGCGCAGGCAGCGCGACAGCCTCAATGTGCGCGGCGCGTTCCTGGAGGTGGCGGCGGACGCGCTGGGGTCGGTGGCGGTGGTCGTGGCGGCCCTGCTGGTCACCCTCACGGGCTGGGCGGCGGCCGACCCGATCGCGTCCATCGTGATCGGGCTGATGATCGTGCCGCGTACCTGGAAGCTCTTCCGCGAGTCCCTGGACGTGCTGCTGGAGTCCGCACCCAAGGGAGTGGACATGACAGAGGTACGGGCGCATCTGCTCGCGCTGCCGGGCGTCGAGGACGTCCACGATCTGCACGCCTGGACGATCACGTCGGGGATGCCGGTGCTCTCGGCCCACGTGGTCGTCGCCCCGGACGCGCTGGACACCGCCGGTCAGGAGAAGATGCTGCACGCGCTGCGCGGCTGCCTGGGCGGGCACTTCGACGTCGGGCACTGCACCTTCCAGCTGGAGCCGGGCGGCCTGGCGGCGCACGAGGCGCAACTGTGCCCATGATGCGGGCGCGGCTAGGGCAGACTTGAGCGGCGAGGAGACCGACGACAAGGATGGGCATGCCGATCACACCTGCCAACGGACAGACCGCCGGAACCACGGCGGTGAACCCGCCGGACGGCACCGCCGAACCGATCTTGCTGGAGCTGGTCGACGAGAACGGCGCGACGATCGGCACCGAGGAGAAGCTCGCCGCCCATCAGCCGCCCGGCCTGCTGCACCGGGCGTTCTCGGTCTTCCTCTTCGACGACCGGGGGCGGCTGCTGCTCCAGCGCCGTGCCCTGGGCAAGTACCACTCCCCCGGTGTCTGGTCCAACACCTGCTGCGGCCATCCGTACCCCGGTGAGACGCCGTTCGCCGCGGCGGCCCGGCGCACCGCCGAGGAGCTGGGGGTCGCCCCGGCGCTGCTCGGCGAGGCCGGCACGGTCCGCTACAACCACCCGGACCCGGAGTCCGGGCTGGTCGAGCAGGAGTACAACCACCTGTTCGTGGGACTGGTGCAGGCCGCGCCGGAGCCGGACCCCGAGGAGGTCGGCGAGATCGCGTTCGTGACGCCTCAGGAACTGGCCGAGCGGCACCAGCAGGCGCCGTTCTCGGCGTGGTTCATGACCGTGCTGGACGCGGCCAGGCCCGCCGTGCGGGAGCTCACCGGACCGGCGGCGGGCTGGTAGACCCGCCCGTCGGCGGGGCGAGCGGCAGTTCGGCCCAGACCGCCTTGCCGCCGCTCGCCGTGTGCTCGACGTCGCACTTGCCGCCCGCCTCGGCGGTGAGCATCTTGACCAGCCACAGGCCGCGCCCGCCGATGTCGCCCTCGTCCGCCTCGACGGCCTTGGGGCGGTACGGGTGGTCGTCCTCCACGGCGGCCCTGACCCAGTTGGCGCCGACCGTGACCTCGACGGTGATCTCGGGGGAGAGCAGCGCGGCGTGCTGCACGGCGTTGGTGACCAGTTCGGAGACGATCAGCAGCAGGGCGTCCAGGACCTCCCCGGCCGCGGGCACGCGCTGCCGGGCGAGCAGGTCCCGGACCGCGTGGCGTGCCTGGGGCACCGACGACTCCAGTGCCGGTGCGGTGAAGCGCCAGACTCCTTCGTACGCGCGCGC
This sequence comes from Streptomyces sp. NPDC026394, assembly GCF_055567735.1. NCBI lineage: Bacteria > Bacillati > Actinomycetota > Actinomycetes > Kitasatosporales > Streptomycetaceae > Streptomyces > Streptomyces sp. NPDC026394. The sequence continues at coordinate 45,974 of NZ_JBVHPX010000006.1, forward strand.
GGCAGTCAGCTCCTCGGGGGGTTCGGCCGGGGGGCCGGAAGGCGTCCTCACCCTCCGAGTGTTGGTTGTGAGCTGGCCCGGACCGGCTCGCTGAACACAAGTCAGCGTCTATCGACGTCTTCTGACCGAATTCGCCATCGGCGCTCAGGCCAGCGACTGATCCTGACCTTTTTGTTTCCTGTTCAAGAATTGCCGGATGAGGCCGGTGGGCGCCCGGTGGCGTCCGGTGCACCCGTACGCGGGCCGCGGCCGTCCGCCACCATACCGACGATCCGCCGCCCGCCGACGCCCATCGCGATCAGCCCCAGCCCGTCGAAGAGCAGCGCGAGGGAGAAGAAGCAGCCGATCACGTACCGGCTGCTGTGCGGCCAGTCACCGAGCACCAGCACGCCCAGCAGGATGCCGAAGGCCCCCTGCACCAGCGTCCAGCCGAACTGCGGCCCCCGTACGACCGCGCCGCCGGCGAGCCGGAAGACACCTCCGGTCAGGAAGAGCAGCGCCGCGAACATCGTCAGGCCCGCCGCCGCCACCTCCGGCTGCCGGATGACCACCACCCCCGCGGCGATGTTCAGCGCCGCCACGATCACCGCGAGCCAGAAGAAGCTGGTGCCGCGCGACTGGATCGCGTGCAGCAGCCCGACCACGCCGCCGATCAGCAGCAGCCATCCGAAGAGCAGCATCGAGGTGAGGGTCGCGAAACCGACGTACACGAGACCCACCAGACCGGCGACCACCAGGATCGCCCCGAGCACCGCCAGCAGGCCGAAGCTGCGTTTCAGCTCGCCCGCCGCCTGCGTCCCCGGCGGCGCCGTGGCCGCCGAGGCCTTCGAGGATCTGTCCCTGCCGAGCATCACGGTCCTCCTCACGGACGCCTTTGTCCCGGTATACCTCTTTTGGGCCCGGACGGCAGCGCACGCACGACAGCAGGCCCGGTGCTTACGGAAAGCACCGGGCCTGCTGCGGAAGTAGCGGGGACAGGATTTGAACCTGCGACCTCTGGGTTATGAGCCCAGCGAGCTACCGAGCTGCTCCACCCCGCGTCGGTTGACACCACCCTACGGGGCGCCGGGGCCGTACGCCAAATCGCCGGGCGGTACGGCCGCGCCCGGCGCGACCGGGCGGCTCAGCGGACCCGCTCGGTGATCCGCCCGCCCTCGACCTCGATGCGCCGGCCGGTGTCCACCGCCTCCAGCATCCGGCGGTCGTGGGTGACCAGCAGCAGCGTGCCCCGGTAGGAGGCGAGCGCGGACTCCAGTTGTTCGATGGCCGGCAGGTCGAGGTGGTTGGTCGGCTCGTCCAGGACCAGCAGGTTGACGCCGCGGCCCTGGAGGAGCGCGAGGGCGGCGCGGGTCCGCTCGCCCGGGGAGAGCGTCGAGGCGGGCCGCAGTACGTGGGCCGCCTTGAGCCCGAACTTGGCGAGCAGGGTCCGTACGTCGGCCGGGGACATCTCCGGTACGGCCGTACGGAACGCCTCCGCCAGCGGCTCGTCGCCGAGGAAGGCGCCGCGGGCCTGGTCGACCTCGCCGACGACGACGCCGGGGCCGAGGGCGGCGTGTCCGGCGTCCAGCGGCAGCCGGCCGAGCAGGGCGGCGAGCAGGGTGGACTTGCCGGAGCCGTTGGGGCCGGTGACGGCGACCCGGTCGGCCCAGTCGATCTGGAGGTCCACCGGGCCGAAACGGAAGTCCCCGCGCCGCACCTCGGCGCCGCGCAGGGTGGCCACGACCGCGCCCGCGCGGGGCGCGGCGGCGATCTCCATGCGCAGTTCCCACTCCTTGCGCGGCTCCTCGACCGCCTCCAGGCGTTCGATCATGCGCTGGGTCTGCTTGGCCTTGGCGGCCTGCTTCTCGGTGGACTCGGCGCGGAACTTGCGGCCGATCTTGTCGTTGTCGGTGGCCTTGCGCCGGGCGTTCTTGACGCCCTTCTCCATCCAGCTGCGCTGGGTGTGGGCGCGCGCTTCGAGGGACGCCCTGGTGTCCGCGTACTCCTCGTACTCCTCGCGGGCGTGGCGGCGGGCCCGCTCGCGCTCCTCCAGGTACGCGGCGTAGCCACCGCCGTAGGTGTTGACCTGCTGCTGTGCGAGGTCCAGTTCGACGACGCGGCTGACCGTGCGGGTCAGGAACTCGCGGTCGTGACTGACCAGGACCGTGCCGGCGCGCAGGCCGGTGACGAATTCCTCCAGCCGGGCCAGGCCGTCCAGGTCGAGGTCGTTGGTGGGCTCGTCCAGCAGGAAGACGTCGTAGCGGGAGAGCAGCAGCGAGGCGAGGGAGGCGCGGGCGGCCTGGCCGCCGGACAGGGACGTCATCGGCTGGTCGAGGCCGACGGCCAGGCCGAGCTGTCCGGCCGTCTCCGCGGCGCGTTCGTCGAGGTCGGCGGCGCCGAGCGAGAGCCAGCGCTCCAGGGCGGTGGCGTACGCGTCGTCGGCGCCCGGCCGTTCCTCGACCAGGGCCTCGGTGGCGGCGTCCAGGGCGGTCTGGGCGGCCGTGACGCCGGTGCGGCGGCCGAGGAAGGCGCGGACGGACTCCCCCGGGCGGCGGTCCGGCTCCTGCGGGAGGTGGCCGACCGTGGCGGTGGGCGGGCTGAGTGTCAGCCGGCCTTCCTCCGGGGTGTCCAGCCCGGCCAGCAGGCGCAGCAGGGTGGACTTGCCGGCGCCGTTGGCGCCGACCAGGCCGATCACGTCCCCGGGCGCGACCACCAGGTCGAGGCCGGAGAACAGGACGCGCTCGCCGTGGCCGGCGGCGAGGGACTTGGCTACGAGGGTGGCGGCGGTGGCAGACATCAGACCGCTGATCGTATCGGGCCCGTCACCAGGCCGTCGCTCTAATATCCGGGGCATGGAACCGGGCATCGTCACACGCGTCAGCGACGGCACAGCGACCGTCACTCTCAGCCACCCCGCCAAGCGCAACGCCATGACGACGGAGATGTGGCGGGAACTGCCGCCGCTGCTGGACCGGCTGGCGGCGGACCGTGCCGTACGGGCGCTGGTGCTGACCGGGGCGGGCGGCACGTTCTGCGCCGGTGCGGACATCGGGTCGCTGCGCGGGTCGGCGGGGGCGGGGACGGGGAAGGGGCTGGCGACGGCCGCGGAGGAGGCGCTGGCGGCGTTCCCGAAGCCGACGCTGGCGGCGATACGCGGGTACTGCGTGGGCGGCGGCTGCCAGCTGGCGGCCGCGTGCGACCTGCGGTTCGCGGAGGAGGGCGCCCGGTTCGGGGTGACGCCCGCGAAGCTGGGGATCGTCTACCCGGCCTCCGCGACCCGGCGGCTGGTGCGCCTGGTGGGCCCTTCGGCCGCCAAGTACCTGCTGTTCTCGGGCGAGTTGATCGACTGTGCGCGGGCGCTGCGGACCGGGCTGCTGGACGAGGTGCTGCCCGAAGGGGAGCTGGACAAGCGGGTGGCCGACTTCACCGCCGTACTGGCGAGCCGGTCGCAGCTGACGCAGGCCGCGGCGAAGGAGTTCGCGGACGGCCGCGCCGACGCGGAGCGGGTGGCCCACTGGGAGGAACAGGCAGGTGAAAGCGGCGACACCGCGGAGGGTGTCGCCGCTTTCCTCGAACGCCGGACGCCGCGTTTCACCTGGACGGCGCGGTGATACGGGCCACGGGGAGACGGGTCATCCCACCTCGCCGTCCGTCGTGAGCGCCAGACGTACGTTCGTGTCGGCCGTGCCGTTGTCGGTGACGCAGGCGGCGCGGTCGCCCGCGCCCGGCCAGCCGGCCCAGGTGTCGCGCGGTTCCGCGCCGTACGCGGTGAACGGGCCGGGCGAGCCGGTACCCGGTACGGTCGCGCCCTGGTACCGGAGCTCGAACTTCGCGCCCTGACCGGCGGCCGACAGGGCCGGCCCGGCGGCCGCGGCCCCGGCGAACGCCGCTCCCACGACAGCGGTGATCCTGCGGTTCATCCGCCTTCGCCCCCCTGAGCCGCCGACTGGACCGACACCAGGAAGCTACGGGCGGGAACCGATCGGTTGGCAGCCCGGCGACTGTCCGTTTCCTGTCCGATGCGGGTCCGTTCCGGTCACCTCGGCGACATACTTGACGGGTGACCGACCGGTTGGGCGACCGGCTCGCGACGGCGCGCGAAGAGGGCTTCGTCGGCCGCCGTGACGAGACCACGGCCTTTCGCGAGCTGCTGGCCGCCGGACGCGGCGCGGTGGTGTACGTGCACGGCCCCGGCGGCATCGGGAAGACCACGCTGCTGCACCACTTCGCGCAGCTCGCCGGGCGCGCCGGGCGGACCGTCGTCCACCTGGAGGCGTCCGGGGTCCGCTCCTACGAGGAGGAGCTGGCAGAACGCATTCCGGACCGGCCGGACCTGGTGCTGCTGATCGACGGCCTGGACGACGCGCGGACCGCGCGCGAGACCGTGCACCGCGCGTTGCTGCCCCGGCTGCCCGCCGACGTGCTGGTCGCGCTGGCCTGCCGGACGGCGCCGTCGATGTCGTGGCGCCTGGACCCGGCCTGGCAGGGGCTGCTGCGTCTGCTGCCGCTCGGTCCGCTGGACGAGGCGGACAGCCGGGAGCTGCTCACCCGGCGCGGTGTGCCGCCCGCCGTGCAGGAGCAGGGGCTGGCCTTCACCCGCGGGCACCCTCTGGCGCTCGCGCTGGTGGCGGACGTCGCCGCGCTCGGCGGCGAGGGGGCCGGGCCCGGGCCGTCGCCGCAGGTGGTCCGGGCGCTGCTGGCCAGCCTGCTGGAAGCGGTGCCCACGCCGCTGCACCGTACGGCGCTGGAGGCGTCCTCGCAGGTGCTCTCGACGACCGAGCCGTTGCTGGCCGCGCTGCTGGACGTGCCGGACGCCCGGCCGTACTTCGACTGGCTGTGCGGGCTGTCCGCCGTGGAGAGCGGGGCACGCGGGGTGCATCCGCACGATCTCGTACGGGACGCGCTGGACGCGGAGCTGCGCTGGCGCGACCCGGAGCGCAGGGCGGCGCTGCACCGCCGGGCCAGCGCGTACTACCAGCGGCTGTTCACGCGGGAGGACGAGCGGGGGCGGCAGCGGGCGGTGCTCGCGGACTTCGCGTACCTGCACCGGGACAGTCCGGTCGTCGGTCCGCTGCTGGAGCCGGTGGCGCGCGGGGCGGCGGGCGCGGCCCGGCTGGACCGGCTGACCGTCTCGCCGGGGCCGGTCACCGGGGGTGAGCTGGTGGAGGCGTGCACGGTCGCCGCGATCCACGAGGGGATCGAGGCGGCGCGGCTGGTGCACGCGTGGTCGCGGCGTCCGCAGGCCGAGACGTACACCGTGCGCGGTCCGGACGGGGTGGCGGCGGGTTTCTACACGCTGATCGAGCTGGGCGCGGCGCCCCCTCCGGGCGGGCCGGACGATCCGGCGGTACGGGCCGCCTGCCGCTGGCTGGACGCGTACGGTGAACTGCGCGGGGACGAGACGGCGTTGCTGGTCCGGTTCTGGATGAGCCGCGACGAGTACCAGGCCGTCTCCCCCGTGCAGACACTGATCACCCTGCGCCTGACGCACCACTACCTCACCGGCCGCCGGCCCGCCGTGACGCTGCTGCCGTTCGCCGACCCGGAGTTCTGGGAGCCGGGCTGTGCGTACGTGGACTTCGCCCGGCTGCCCGCGGCGGACTTCACGTCCGGCGGGCGCCGGTTCGGGATGTTCGTGCACGACTGGCGGCGGGTGCCGGGGCTGGCGTGGCTGGCGATGCTGACCGAGCGGGAGCGGGCCGAGGACCCCCTCGCCGTGGCCCCGCCCGTACCGTCCGGCCCCTTGCGGGTGCTGGACCGGGAGGCGTTCGCGGCGGCCGTACGGGAGGCGCTGCGCGCGTTCGTACGGCCGGACGGGCTGCGGGACTCACCGCTGCTGGAGACGCGGCTGGTGGCCGGGCGGTGCGCGGCGGACGGGACGGGCGCGCGGGAGCGGGTGGCGGCCCTGCGGGAAGCGATCCGTGCGGCGGCGGCAGCGCTGGAGGAGTCGCCGCCGGACCGCCGGGCGTTCCGGGCGCTGCACCACACGTATCTGCGCCCGGCCGGTACCCAGGCGCGCGCCGCGGAGCTGCTGCGGTTGCCGATGACGACGTACCGGCGTCATCTGACGGCCGGGATCGGCCGGCTGACGGAACTGCTGTGGCAGGAGGAGCTGGAGGGTGGTGGGCCGGACGCTTCTTGAGGCGGACGGTCCTTGAAGCGTACGGCCGCGGAGGCGTAGGGCCGTTGAGGCGTAGGGCCGTTGAGGCGCACGGCCTCTGAGGCGAACGGCCCGGTCGTCCGCCGGGTGCGTCAGCCCCCCCCAGGACGACCGGGCCCGTCAGTCCTCCAGGACGAACCGGCTCCGGGCCCGCATCGCCGCCGTGACTCCGGCCGGGGCCTTCTCCGGCGAGCCCGCGTCGTACGGCGGCTGCGGGTCGTACTCGATGCCGAGCTGAATGGCCTGCGCGCGGGTGTCGCCGGCGATCCGGCCCGCCAGGGCGAGGCCCATGTCGATGCCGGAGGAAACACCTGCGGCGGTCACGTACTTACCGTCGAAGACGACGCGTTCGCCGGTCGGTTCGGCCCCGTGGCGCGGCAGTCGGTCCAGCGCGAGCCAGTGGGAGGTGGCGCGGCGGCCCTTGAGGAGCCCGGTGGCGGCGAGGATCAGCGATCCGGTGCAGACGGAGGTGGTCCAGGTGGTGCGGGTGTCCACGGCGCGGATCCAGTCGTGCAGCGGGCCGTCGTCCATCAGCGCGGTCTGGCCGGGGCCGCCGGGCACGACGAGCACGTCCGGGGCGGTGACGTCGGACAGGACCGCGTCGGCGGTCAGGGCGAGGGTGCCGGTGTCGTTGCGGTGCTCTCCGGTGCGCTCGGCGACGAGGACGGTCTCGGCACCCGGGATGCGGCTGAGCGTGTCGTACGGGCCGACGGCGTCCAGGGCGGTGAAGCGGTCGTAGAGGAGGATGGCGATCTGCATGGGGGCCTTTCGATCCTTTGGTGCCTTCGGCGCCCTTCGGGCCTTGTGACGCCTTTGGGACCTTCGGTGCCTTCGGTGCCTTCGGTGCCTTCGGTGCCGGGGAGCCTCGGCGGCCAGCAGCCGGGCCGGTCAGCCGAACGGTGGCGGGGAAGCGGGCCGGAAGCGGCGGCGGTATTCGGCGGGCGCGGCGCCCAGCGTGCGGGTGAACGCACGGCGCATCGCCTCCGGAGTGCCGTAGCCGCAGCGGCGGGAGATGCCCTCGACGCCGTCGGCGGTGTCCTCCAGGAGGCGCCGGGCGGCTTCGAGCCGTACCCGGTCGACGTAGCGGCCCGGCGTCATGCCGACCTCGGCGCGGAAGGCGCGGGCGAAGTGCCGGGGCGACAGGCCCGCGCGGTCGGCGAGCGTCTCGACGGACAGGTCGGCCGCCGGGTTCTCGGTGATCCACTGCTGTACGTCGCGCAGGGGGCGCCGGTCCGCCGTCTGGGCGGCGAGCTGGACGCTGAACTGCGTCTGGTTGCCGGGTCTGCGCAGGAAGACCACCAGGTGGCGGGCGACGTCCAGGGCGAGGTCGCGCCCGAGGTCCTCCTCCACCAGGGCCAGCGCGAGGTCGATGCCGGCGGTGACGCCCGCCGAGGTCGCCACGTCGCCGTCCCGTACGTAGATCGGCTCCGGGTCGACCCGTACGGCCGGATAGCCCGCGGCGAGCGCGTCGCAGCGGGTCCAGTGGGTGGTCGCCCGGCGCCCGTCCAGCAGCCCGGCCGCGGCGAGCAGGAACGCTCCGGTGCACACCGCCACCTTGCGCCGCGCCTCCGGGGCGTTCGCGCGCAGCCAGTCGACGAGCCGGGGGTCGGGCGCCCGGGTGCCCCGGCCGCCGGGCACCAGGAGGGTGTGCGGCGGTGCGGCGTCGGACAGCCGCAGGTCGGGGGTGACGGTCAGTCCGCTGGACGTACGGACCGGGGCGCCGTCGAGCGAGGCGGTACGGACCGGGTACGCGCCGGGCACGCGCAGGGCGGCTCCCGTGAAGACTTCCAGGGGGCCGGTGACATCGAGGCTCTGTACGCCCTCGAAGAGGACGACCAGCACATCGCGCTGTTCCATGGGCCCCATCCTGGGCGGACGCGGTGATGGCGGCAATGACGAACAACCCACCTTTACGGCCATCACGTACAGCCCGCCCCGCCGCCCTCGGCGGCCACCGGACGCGGACGCGGACCGGCGTGCCGCGGGCCTGCCCTCCCCTCCATACCAACGGGTCGGTAACCTGCGGGCATGACCTCCACGACCTCGCTCCCGGAGCGCGCCGGCCGGCGCTGCCACCACGTCGTCAACCCGCTGCACTCGACCGTCTACTTCTCGCCGGACCTGCCGGCCGAACTCGCGGCCGTCGGCGTCGAGGACCGCGCCGCCGCCTACTTCGCGAGCCGGGCCGCGGCCATGGGCGCGGTGGGCCCCGGCACCGTCACCGCGACCTTCTACAACTTCGCGTACGACCTGGTCGCCCGGCACATACCGCAGGTCTGGTCCGTCGTGCCGCCCGCCGAGGTGCTGGCCGCGCGGCTGCGGGCGGTCGACAGCACGCTGCGGCGGCTGCTCGGCGACGCCGTGGTGGAGTCGCCGGAGATGGCCGAGGCGGCCCGGCTGGCGCTGCGCGCCACCGAGGGCTGCACCCGGCACGCCCGTCCGCTGTACGCCGCGCACGCCGACCTCCCGGTCCCCGAGGCCCCGCACCTCGCCTACTGGCACGCGGCGACGCTGCTGCGCGAGCACCGTGGTGACGGCCACCTGGTGGCGCTGCTGGACGCCGAGCTGAACGGCCTGGAGGCCCTGGTCACCCACACCGCCACCGACCGCGGCGCGGACCGCTCGTGGCTCCTGGCGACCCGCGGCTGGTCGCTGGAGCAGTGGGAGGCGGCCGAGGAGGGGCTGCGCGAACGCGGCATCCTGGACGCGGCGGGCGCGCTGACCGAGGCGGGCACCAAGCTGCGCGCGGACCTGGAGGACACCACGGACCGGCTGGACCTGGCACCGTACGAGCACCTGGGCGCGGCGGACGTGGCCCGGCTCACCGAGCTGGCCACCGGCTTCACGCAGACCGCGGTGGCGGCGGGCGCGTTCCCCAAGGAACTCCTCGGCAAGCGCTGAGCCGCCCGGACCGACGCACGGGAACCGTACGGCAGTTGCTCCGCTCCGCCGTGGGCCCGTGCGGCGTCCCGCGCACGGAATTCCAGGTGCGCGGGACGGGGGCCCGCTGCCAGGCTGCGTCGATGGACCGCCGACGGATCTCCCGTATCGCCCACACCGGCCACCCGATCGCGGCGCCGCTCGGCGACGACTCGGTACGGCAGTTGCTGGAACACGCCCTGCCGCACGGCGACGAGCGGGTGCTCGACCTCGGGTGCGGGGGCGGGGAATGGCTGTTGCGCGCGCTGGCCCGGCATCGGGGGCTGCGGGCCGAGGGCGTGGACGTCTTCGCGGAGTCCCTGGCGCACGCCCGTACGGCCGCCGTCGGGCAGGGCGTCGCGGACCGGCTCGTCCTGCACCACGAGGACGTCACGGGCTTCCGCTCCCCGCACCCGTTCGGCCTGGTGGTCAGCGTCGGGGCCGCGCACGCCTTCGGCGGCCTGCTGCCCACGCTGGTCGCGGCGCGCCGGCACCTGGCCCCCGGCGGCCGGGTCCTGGTCGGTGACGGCTTCTGGGAGCGTACGCCGTCCCCGGAGGCCGTCGGGATGCTCGGCGACTTCGCCGACCTGCCGACCACCCTGGAACGCGTCACCGCCGCCGGGTGGACCCCCGTCCACGGACACGTCAGCAGCCGCCGGGAGCTGGACGCCTACGAATGGTCGTGGGCCGGGTCGCTGGCCTCGTGGGCGCTGGACCGGCCCGAGGGCCCCGACCGGAGCGAGGCACTGGCGGCGGCCGATGCCCACCGTACGGAGTGGCTGCGGGTCTACCGGGACTGCTGGGGCTTCGTCAGTCTGGTGCTGCGCCGTACCGACGGCTGAGGGCCGCCTTCCGGACGCGCTGACACGCCCGGGCACCGAGCCCTTCCCGGCCGGCCGCCGGCTCCCGGAGCGCGGTACGTCCCGCCCCGCCCGCCCCGTGCGTATCCCCACGTCCCGTACGGACCGCTCCCCCGCGCGTGCGGCTTCTCACACCTCGCCGCGGCGGCCCGGGTCGCGCGACAGTGAAGCCCGCCAACCTGCACAATGCAGGCTCAAGCAAACGCTGGAAGGCGGGGCAGGAACAACGTGACGGCATCCACCGAGGCCAACGGGGCGTCCGGGACCATCGGATCCATCGAAGCGAGGATCGCCGACGAGCTCGGCGTCAAGGAGCGGCAGGTGAAGGCCGCGGTCGAACTGCTCGACGGCGGCTCGACCGTGCCCTTCATCGCCCGGTACCGCAAGGAAGCGACCGAAATGCTCGACGACGCGCAGTTGCGCGCGTTGGAGGAACGGCTGCGCTACCTGCGGGAGCTGGAGGAGCGGCGTACCGCGATCCTGGAGTCCGTCCGGTCGCAGGGCAAGCTGGACGCCGCGCTGGAGGCGAGCATCCGCGGCGCGGAGTCCAAGGCCCGCCTGGAGGACATCTACCTGCCGTACAAGCCCAAGCGGCGCACCAAGGCGCAGATCGCGCGCGAGGCGGGCCTCGAACCGCTGGCGGACGGCCTGCTGGCCGACCCGTCGGTGGAGCCCGCGGCGGCCGCGGCGGCGTTCGTGGACGCGGACAAGGGCGTCGCCGACCCGGCCGCCGCCCTGGAGGGCGCGCGGGCCATCCTCACCGAGCGGTTCAGTGAGGACGCCGACCTCATCGGCGAGCTGCGCGAACGCATGTGGTCGCGCGGTCAGGTGGCCGCGAAGGTGCGTGAGGGCAAAGAGGAGGCGGGCGCCAAGTTCGCCGACTACTTCGACTTCGCGGAGCCCTTCACCGCGCTGCCGTCGCACCGGATCCTGGCGATGCTGCGCGGCGAGAAGGAGGAGATCCTCGATCTCGCGCTGGAGCCGGAGACCGAGCCGGTCGAGGGCACCACGGCGTACGAGCAGTCCATCGCCCACAAGTTCGGCATCACCGACCGCGGCCGCCCGGCCGACAAGTGGCTCAAGGACACCGTGCGCTGGGCCTGGCGCACCCGCGTCCTCGTGCACCTCGGCATCGACCTGCGGCTGCGGCTGCGGCAGACCGCCGAGGACGAGGCGGTACGGGTCTTCGCGTCCAACCTGCGCGACCTGCTGCTGGCGGCGCCGGCCGGCACCCGCGCCACGATGGGCCTGGACCCCGGCTTCCGTACGGGCGTGAAGGTCGCCGTGGTGGACGCGACGGGCAAGGTGGCGGCGACGGAGACGATCTACCCGCACGTGCCGCAGCAGAAGTGGGACCAGTCGCTGGCCACGCTGGCGCGGCTGGCCCGGGAGCACGACGTCGAGCTGATCGCCATCGGCAACGGCACCGCCTCCCGTGAGACGGACAAGCTGGCCGCCGACCTGATCGCGGCGCAGCCCGAGCTGAAGCTGACGAAGGTGATGGTCTCCGAGGCGGGCGCGTCGGTGTACTCGGCCTCGGCGTTCGCCTCGCAGGAGCTGCCGGAGCTGGACGTGTCGCTGCGCGGCGCGGTCTCGATCGCGCGCCGCCTCCAGGACCCGCTGGCCGAACTGGTCAAGATCGATCCAAAGTCGATCGGTGTCGGTCAGTACCAGCACGATCTGTCCGAGGTGAAGCTGTCGCGGTCGCTGGACGCGGTGGTCGAGGACTGTGTGAACGGTGTCGGTGTCGACGTCAACACCGCCTCGGCCCCGCTGCTGTCGCGGGTGTCCGGCATCAGCTCCGGACTGGCCGAGAACATCGTCGCGCACCGCGACGCCAACGGCCCCTTCAAGGCCCGCAAGGCCCTCAAGGACGTGGCGCGGCTCGGCCCGAAGGCGTACGAGCAGTGCGCGGGCTTCCTGCGCATCCGCGACGGCGAGGACCCGCTCGACGCGTCCAGCGTGCACCCGGAGGCGTACCCGGTGGTGCGCCGGATGGTGAAGTCGGCGGGCGGCGAGGTGTCCTCGCTGATCGGCAACACGGCGGTGCTGCGCGCGCTGAAGCCGGCCGACTTCGTCGACGACTCCTTCGGACTGCCGACCGTCACCGACATCCTCCAGGAGCTGGAGAAGCCGGGCCGCGACCCGCGCCCGGTCTTCAAGACGGCCACCTTCAAGGAGGGCGTGGAGAAGATCGGCGACCTGCGGCCCGGGATGCTCCTGGAGGGTGTGGTCACCAACGTGGCCGCCTTCGGTGCCTTCGTCGACGTCGGTGTCCACCAGGACGGCCTGGTGCACGTCTCCGCGATGTCCAAGACCTTCGTCAAGGACCCGCGCGACGTGGTCAAGCCGGGCGACATCGTGCGCGTGAAGGTGCTGGACGTCGACATCCCGCGCAAGCGGATCTCGCTGACGCTGCGCCTCGACGACGAACCCGGCAAGGGCGGCGGCGCGGCCGACGGCGGGCAGCGCCAGGGCGCTCCGCGCGAGGCCCGGCGCGGCGACCGGGACGGCCGCGGCGACCGGGACGGCCAGCAGCGGCGCGGCGGCACCCCGCGACAGCGCCAGGGCGGCAACGAGCGCCGTGGCGGTTCCCGCGACGCCGCCCCGGCGAACGGCGCCATGGCCGACGCCCTGCGCCGTGCGGGCCTCCTGGGCAAGGAGCGCGGCGGGCGCTGAGCAGGCTGAGCAAGGTGCGGCCGGTACCGGTTCGGGCCGGTACCGGCCGCACGGACGTTCAGGTCACTCGGGCGTGTCCGTACGCGGTACCGGGCCGGGGCCCTTGCGGTGCTTCCCGGCCTCCGGCTTCCCCACGTGGCTGACCCAGCGGCCGTCCTCCTGCGACACGTAACTCTCTCCGACGCCGGCGGCCTCCCCGGCACTGCGGTCCGGGGAGGCGGGGGCGTTCTCCTGCGCCGCGCGCTGTGCCCTGCGCTCCCGTTCGGGGCGGTTCTTCGACATGTCACCCATGCTGGCTCCCGGCTCACGCTGGAATCGACGGTTCGGTGGCGCCGCGACGGTGCCGCCCGGCTCCTCCAGTAGCGCACCGGCCCGGCGGCGTCGGCATGCCCGGCGTGCCAAGCGGGTGGCGGCAGCCGTAGCGGCGCCCGTCGGCGGCACGCTTAGGGCGCTTCTGACGGATCTCCGCGGCATCGCGACGCCCGGCACGCACGGAGAACCATCAGAAACGCCCTACCCGCTGTGGGCGGGTTCAGACCGGACGCGCGCGGCCGGCGGGCCGCTTCAGGCCGCGCCCGCGAAGCCGCGCATCCGTTCCAGCTCGGCGGCCACGTCCGTGAGCGTCGCGCAGCCCGGTACGGGCGGGATCTGGGCCGCGAGCGCGGGCGGCCCGGGGCGGCCCGGGTCCTCCAGCGCGTCCGCCATCGCGGTGAGCGCCTCGGAGAGCCGGCGGGCCTCCTGCCGGGTCGGGCGGCGGGCGCCGTGGTCGAGCCGTACGGCGCAGGCGGTCGCCGCGTCGACGATGCGTTCGGCGGCGGTGACGACCGTGAGCCAGTCGGGGTTGCGGCCGCGCGCCGCGACGAGTTCGGCGGCCGCGGTCTCGGCCGCCGCGCGGGCCTCGCCGAGCGCCCGGTAGGCCTCCCGGCGCAGTACCAGCCGCTCGCCCCGGTCGTGCCCCGGTTCGGTCCTGAGCACCTCGCCCAGGTACGTGCCGGTGGCGCGCAGCGCGGCGGTGACCCGGTGCCCGACGCGGCGGCGCGGGTCGGCGAGCCGTGGCAGGTGGCCGACGACGAGCACGATGCCGCAGGCGGCCGAGGTGTCCACGATCCGCTCCAGCGCGGCCTGCGGGTCACCGCTGACGTGCACGAACGACAGCACCATCAGGGTGATCGCGACGGTCTGGAGCGCGAAGTGGCGGGTGGCGAACGGCAGCAGCGCGCCGCCCGCTCCGGCGATGAGCGCGGGCCACCACCAACCGTCCAGCAGCGCCCCGGCCGCCGCGAAGACCAGCACACCGGCGACGGTCCCGGCGAAGCGGTTGACCGTACGGGAGAAGAGCGGACCCAGGTCGGGCTTGACGAGGAAGGTGACGGTGGCGGGCAGCCAGTACCAGTGATCGGCGCGCAGCGCGAGGGCCGCCGCCGCACTCACGGCGATGCACAGGCCGACCCGCAGGCCGTAGTCGCGACCGGCCGGGCCGAGGAGGCTCCGGCCGCGCCGGGTGCGGGAGGCGACCGCCGCGATCGTCCGGTCGCGCGGGGAGGGGCGGCGGCCGGGCGCGGAGCGTTCCGCGGCGGGCGTCCCGCGCTCCCCGTCCTGCGGCTGCGTCCCGGTCTGCCCGTCCGTCGCCGCCTCCGTTGCCGTCTCCGTCGTCGCCCCCGTTCCCGTACGCGCGGGTACGGCTCCCGAGATCGCCGCGGGCCCGCCGTCGGCCCCGGCGGTGTCCAGCGGTTCCGTACGGGCGAAGACCACCGCGGCGTCCAGGAGGGCGCGGTCGAAGGCGCCGCGCGCCGGGGAACTGGTCTCCGGCGCGGAGAGCCGGCCCGGCGGGCGGCCGGTGCGCAGCGCTTCGGCGAAGCGGCGCGGGCCCTCGGCCACCCGGTCCGGCAGCGGCTGGGCCTCCCACAGCAGCGCGACGCTGGCCTCGCACAGCGCGGTGCCGGCCGCCAGCCGCTCGGCGAGCAGCCGTTCGTCCGCGCGGGGGCGGCGGCGCAGCAGGCGGCGCAGCCGCAGGGCTTCGTCGGCGCGGTCGAGGGCGGCGGTGAGGCGGCGGCGGGCCGCTTCGGCGCCCGGCCCGCCGACGGCTTCCAGCGCGTCCGCGAGCGCGTCGAAGACGGTGGCGACGGCTGCCCGCTCACCGCTGAGCGGCCCGCCGACCGGGCGGGGCGGGTGGAACACCAGGCGCAGCAGGAGCAGCCACAGGCAGCCGGCGAGGAGGTAGAGGGCCTTGAGCCACGGGGCGCCGGACAGCGGCATGCCCGCGCCGAGGACGGTGCTGGCCAGCATCTGCATGCCCGCGTTGGAGCGCACCGGCCCGGCGACGCTGCCCGCGCCCGAGACGAAGCCCACGGCGAACAGGGCGGGGACCACCCACCAGCCCGCGCCGACGGTCTGCAGGGTGGCGCCCATCAGCATGCCGAAGGACGACGCGAGGGCGGGCAGGCCGATGTGCACGACGCCGCGGCGGCGGGTGCCGGGTCGGTCGTTGACGCCCGCGAGCATGGAGCCGAGGCCGGCCAGCACGCCGGCGGCCGGGTGGCCGGTGGCCACGCCCGCGGCGAGCAGCGGGCCCGCGCACAGGGCTCCGCGGACCACGGCGGCCCAGGGCACGGGCAGCCGCTGCCAGCGCAGGGGGTGGGCGAGCCAGGTGGGCACGGCGCGCGGAGCGCGGGGCATGGGCCTCCTTGAACGGCGGATGACGGCAGCGGCGGACATATGGGTACGTACCCGCACAGAGCTGGACGTACTGCGCTGCTGGCTGAGGGGGAGGGCACACGGAGTACCCGGGACGGGTGCGGGGCGGGGTGTCCGAGGGGCGTCATCGGCCGACGGTGCTGACATCCAGCTTAAGGTCCTGTCCGTACGCGTCGGAACGTGCGGGTTACCGGAATGTCAAGAACACATTCAGCCGTACCGAACACGTCCCCGGCCGCCGCCCGCTACTCCCCCGCCACCGGCGCGACCAGCACACTTCCGCTCGTCCGGGCGACGACGTACGCCGTTCCCCGCGTCGCCCGCGCGTCCACCGCCAGCCGGTGCGTGCCCGCCTCGACCTGCCCGGCGAACAGCTCCGCCGTCCGCGTGCGCGACAGGCGGTCCACGCGGTACGCGGTGATGCCGATCCGGCACGGCACCGCGGTCTCGACCGTGACCTCGCCGCGGACCGCGGCCAGCCGCAGCAGGCGCCGCTGGTCCTGCGGGCACCGGTCCAGTGCCTCCTCGACACGGGCGACGAGCAGCGGGACGACCGGCAACGGCAGGTCCACGAAGACCGCCGAGGAGCCCGCCGCCGCGAACGCGGCGCGCACGGCGGCCCGCTCCGCCTCCCCCGTCGCACTGCCGAAGGCCACCGCTCCGTACGAACGTAACTCGTCCGGCGAGGCACCGGCCGCGTCCCGGGTGATCTCCGCGCCGATGCCGATGCCGCGCAGGGCGGCGGCCAGCCGGGCCGGCAGCGCGACCCGCCGGCCGACCAGCAGGACCCGCCGGGAGGCCGCCGCGCCCCGCTCCGGCCCCGCCTCGGACAGCAGGTTCTCCAGCGCGGCCCGGTACTGCGCGCCGTGGAAGCGGAACGGGCCGATGCCCGGGTAGCCGTCGCGCCGCAGGTCCGCGGACTGTCCCGTCTGCCAGGCGAAGTCGCGCCAGACGACGTCCCGGCCGTCCCGCTCGATGACGGCGGTGACCGCGCCGCACTCCAGGCCCTCGCACTCCGGACAGCCGTACAGGACGTAGCGCCCGTCGGCGAGCGGGGCGTCCTCCTCCAGGAGCAGCCGCCGCACGTGCGCGGTGAACAGGGACGGGCCGAGGTCGGCGGCGAGCGGGGAGACCGCGTCGAGGTCGGCCAGGCGCAGCAGGAGCGGTCTGCCGTCGACGATGAAGTCCCAGAAGTCGCGGTGGGCCTCGTACGCGCCGTTGGACAGTACCGCTCCGGCGCGCGTCGCGGGCGCCAGTCCGAAAGTCGCGTGATGCGCAGACATGTCCTGAGTATCCCCACGCGACCGCCGATATGAGCCCGGCGCCGGGCAATTCGCGGGAGGGGGATGTTCCGGACACCGCGCCGCGGTTCCGCGCCCCGCGGGGCGGCCGGGCGGCGGTCCGGTGCCGTGCGCGGCCGCCCCGTCGCACCCGTCGCCCGCGGCGGGCGCACCGGATAGCGTCCAGGCATGACGACGAGCGATGTGATCGTGATCGGCGGCGGGGTGATCGGCCTGACGGCCGCCGTCAGGCTGGCGGAGCGCGGGCGCGAGGTGCGGGTCGTCAGCCGCGACCCGGCCCGGGACACCACTTCCGCGGTCGCGGGCGGCCTGTGCTGGCCCTACCGGGTGCGGCCGGAGGAACGGGCGGTGGCCTGGTCGCTGCGCTCCTTCCACCTGCTCACCGAGCTGGCCGCGCGCCCGGCGGAGACCGGTGTACGGCTGGTGACCGGCACGATGGCCGACGCCGGGGACCCGGAGCCGGACGGCTGGCACGCGGCGGTGCCGGGGCTGCGGCGGGCCACGCCGGACGAACTGCCGCCGGGCTGCGGCGCGGGCTGGCGCGCCACCACGCCGCTGGTGGACATGCCGTCCCACCTGCGGTACCTGGAGCGGCGGTTGGCGCAGGCGGGCGGCACGGTGCAGCGGCGGCCGTTCACCTCGCTCGCGGAGGCGGGGCGGGAGGCCGGCACGGTGGTCAACTGCTCCGGGCTGGGCGCCCGCGAGCTGGTACCGGACGTGGCGGTGCGGCCCGTGCAGGGGCAGTTGGTGGTAGTGGAGAACCCCGGTGTCGAGGAGTGGTTCGGAGCGGCCGACGCGCACGCCGAGAGCACCACGTACATCCTGCCGCAGCCGTACGGGGTGGTCCTGGGCGGTACGGCGCGCGAGGGCGCGTGGTCGCGGGAGCCGGACCCGGCGACCGCCCGCGCGATCGTGGAGCGCTGCGCGCGCGTGCACCCGAAGCTGGCGCACGCCCGTGTCCTGGCGCACCGGGTCGGTCTGCGCCCGGGGCGTACCGCCGTACGGCTGGAGGCGGAGCGGCTGCCGGGCGGCGCGCTGTGTGTGCACAACTACGGGCACGGCGGGGCGGGTGTGACGGTGGCGTGGGGGTGCGCGGACGAGGTGGTTCGGCTGGCGGGTGACGGGACGGTGTGAGGGGAGGGCCGGACTTCCGCCGGCCCTCCCCCGTGTTCACCCGCGCACGACCGGTGCTACGGCCTGCCCTCCTCGGCGGCCGGTGCCGCCGCGTCGGCTGTTCCGGGCGGTGCGGCGTCGTTGCCGTTGCCCGGTCCGATGCGGATCTCGAAGTCGCCGTCGTAGCGCTCGTGGCCCGCGATGACGGCCAGTTCGACGACCTCTTCGCCCTTCTGCCCGCGGACGATCAACGGGTCGTGACGCAGGTCCTTCATCAGCGCCCAGCACATCGCGATCATCACCAGGGTGAAGGGCGCCGCCACCAGGATCGTCAAGTCCCGCAATCCGGTGAGCGCGTCGTCCGACCCGCCGCCGATCAGCAGCATGATCGCGGCGACCGCGCCGGTGACCACGCCCCAGAAGATCACCACGAGCCGGGTGGGTTCGAAGGAGCCCTTCTGCGAGAGGGTGCCCATCACGATGGACGCGGCGTCCGCGCCGGAGACGAAGAAGATCCCGACGAGGATCATGACCAGGATGCTGGTGACGGTGGCCACCGGGTACTGGTGCAGCACGTCGAAGAGCTGCCCTTCGGGCGTGGTCTCCCCGGAGAGCCGCTTCCTGTCCTGGAGGTGCATCGCCGAGCTGCCGAACACCGCGAACCACAGCAGGCTCACCACGCTCGGCACGAGGATCACCCCGCCGATGAACTGCCGGATCGTGCGCCCGCGGCTGATCCGGGCGATGAACATGCCCACGAACGGCGTCCAGGAGATCCACCACGCCCAGTAGAAGACCGTCCAGCCGCGCAGCCAGTCACCGACCTGGTCGCCGCTGCTGGCCTCCGTACGGCCGGCGAGCTGCGGCAGTTCGCCGATGAAGGTGCCGATGGAGGTCGGCAGCATGTTCAGGATGAGGATGGTGGGCCCGACGACGAAGAGGAAGACGGCCAGGATCAGCGCCAGCACCATGTTGATGTTGGACAGCATCTGGACGCCGCGGGCGATGCCGGAGACCGCCGACAGGACGAAGGCGACGGTCAGCACCGCGATGACGACGACGAGCAGGGTGGTGCTGACCTTGTCCATCCAGCCGAGCACCTTGATGCCGCTGCCGATCTGCAGCGCGCCGAGCCCCAGGGACGCGGCGGAGCCGAAGAGGGTGGCGAAGATGGCGAGGATGTCGATGACCTGTCCGCCCCAGCCGTTGGCCCGGCGCTTGCCGATCAACGGGGTGAACACCGCGCTTATGGTCTGCCTTCTCCCCCGCCGGAAGCAGCTGTACGCGATGGCCAGCCCCACGACGGCGTAGATCGCCCACGGGTGCAGGGTCCAGTGGAACAGGGTGGTGGCCAGCGCGGTGTCCATGGCCTGCGCGGCGTCCTCGGGATCGGTGCCCGGGGGCGGGGTGGCGAAGTGCCCCAGCGGCTCGCTGACGCCGTAGAACATCAGGCCGATGCCCATGCCCGCGCTGAACATCATCGCGACCCAGGACACCGTACGGAACTCCGGTTCCTCCCCCTCCTTCCCCAGCGTGATCCGGCCGTACTTGCTCACGGCCAGCCAGATGGCGAAGACCACGAAGCCGGAGGCGGAGAGCACGAAGGCCCAGCCGCCGTTCTCGATGATCCAGTTCAGCATCGTCGTCGAGGCGCTCTTGAGCGACTCGGTGGAGGTGGCGCCCCAGACGATGAAGGCGAGGGTGAGCAGCGCCGTGACGCCGAAGACCACGCGGTCGGTCTGCGGAGGGCCGGTGCGGTGTGGCGCGCCGGGGAGTTCCGCCTCCACCGACGCACCTCCCCCGCCGCCCGTGTCCTGGTCTGTTTCCGACACGTGTCGACCTTTCAATTGGCCAGTTTTTCCCTACCCGTTACCCCCTACCACACGGCGGGACGCGTTCAGCAGCCCTTGAGCGGAGTCGCGGCCGTAAGGTGATAATCGGCCCGGCCGTCCAGCAGCAGCGGAACGAGGGCGCGCAGCGACTGGCGCAGCGGCACCACGGCACCCCCCTTCCCGGTCCGGTGCGAGGACACGCCGTGCAGGGCGAGTTCGTCCTTGACCTGGGCGTACTGCCCTGCGTCGAGACGGTACGCGCACGGCGGGTCGCCCAGGGTCTTCCCGGCGGCGGGCGGTTCGTTGTCCGCGCCGCCGAGGTGGACCGGCCCCCGGTCGGCGTAACCGGCCAGCCGGGCGCGGGCCGTGGCGGACTCGATCCGGCTCCGGCGTTCGGCGACGAAATCGAAGAGGCCGTCCAGCGCGGCGCGTTGGGAGAGGACCCGGCGGCGGTTGTTCAGCGCCGGGTCGGCCTTCTCGGCGTCGGTCAGCGCGTCGACCCGGGTCTCCACGAGCAACCCGACGGAGTTCTTCACCCCGGCGGTGTTGCGCAGGATGCGCTCCTGGCCGTCACCGGCCACCTGCTTGACCGGGTCGCCGGTCCGCGGGTCGGTCCAGATGCCGTAGATACCGGTGCTGAAACCGGCACCGGCGGCTTCCGGGCGGACGTACTTCTCGGACAGGACGGTGGACTCCCGGTGCACCGCGCGGGCGGTGTTGAGGTTGCGGGGCCACAGGGAGAGCAGGTCCTTCATGTAATACGGCACGGTGGGCCCGTACTCGTGCAGGTCGTAGACGACGTCCGGGCGGTAGTCGCGCTGCACGGCGGCCAACGCCCGGGCTTCGGCGGTCTTCAGGGCGAGGTGGTCGCGGTTGATGTCCACGCCGCCGGAGTTGCCGCGGGTGTCGGCGGCCCGGCCGTCCGGGTTGGCGGTCGGTACGACCAGCACGCTCGTGCGTTCCAGGAAGCGCCGGGTGGCCCGGTCCCCGGCGAAGGCGAGGTCGCGGACGGTGGACAGGCACGCCTCGCGCCCGGACGGCTCGTCGCCGTGCTGTGAGCAGATCAGCAGCACCGCGTTGCCGCGTCGCACGTCGGCCGCGCTCTTCGGGGCCGGTGCGCCGATGCGTACGAGCTGGAGCGGGCGGCCTTGCGCGGTGGTGCCGATCCGGTCCGTACGGACGCGGTCGCTCGCCCGGTCCACGGCGGCGAGGAAGTCCTGTTCCTCCGGCTGGGTGGTCCAGCGGGCGCCCTCGCTGGTCTCGAAGCCGGTACGGGGCAGATCCGGGCCGGACGCCCCGGCGGGCGGCGCGGCCAGCAGGGTCGCGGTGAGCGCGGCGGCCAGCGCCCCGAAGGCGAGGCCGCGGGAGAGGGTGGTCACGAGGGGTCCTCCGGTGTCGGACGGTGGGGCGAACGGTGGAGGGGCGCTGCCGGGTACGGACGTACGGGTACGGAGGGGCCGGGCCATGGCGGCCCGGCCCCTCGGTGCGGTCAGCCCGTTCGGGGTATGCGGCTCGGTACGGACGGTTCCACGCCGGTCGTCGGCGCCGGTGCGATCCGCGCCCCGCCGGTGCCCGCCGTGGCCGCGGCCAGCGCCTTGCCGCCACCGACCACGGGCAGCCGGGCGGCGGTGCGGGCGAGGTCGAGGGTCAGACGCGGGGTCGTGGACGGCGGGTCGATCAGGCCGGCGTCCGTCCCGGCGATGACGAGGGCGAGCCGGTGCCCGGCGGGGACGACGTGGTCGCTCGCGGCCAGGTCGAGGGTGATCGTGTAGCGCTTGCCGGGGGTCAGCGGGCGGCCCTTGCCCGGGTCGGCCCAGTTGCCCAGGTCGGCCCAGCCGCGGCTGAAGACGGTGTGGCCGACGTTCAGCGTGTCGGCCCTGGTCTCCTTGTAGCAGGCGCTGTCACCGGTGGTGCTCGCGCCCCAGCAGGTGCGGTCGGCGAGGGTGGTGACGCCCTCGCCCGCCGCGCCGTAGTTACGGATGGTGTCGGGCCCGAGGTCCACCAGGACGGCGGAGAGGTGGGCGGTGGCGGTACCGGGGGTGGCGGTGACGGTCACCTTGCCGGAGCCGGACAGGCGCAGCGGCCTGGCGAGGGGCTTGGTGGTGAACCCGGCCTTGGCGGGGGTGGAGGTGTCGATCCGCGCGGCCCAGTCCTCCTCGTTCAGGCGCGGGTCGTCGGTGAAGGTCTCGGTGGCGCCGTGCGGCGCGCGCCGGGTGCCGAATTCGCCGACGCCGGGGGCGCTGCCGTTGCGCGGCCGTACGGTGGTGGCCGAGGTGCCGGCGGCGGGCCAGACGCGGTCGGTGGTCCACCGGTCGGGGGCGCGTTCGATGTCGGCCATCGGCTCGTCGTCGATGCCGTTGTCGTAGCCCATCAGGTAGTGGTCGAACCAGCGGTGCAGGGTGGGCACCCAGGCGGACCGGCGGAAGTCGAACGGGTCGACGTGGCCGGTCTGGGAGAGCCAGACCTTGCGCTCGACGCCGTTGTCGGCGAGCGCGTCCCACCACTGGCCGAAGTGCTTGGTGCGGACGTTGAGGTCCTGCATCCCGTGGACGGCGAAGACGCTGGCGGTGATGTTCTCCGCGTCCTTGACGTAGTCGCGTTCGGTCCACAGCCGGGTCCAGTCCCCGGTACGCGGGGCGCCCTCGGCGAGCTTCTTCTGCACGGCGTCGCAGCGCAGGCGCGCTTCGGGGCTGTTGACGTGGTCGGCCAGCCGGTCGGGACCGGAGCCGTACAGCGGGGCGCCCTTGGCGAAGTAGTAGTCGTACCAGGAAGAGATGGCGGCGATGGGCACGATGGTCTTCAGTCCCTCGACGCCGGTGGCGGCGACGCCGTTGGCGATGGTGCCGTCCCAGCTCTTGCCGATCATGCCGGTGTTGCCGTTCGACCAGCCGGCGGTGACGCGTTTGCCGCCGGTACGGGAGTCGTAGGCGCGGCCCCGGCCGTTGAGCCAGTCGACGACAGCGCGCGCGGACTGGATGTCGGAGCGTCCGCCGACGTCCACGCAGCCGTCCGAGCGGTTGGTGCCCGCCAGGTCGACCAGGACCGCCGCATAGCCGCGCGGCACGAAGAAGTTGTCGTAGAACAGCGGGAACTGCACGGGCCGTCCGGCGCTGTCGTAGGTCTTCTTCTGACTCTCGTTGCCGCGCCCGCAGCAGGAGTAGTAGGGGCTGGCGTCCATGATCACGGGCACCCGGCGGCCCTGCTGGGCGGGTTCGCGCGGCCGGACGATGTCGACGGCGACCCGGTCGGTGCGTCCGTCCGAGTCGCCGTCGATCCTGGTGTCCACCCAGACCGATTCGCGTATCGCGCGGTCGTAGGAGTACACGGGTCTGGACTCGCCGGAGGATGCCTGGGCGGCGGACGCCGGCCCGGTGAGTGTGGTCAACAGGGCGACGGTCACCGCCGCCACGAGCGCTTTCCAGGGGATGCGGGGGAACCGCGCGCTAGGAGTCACGGGCGGACGGTAGCGCGGGGGAACTCCTGTGCGTAAGAGTGCGCGGGGTGGCGGACGTGAACGGAGCGGTGTCCGCGGGGTGCCGTGCCGCACGGTGAACAGGGGCGACCTGTGACGTCCTGATGTCGGTCATGTGTCAGATACGGCCATGGACATGACGGGAGCGCCCCGAGTACATAAGGTCTGAACACCTGAGGATCCGATGGGCCCACCGGGCTCACCTCCCCTACAAGCTGGAGGATTTCGTGCGTCACAGACTCATCGTTCCGGGTGCGGCCGCCCTCAGCCTGCTGCTGGCGATCCCGGCTTCCGCGGCCAGTTACGCACCCGGCGCTCCGGGCGCGGGCGACTCCTACTACCCCGAGAGCGGCAACGGCGGGTATGACGTCTCCCATTACGACCTGCGGCTGAAGTACCAGCCGAAGACGGACCTGCTGGAGGGCACGGCGACGCTGCTCGCCAAGACCACCCAGGACCTGAACCGTTTCAATCTCGACTTCGGCCTGAAGGTCAGCGAGATACGCGTCAACGGCAAGAAGGCGTCCTTCGCCACCTCCGGCAAGCACGAGCTGGAGATCACGCCGGCCACGCCGCTGCCCAAGGGCAAGGACATCAGCGTCGTCGTGCGCTACGCGGGCAAGCCGTCCGAGCTGAAGATCGACGGCTACTCCGCCTGGCACCGCACGCCCGACGGCGGGGTGATCGCGCAGGAACCGGACTCCGCCGTGTGGTGGTTCCCGAGCAACGACCACCCGACCGACAAGGCGACGTACGACATCTCGGTCTCGGTGCCGGACGGCGACCAGGCGCTCAGCAACGGCGTCCTGCTGTCGCAGACCTCCAAGCTCGGCTGGACACGCTACAACTGGCGTTCGGACAAGCCGCAGGCGCCGTACCTGACCACGCTCGCGGTCGGCAAGTTCGACGTCACCAAGGACACCACGGCCAGCGGCCTGCCGGTGATCAACGCCGTGAGCAAGGACCTCGGCTCCTACGAGGGCTCGGCGCGCGCGAGCATCGAGCGCACCACCGAGGTCACGGAGTGGCTGGAGTCGGTCTTCGGCCCGTACCCGTTCAACTCCGTCGGCGGCTACGTCCCCAATGTGAAGAAGGGGTACGCGCTGGAGACGCAGACCCGTCCGTTCTACGGCAAGGAGGCGTTCGCCAACGGCGCCAACGTCTCCGTGGTGGTGCACGAGATCGCGCACCAGTGGTACGGCGACAGCGTCTCGGTCAAGGACTGGAAGGACATCTGGGTCAACGAGGGCTTCGCCCGCTACAGCCAGTGGCTGTGGTCGGAGAAGGAGGGCGAGGGCACCGGTCAGGAGCTGGCCGACTACGTCTACGCCCAGCACCCGGCCGACGACCCGTTCTGGAAGGTCAAGCCGGGCGACCCGGGCCCGGACAACCAGTTCCACGGCGCCGTGTACGACCGGGGCGCGCTCACCCTCCAGGCCCTGCGCAACGAGGTCGGCGACCAGGCGTTCTTCGGGCTCCTGAAGTCCTGGCCCACCGACAAGAAGTACGGCAACGCCTCGGTGCGGGACTTCGTGACGTACGCCGAGCGCAAGACCGGCAAGCCGCTCGCCGAGCTGTTCGACACCTGGCTCTTCCAGCCGTCCAAGCCCTCGGCCCCGGCCGCGAAGAAGGCGTTCGGCGCCCGGTCGGCCGCCCCGGCCAAGGCACCGGCGCAGCCGAAGTCCTGGAAGTCGATCCAGGCCACGAACACCGTGCACGACCACGGCCACGGCCACCGGCACTGACGTGAAGCGGGGCCCGGCGCGGTGTGCGCCGGGCCCCGGCGCACGTGCCACCTCCCCTCCATCTCCACGCCACCCAAACGTTACTCAGAAGTAAGTACGCCTGGTTCGATGTGCGGCGGGTCCCCCCTCACGCCACCAGGAGTCCGCATGCCGCACCGTCCGCCACGCCGCCCGCTGACCGCCGCCCTCGCCACGGCGCTGGCCGCCGGAACGGCCGTCACGGCGTGCTTCGCCATGGCCCCCGCGGCGTCGGCCGCGGGGGCGCCGGAGGCCCGGCCCCCGGCAGCGGTTCCCGCGGTGAAGGTGCTCTCGTACAACGTCTTCCTGATGAGCAAGAGCCTCTACCCCAACTGGGGTCAGGACCACCGGGCCGAGGCGACAGCCTCCGCCGGCTTCTTCCAGGGCCAGGACGTCGTCGTGCTCCAGGAGGCCTTCGACAACGCGTCCTCCGACGCGCTCAAGTCCGCGGCGGCGGCACGGTATCCGCACCAGACGCCGGTGGTCGGGCGCGGCAGGAGCGGCTGGGACGCCACCGGCGGCGCCTACTCCGCCGCCACTCCGGAGGACGGCGGGGTCACCCTGCTCAGCAAGTGGCCGCTGCTCCGTAAGGAGCAGTACGTGTTCAAGGACGCCTGCGGTGCCGACTACTGGTCCAACAAGGGCTTCGTCTACGCGGCGCTGAACGTCCGCGGCACCACGGTGCACGTGGTCGGCACGCACGCCCAGTCGACCGACCCGGGGTGCGGGGCCGGGGAAGCGGCAGCGGTCCGGGCCCAGCAGTTCAAGGAGATCGACGCCTTTCTGGACGCGAAGAACATCCCGGCGGACGAACAGGTCATGGTCGCCGGAGACTTGAACGTCGACACCCGCAGCCCCGAATTCGCCTCCCTGCTCACCGACGCCGGACTCGTGGCGGCCGACACGCGCACCGGGCACCCGTACTCCTTCGACACCCGGGAGAACTCCGTCGCGGCCTACCGCTACCCGGACGACCCGCGCGAGGACCTGGACCACGTCCTGCACCGCCGGGGCCACGCCCGGCCCGCCGGCTGGTCCAACGAGGTCGTCGAGGAGCGGTCCGCCCCCTGGACGGTGTCGAGCTGGGGCAAGGACTACACGTACACGAATCTCTCGGACCACTACCCCGTGGTGGCCGCTCAGCGCTTGAGCTAGGCCAGGGCTCCGGCCGGGCGGCTCTGCACGGGCAGGCCGGCGTGCGGACCTTCGGTAAGGGGCGGAGGAGCATGGCGCCACTTGCTTTCCTGGACACGGTGGGTCCAGGATGCTGTGGTGACCGAGTTATCAGCCGATCCACGGGCCACTTCCGGGCGGCCCTCCCCCACGACCGCCGCTCCGCGTCCGGGACCGCTGCTCGCCGTCCTGCTGTCCGCGTGGTTCATGGCACAGTTCGACTTCTTCGTCGTCAACGTCGCCGCCCCCTCGTTCGAGAAGGATCTGCACACCGGGCCCGCCGCCCTCGAACTCATCGTCGGCGGCTACGCCTTCGCGTACGCCAGCGGCATGATCACCGGCGGCCGGCTCGGTGACCTCTTCGGGCACCGGCGTACGTTCATCGTCGGGCTGATCGCCTTCGCCGTCACCTCCCTGCTGTGCGGCATCGCGGTGAACCCGGCCCAACTGGTCGGCGCCCGGCTGCTGCAAGGCTTCGCCGGGGCCGTGATGGTCCCGCAGGTGCTCGCCACGATCACCGCCACGTTCCCGGTGCACGCCCGGGGCCGGGCGATGGCCTGGTACGGCGTCGCCGGAGGGACGGCCTCGGTCGCCGGGCAGGTGCTCGGCGGGCTGATGCTGGACGCCGACATCCTCGGGCTCGGCTGGCGGGTGCTGTTCCTGATCAATGTGCCGATCGGCGCGGTCGCGGCCCTGCTGGCCCTGCGCTTCCTGCCCTCGGTGCGCTCCGCGCGCCGGGCCCGGCTGGACCTGACCGGTGCGGGCGGCGTGGCGCTGACGCTGGGCCTGGTGCTCGTACCGCTCGCCATGGGCCGCACCGCCGGCTGGCCGGTCTGGACCTGGCTCTGCCTGGCGGCCTCCCTGCCGGTGGGCGCGGCCACGGTGTTCTGGCAGCGTCGCCTGGCCGCGCGGGGCGGCGATCCCGTCCTCGACCTCACGCTGTTCCGCGAGGGCTCCTACCTCGCCGGTGTCGTGACGGGGGCGGCCTTCATGGCGTACTGGGCGAGCGTGATGTTCACCCTGACGCTGCTGCTCCAGGGCGGTTTCGGGCTGGGGCCCTTCGGGGCCGGGCTGGCCTTCGCGCCGACCGGCGTCTGCTTCGCGGCCAGCTCGCTGCTCAGCCGTCCGCTGGTGCAGCGCTTCGGCCTGCGCATGCTGCAACTGGGCAGCGTCGTCACGGTGACCGGCCTGACGGCGCTCACCCTGGTGCTCCACTTCCTGCCGGACCGCGGGGCACTGCCCTGGGTCGTCGTCACGATGGCGGTGGCCGGGGTGGGCAACGGGCTCACCTTCCCGCAACTGATCGGCGCCTCGCTGGTGCGGGTGCCCGTGCAGCGGGCCGGGATCGGCGCCGGGGTGCTCACCACCGCCCAGCAGTTCGGCGGGGCCGCCGGTGTCGCGGTCATCGGCGCGGCCTTCTTCGCCCTGGCCGGCGGCGCGCCGACCGCCGCCGGGTACGCGCGCGCCGCCATGTGGACCACGGTGGTCTCGGTCGCCTTGACCTGTGTGGTCACGGTGCTGACGACGGTCATCCGGCGCGCGGCCGACCGTACGGCGCGGGCGGAACTCGACCGGGCCGCGAAGGCGGCGAAAGCGGCGGACGGCTGAGCCACCCGCACGGCGAAGGGCGGTCGCGCGGCCTGCGCACGACCGCCCTTCACCACGTCCGCTGCCCTACGGCCTCGGGGTCACCCCTTGTCGAGCATCGACCGGCCGGCCGCCGCCTCGCGTTCGGCCGCGATCCGGCTCACCCGGCCGCGGACCACGAACCAGCCACCGAACAGCGCGGCGCCGATGACCGGCACCAGCATCACGGTCTGCTGCCCCACGCCCTCGCTGTCGAAGGCCATCAGGACGACGACACCCAGCAGGAAGACGATGGTCGCGATGTCGGTGACGGGGGTGCCCGGAAGCTGGAAGCGGGGGCGGTCGACCAGGCCCGCGCGGGAGCGCCGGACGAAGACCAGGTGGCAGAGCATGATGGTGCACCAGGTGCTGATGATGCCGAGCGCCGCGATGTTCAGCACGATTTCGAACGCCTTGCCCGGCACCAGGTAGTTGAGGCCGACGCCCAGGACGCACACCGCGGAGGTGAGCATGATGCCGCCGTACGGCACCTGGTTGCGGTTCATCAGGGCGGCGAACTTCGGCGCCGAGCCCGCCATCGACATCGAGCGCAGGATGCGGCCGGTCGAGTAGAGGCCGGAGTTCAGGCTGGACATGGCGGCGGTGAGCACCACGAGGTTCATCACGTCGCCCGCGGCCGGTACGCCCACGTTGGACAGCACGGTCACGAAGGGGCTCTCGGAGCCGGTGTACTTGTTCCACGGCAGCAGCAGCGCGAGCAGGATGACCGAGCCGACGTAGAAGACACCGACCCGCCACATGATCGAGTTCACGGCCTTGGGCACGACCTTCTCCGGCTCGCTGGTCTCGCCCGCGGTGACGCCGACCAGTTCGACGGCGGAGTAGGCGAAGACCACGCCCTGGAGCACGACCACCACGGGCAGCAGGCCGCTCGGGAAGAAGCCGCCGTGGTCGGTGATCAGGTTCAGGCCGGGGGTCTCACCGCCCACCGGGTGCTGGGTGGTCAGCAGGAAGATCCCGATGAACATGAAGACGACCAGGGCCGCGACCTTGATGATCGCGAACCAGAACTCCATCTCGCCGAAGATCTTCACCGAGATGAGGTTGATCGCCAGCACCACCGCGAGCGCGATCAGCGCCATGGCCCACTGCGGCACGGCGGTGAACAGGCTCCAGTAGTGGGTGTAGAGGGCGATCGCGGTGATGTCGGCGATGCCGGTCGTGGACCAGTTGACGACGTACATCCAGCCCGCGACGTAGGCGCCCTTCTCCCCCAGGAACTCCCGCGCGTACGAGACGAAGGAGCCCGAGGACGGGCGGTGCAGCACCAGTTCGCCCAGGGCCCGTACGACGAAGAACGCGAACAGGCCGCAGACCGCGTACGCGACGGCGAGCGCGGGTCCGGCGGAGGCGAGCCGGCCGCCGGCGCCCAGGAACAGGCCGGTGCCGATCGCCCCACCGATCGCGATCATGTTGATGTGCCGGCCCTTGAGGCCCTTGCTGTATCCGGCGTCCCCCGCGTCCTGGGCGGTCGACACCTTCCCCCCGTCCGGTGGCCTGTGGGCGTCTTCCTGGACGGTTTCCGTGCTCACAGCTGGTTCATCTCGCTTTCGGGCAGGCGATGGAGCCGTCACCGGTCCCACGGGTCACGCGAGTCCGGCCGACGGCACACCTTCCCCCAGAGCCGCCCCCTCGTCTGTGTGCTGGATCACAGCATGTATGAGCCATCAATAATCCGTACGGTTATGCCCGGAATGGCTTGTCGGGGCCATGTCGACGAGCCCACCATTCCGCCACGCTCCGGTCATCACCCCTCACCGAAAAGAACGAAGCGCACCATCGCGTTCCGGTCTTCACTGGCCGGAAACAGCCGCCGAGCCGAGAGCGTGGCGCCGTCGCAGTGGCGCTTTCGCCGGCCGGGCGCCGGTGGACCGCAGGCGAGTCAGCGCACCGTGACCAGCACGTCGTCCGTGGGCGGCAGGGATTCCGGCATCTCGTCCGCGATCCGGGCGTACTCCAGTGCCGCCAGGCAGGTGCCCCTGTCGGTCCACACCAGCAGTTCACCGAGGTACTCGCCGTACTGGTCGTGGACGTGCGCATCGACGGGCACCAGCTCGGAGGGCAGGGCGGCGTACCGCACCGGTTCCCGGACCCGCAGATCGACGCTCACCGACCCGGGTCCCCAGAGGGCCACGACATCCGTCCGGTCCAGTTGACCGCGCAGCTCGTACGCACCGGCGAAGTCGGCCGCGGGGATGTGCTCCAGCACGGCTCGCTCGGACACGGTCAGCGGACGACGCTCGACGGGCAGGCGGGACATGCACCCATGATCCCAGGCCCGGGTATCCGCGGGTCCGCCTCGCGGGTGAAGACCCGCGATCCGCCACTGACGGTCACACACCCGCGTACCTCGTTCCCACCGGTCCCGAAAGGTTTCACAAGGCCGGTGAGACAGCAATACTGTTGAACACGGGCCCCGCGGCACGGACGCGGCGGGCGCAGGGGGCGCGGGCACTCGCGCGGACGCAGTGAGGGAAGTGAGGCGCGGCATGGCCACCGGGGCCGGGGAAGAACCGACACTCACCGTCGACGAGTTGGCCGCCCGCGCGGGCGTGACCGTGCGCACCGTCCGTTTCTACAGCACCCGTGGGCTGCTGCCGCCGCCCGCGATCGGCCCGCGCCGCGTCGGCAGGTACGGCGCCGCCCACCTGTCCCGGCTCGCCCTGATCGAGGAACTCCAGCACCACGGCATGACGCTGGCCGCCATCGAGCGCTATCTCGCCCGGCTGCCCGACGACCTCAGCGCCCACGACCTCGCCATCCACCGCGCGCTGGTCGCCTCCTGGTCTCCGGACTCCGCCGAGGAGGCGACCCGGGCCCACCTGGAGCGCCGCGCGGGACGGGCGCTGAGCGAGGACGACATCGACCGGCTGGCGGCGATGGACGTCCTGGAGCGCACCGGGGACCCCGACGCGTTCCGGGTCGACCCGGCCGTCCTCCACCTGGGCATCCGCCTGCTGGACGTACCGGTCGCGCTGGAGACGCTGCTCGCCGCGCGTACCGTCGTGCAGGAACACACGCGCTCGGCGGCGCGCGAGCTGACCCGGCTCTTCCATGACGAGGTCTGGGGCCCGTACCGCGAACGCGAGTCGGACCCCGAGCAGGTGGAGTCGATGAAGTCGCTCTCCGCGCACATGCAGCCGATGGTGGTGCAGGCGCTGGTCACGGCCTTCCAGCGGTCGATGCGCGAGGAACTGCGGGCGACCTACGCCGAGGAGTGATCCCGCGCCCGGCGGGCATGACCTGGTTACCGGTCCCACGGGGTGCGGCCGGCGGTGCGGCACGACCCGACGAGCGAGACGAGGCCGTGGGTGGAGGGGCGCAGCGTTTCCCGGGCCGAGGCGGCGGACATCCTCGCCCGGCAGGAGAGTCACTTCTGGGAGTTCAAGAGCGGCCGCGCCGGCGGGGCGGTCGTACAGGTCATCGCGGCCGCCCTGGCCAACGCCGAGGGCGGGGAGTTCATCGTCGGCATCGAGGACCCGCGCAGCGGGCGCGGGCTGGCGCGGTGGCGCGGCTTCGCCTCGCTGGAGGACGCCAACTTCGTCCAGCAGGCCATGGTCGACCAGGTGGAGCCGCCGGTTCCGTACGACATCGAGTACCTGCGGGTGGACGGCCATCCGGAGCTGGGGTGGGCCTGCCTGGTCACGGTCCACAAGAGCCCGGACGTGCACAAGACGGCGCGCGGCGAGGTACCGCAGCGCCGGGGCGCCCAGTCACGGCGCCTGAAGGGGACACAGATCACCGATCTGTCGCTGTCCAAGGGCGCCCGCTCCTACGAGGACCAGTTGCTGCGCGACTACACCCTGGAGGAGCTGCGGGACGAGGACGAGCTGCACGTCTTCCTCGGCCGGTACAGCCCGAGCACCTCCGCCGAACGGTTCCTGCGCCGGCAGCGCCTGGTGGACCGCGGCGGGTCGCCGGCGACCGTGGCCGGCGCCGTCCTGTTCGCCGCCGAGCCGCCCGTCGTCGTACCGAAGAAGTGCTCGGTGAAGATCGCCCGGTACGAGACCGGGGAGCAGGTCCCGGACCGCCGGCACCTGAAGTCGGCGCCGACGACGGTGGACGGGCCGGCCCGGCTGCTGATCGACCGGACGCTGGCGGCGGTCACCCGGATCATCCAGTCGGTTCCGGTGCTGGGCCCGGACGGCGCCCTGTCGCCGATGGCCTATCCGCCGGAGGCGCTGAAGGAGATCATCGTCAACGCGGTGATCCACCGGGACTACAACCTCTCCGACGACATCCTGATCTCGGTCTTCGACAACCGGGTGGAGGTCCGCAGTCCGGGCCGGCTGCCCGGCCACATGACGCCGGACACCCTCTTCACGGACCGCTTCGCGCGCAACCCGACGATCGTGCGGCTGCTCAACAAGTACCCGGACCCGCCGAACAAGGACATCGGCGAGGGGCTGGACACCGTCCTGAGCACGATGAAGGCGGCCAAGCTCAGGGAGCCGCGGTTCTTCGTGGAGGACAACGCGTTCGTCGTGGTGCTGGAGCACACGCCGCTGGCCCGGCCCGAGGAACTGGTGCTCCAGTACCTGCGGTCCAACCCGGAGATCCCCAACCGGATCGCGCGCCGGATCACCGGCATCGCCTCCGAGAACCGGATGAAACGGGTCTTCCACCGGCTGCGGGACGCCGGGCAGATCGAGCCGGTGCCGGACCGGGCCGGGCCCCGTGCGGCGTGGCGCCTCAGACGGGAGTGACCGGCCGGGGCCGACCGGCCGGGCGGGACCGACCGGCCCGGTCCGTGGTGGTGCGGGGCCGGCTCCGGACGGCCCGCACCACCACGAGCCTCACGCGTCGCTGAACTTCTCCCCCTTCTCCGCCTTCTCCACCAGCAGCGCGGGCGGCGCGAACCGCTCCCCGTACGTCGCCTGGAGTTCGCGGGCGCGGGCTACGAAGCCGGGCAGCCCGCCCTCGTAGCCGTTGATGTACTGGATGACGCCACCGGTCCAGCCGGGGAAACCGATGCCCAGGATGGAGCCGATGTTGGCGTCCGCGACGGAGGTCAGCACGCCTTCCTCGAAGCAGCGGACGGTGTCCAGCGCCTCGGCGAACAGCATCCGCTCCTGCATGTCCCGGAAGGGGATCGCGGCGTCGGCCTTGGTGAAGTGCTCGCGCAGGCCCGGCCACAGGCCGCCCCGCTTCCCGTCCTCGCCGTACGCGTAGAAGCCCCCGCCGCCGCTGCGGCCCGGCCGCCCGAACTCGTCCACCATGCGGTCGATGACGGTGTCGGCCGGGTGCTCCGACCAGGTGCCGCCGGCCGCCTCGACCGCCCGCCGGGTCTCGTCGCGGATCTTGCGCGGGAGGGTGAGGGTCAGCTCGTCCATCAGGGAGAGCACCTTGGCCGGATAGCCCGCCTGGGCCGCGGCCTGCTCCACGGAGGCCGGCTCGATGCCCTCGCCGACCATCGCCACGCCCTCGTTGATGAAGTGGCCGATGACGCGGGAGGTGAAGAAGCCGCGCGAGTCGTTGACGACGATGGGGGTCTTGCGGATCTGGCGTACCAGGTCGAAGGCGCGGGCCAGCGCCTCGTCGCCGGTCCGCTCGCCCTTGATGATCTCCACCAGCGGCATCTTGTCGACGGGTGAGAAGAAGTGCAGGCCGATGAAGTCGGCCGCCCGCTCGACGCCTTCGGCGAGGCCGGTGATGGGCAGCGTGGAGGTGTTGGAACACAGCAGCGCGTCGGGGGCGACGATGTGCTGGATCTCCTGGAACACCTGGTGCTTGAGGGAGGTGTCCTCGAAGACCGCCTCGATGACGGCGTCGCAGCCGGCCAGGTCCCGCGGGTCGGCGGTGGGGGTGATACGGGCGAGGAGTTCGTCCCGCGCGGCCTCGGTGGTCCGGCCGCGGCTCAGCGCCTTGGCGAGCAGGCCCGCCGCATACGCCTTGCCCTTCTCGGCCGCCTCCGGGGACACGTCCTTGAGGACGACCTCGATGCCGGCCTTGGCGCAGGAGTACGCGATGCCCGCGCCCATCATGCCGGCACCGAGGACGGCGACCTTCCCGACCGTGCGCGGCCCGATGTCCTTGGGGCGGTTGGCGCCGGAGTTGACGGCCTGGAGGTCGAAGAAGAACGCCTGGATCATGTTCTTGGAGATCTGGCCGGTGACCAGTTCGACGAAGTACCGCGCCTCGATGGTCTGCGCGGTCTCGAAGTCGACCTGCGAGCCCTCGACGGCCGCCGCGAGGATGTTGCGCGGGGCCGGGTACGGGGCGCCGTTCAGCTGCTTCTTGAGGTTGGCCGGGAAGGCGGGGAGGTTGGCGGCGAACTTCGGGTGCGCCGGGGTGCCGCCGGGGATCTTGTAGCCCTTGACGTCCCAGGGCTGCTGGGCCTCGGGGTTGGCGTCGATGAACGCGCGGGCCTTCTCGGTCAGTTCCTCGGGCGTGGCCGCGACCTCGTGGACCAGGCCGTGCTCCAGAGCGCGGGTGGCGTTGTACTGGGTGCCTTGGAGCAGCACCTTCAGCAGCGCGTCGGCGATGCCCAGCAGCCGGACCGTACGGACCACGCCGCCGGCCGCGGGGAGCAGGCCGAGGGTCACCTCGGGCAGGCCGATCTTGGTGGCGCGGGTGTCGAGGGCGACGCGGTGGTGGCAGGCGAGCGCGAGCTCGTAACCGCCGCCGAGAGCAGCGCCGTTGATGGCCGCGACGACGGGCTTGCCGAGGGTTTCGATGCGGCGCAGGTCGCGTTTGATGCCCTGGCCCGTCTCGAACGCCCGCTCGGCGTGCTCGGGCGTGACGGCGATCAGGTCACGCAGGTCGCCGCCGGCGAAGAAGGTCTTCTTGGCGGAGGTGAAGATGACGCCGCGTACGGTGTCCCGCTCGGCCTCCAGGCGGTCGGCGACGGCGGTCAGCGACGTCTTGAAGGCCGCGTTCATCGTGTTGGCCGACTGGTCCGGGTCGTCGAGGACGAGGGTGACGACGCCGGTCTCGTCCTGTTCCCAGCGGATGGTGGTGGATTCACTCATGGGGTGCGTACTCCGTAGTGGGTGCGGACGAGGGTCAGACGCGCTCGACGACGGTGGCGATGCCCATGCCGCCGCCGACACAGAGGGTGGCCAGGCCGTACCGCTTGTCCTGGCGCTCCAGTTCGTCGACGAGGGTGCCCAGGATCATCGCGCCGGTGGCACCGAGGGGGTGGCCCAGGGCGATGGCGCCGCCGTTGACGTTGACCTTGTCCAGGCTCAGGCCCATGTCCTTGACGAAGCGCAGCACGACGGCTGCGAACGCCTCGTTGATCTCGACCAGGTCGATGTCGTCGATGGTCAGCCCGGCCTTGGCCAGCGCCTTGCGGGAGGCGGGAGCGGGGCCGGTGAGCATGATCGTGGGCTCGGAGCCGGAGACCGCGGCGGAGACGATGCGGGCGCGCGGGGTGAGTCCGTAGCGCTCGCCGACCTCCCGGGAGCCGATGGCGACCAGGGCCGCGCCGTCCACGATGCCGGAGGCGTTGCCCGCGTGGTGGACATGGTCGATCTTCTCGATCCAGTGGTACTTCTGGAGGGCCACCGCGTCGAAGCCGCCCAGGTCGCCGATGCCGGCGAAGGAGGGCTTGAGGCCGGCCAGCGAGTCGGCGGTGGTGCCGGGCCGCAGGTGCTCGTCGTGGTCGAGGACGACCAGGCCGTTGCGGTCGGTGACGGGCACGACGGAGCGGGCGAAGCGGCCGTCCTTCCAGGCCGCGGCGGCGCGCTCCTGGGAGAGGGCGGCGTACTCGTCGACGTCGCGGCGGGAGTAGCCCTCGATGGTGGCGATGAGGTCGGCGCCGATGCCCTGCGGGACGAAGCCGGTGTCGAAGTTGGTCATCGGGTCGGCGAACCAGGCGCCGCCGTCGGAGGCCATCGGTACCCGCGACATCGACTCGACGCCTCCCGCGAGCACCAGGTCCTCCCAGCCGGAGCGGATCTTGGCGGCGGCCATGTTGACCGCTTCGAGGCCGGAGGCACAGAAGCGGTTCTCCTGGACGCCCGCGACGGTGTCGGGCAGTCCGGCGGCGATGGCCGCGATCCGGGCGATGTCCGAGCCCTGGTCGCCGACCGGTCCGACGACGCCGAGCACGATGTCGTCGACGGCGGCCGGGTCGAGGTCCGGGAAGCGGCTGCGCACCTCGTGGATGAGGCCGACGACGAGGTCGATCGGCTTGGTGCCGTGCAGCGCGCCGTTGGCCTTGCCGCGGCCGCGCGGGGTGCGGATCGCGTCGTATACGTACGCTTCGGAAGTCACGGTGAGCAGCCTTTCCAGCTGGCGTTTCGGGAGCGGCGGGGGTGGAACGAGGGGGCGGGGTGCGGGGGTACGGGCGGGGTCCGGGGCGGGTTCGGGGAGGCGGGCGCGGGTGGGGCTCCGGGGGCCGGGCGCGGGCCGGTCAGCCGAGGATCGAGCGGCCGATGATCTCCTTCATGATCTCGGTGGTGCCTCCGTAGATGGTCTGGATGCGGCCGCCGGTGAAGGCCCTGGCGACCGGGTGCTCGCTCATGTAGCCGTAGCCGCCGTGCAGTTGCAGGCAGCGGTCGGCGACGCGCTTCTGCAGCTCGGTGGCCCACCACTTGGCCATCGAGGCGTGCACGGCGGAGAGGGTCCCGTCGGAGTGGTCCACGATGCAGCGGTCCAGGAACTCGCGGGTGACGGCGCACTCGGTGGCCATCTCGGCCATCTCGAAACGGATGTGCTGGAGCTTGGCGAGCGGCCGGCCGAACGCCTCCCGCTCCTTCACGTACCGCGTGGTGATCTCCAGCAGGTGCTCGGCGGCGGCGATCCCTGCCACCGCGATGCCCATCCGCTCCTGCGCGAGGTTGGTCATCAGGTGGACGAACGCGCCGTTCAGCTCGCCGAGGAGGTTCTCCTTGGGCACCCGTACGTCGGTGAAGAACAGCTCGGCGGTGTCCTGGGCCTTCTGACCGATCTTGTCCAGGTTGCGGCCGCGCTCGAAGCCTTCCGCGCCGCGCTCGACGACCAGCAGGCTCAGTCCGTGCGCGCCGCCCTCGGGGGTGGTTTTGGCGACGACGATCACCAGGTCGGCGAGGATGCCGTTGGAGATGAACGTCTTGGAGCCGTTCAGCAGCCAGTGGTCGCCGCGGTCCTCGGCGGTGGTGCGGATGCCCTGGAGGTCGGAGCCTGCGCCCGGTTCGGTCATGGCGACGGCGGTGATCTTCTCACCGCTGCAGAAGCCGGGCAGCCAGCGCCGCTTCTGCTCCTCGGTGGCGAGCTGGGTCAGGTACGGGCCGACGATGTCGTTGTGCAGGCCGACGGCGAGCCCGGCGACGCCGGCCCGCGTGAACTCCTCGGCCAGGACGGCGGCGTAGCGGAAATCGGGGTTGCCGCCGCCTCCGTACTGCTCGGGGACGGCCAGGCCCAGCAGGCCCTGCTTGCCCGCCGCGCGCCAGGCGTCGCGGCTGACGATGCCGTCCTTCTCCCACTGGTCGTAGTGCGGCAGGACCTCCCGGTCGAGGAAGGTCCGTACGGTGCGGCGGAAAGCCTCGTGGTCCTCGGTGAAGATCCGGCGCTCCAGCTTCGCGGTCATCGCGGGGTGCCTCCTCGGGTCCGGCGGTGGGTCAGCGCCTGTCTTTGAACCCCCGTCGGGGCGCAGGCGGGGTTTCGAAGACAGGCTCTCGGGGGTGTGTCCATCAGCCGTCTGCCTCCGAAGGGCCGGAACCGGTGTCCGCGGCCCGGGTGCCGTCCGGCCAGACCGCCCCGCGGCCCGCTCCGGAAGCCGGATCGCGGCGGTCGGTGAGCGTCGGGACGTCCCAGTCGCGGGCCACGTCGACGGTGTCGGCGCCGGGCCGGGCCGGCGGCCGGCGGATCGTGCCGGGGGTGGCGGAGAAGCGTGGGGCCGGTGCGGGCTGGGTGATGCCGCCGTGGTCGGCGAAGGTACCGCGGGCGGCGAGGTGCGGGTGGCCGGGTGCCTCCCGCAGCGAGAGCACCGGCGCCACGCAGGCGTCGGACGCCTCGAAGACGGCCGTCCACTCCGCACGGGTACGGGTCTTGAAGCGGGCGGCGATGACGGCGCGCAGCTCCTCCCAGGCGGCCGGGTCGTCGCGGGCGGGTGCCTCGTCCTCGATGCCGAGCAGCCGGACGAACTCGCCGTAGAAGCGCTGTTCCAGCGCGCCGACCGCCATGTGGCCGCCGTCGGCGGTCTCGTACGTGCCGTAGAACGGCGCCGCGCCGTCGAGGAGGTTGGCGCCGCGGCGGTCCTGCCAGCCGCCCGCGGCCAGCATGGCGTGGATCATCGCGGTGAGGTGGGCGGTGCCGTCGACGACGGCCGCGTCCACGACCTGGCCGCGGCCGCCCTCGGTGTGGGCGTGCCGGAGCGCGGCCAGGATGCCGACGACCAGGTAGAGGGAGCCGCCGGCGTAGTCGCCGAGGAGGTTGGCGGGGACGGCGGGCGGGCCTCCGGGCGGGCCGATCATGCCGAGCGCGCCGGTGACGGCGATGTAGCCGATGTCGTGTCCGGCGGTCCCGGACAGCGGCCCCTGCTGGCCCCAGCCGGTCATCCGGCCGTACACCAGCCGCGGGTTGCGCTCCAGACAGACGTCCGGGCCGACGCCGAGGCGCTCGGCGACGCCGGGGCGGTACCCCTCGACCAGGACGTCGGCGCGCTCGGCGAGGTCGAGCACCTGGCCGGGTCCTTCGGCGGACTTCAGGTCCACCAGCACGGAGCGCTTGTTGCGGTTGGTGAGGTCGTACGCCGGGTCGACCCCCAGGCCGGAGCCGCCGGGCCGGTCGACGCGCACCACGTCGGCGCCGAGGTCGGCCAGGAGCATCGCGGCGAACGGGCCGGGCCCGATACCGGCCAGCTCCACCACGCGCACCCCGCTCAGCGGGCCGTTCCCTGTCCCTGCCATCGGGCCCCCTGAGCTCCGCAGCACTGTGACACTTCTGATGTAACACTCGCGATGTTAAGAACGTGTTCCCCTTTCCACAAGCCCCCACGGCAACGGACCGGTACGGAAAAAGCCCGTGGCGGCGGTGGTCAACTCCCACCGCCGCCACGGGCCTTCACGCGTCACCTCAGCAGCGGCGCGCTCCCCCGTCGGAACCGGCGATGGACCCGCGCACGGATATGGACCGCCGCACCATCGCCACCCCCTCCCGCGCCCGGACCGGCCGTCCGCCGGTCATCCTGCGACCGTCCGCCGGTCGCCATGAGAACCACGCTAGCGGCGACCACTGACAACGGCCCGTGCGCCGATCATGGAGGGACAATGGCCGAATGCCTCACACGCACCTCGCATCCCCGTTGTTCGACATCAGCCATGGTCAGGGCCTGCGCCAGTTCGCCGAACTGGCGTTGGCGCTGGTCCTGTCCTCCCTCATCGGGCTGGAGCGGCAGGTCCAGCAGAAGAGCGCGGGGCTGCGCACCCACACCCTCGTCGGCGTGGGCAGCGCGCTCTTCATGGAGGTGTCGGTCCACGGCTTCTACGCGCTGCTGGGCACGGACGGCGTCACGCTGGACCCGTCCCGGGTGGCCGCGCAGATCGTCTCGGGCATCGGCTTCATCGGCGGCGGCCTGATCTTCGTGAAGAAGGACGCGGTACGGGGCCTGACGACCGCCGCGACGATCTGGCTGACCTGCGCCATCGGCATGGCCTGCGGCGGCGGCCTGCCCCTGCTGGCCCTGGGCGCGACGCTCGTCCACTTCCTCGTGGTCCGCGGGTTCCCGAAGCTTTTCTCGGGGCGGCGGCGTGCGCCGTTCGTCGAGCGTATCGAGCTGCGCCTGAGCTACCGTGCCCAGCACGGGCTGCTGGGCCGGATGCTGGAGATGTGCACCAGCAGCGGCTTCCAGGTGACCGACGTCCAGGTGGAGACGGGCTCGGACGACGAGGTGCCGGCCGAGGTGCTGCTGCGGCTGGAGGGCCCGGGCTCGGCGCACCCGCTCGTGGAGCAGCTGACGGAGCTGGACGGCGTGCGCGGGGTGACCTTGGGGCGGGAGTCGGACCGTACGGAGTGACAGCCGGAAACAGCGAACAGCGGACAGAGGAGGCGGCGTGGTGAGCACGATCTGGCAGGACACCGGCGCGGGAGTGCTGCGACTGCCCTCCGGACGTACGGTCCGGGGCCGCGGCCTGCGCCGTCCGCTGCCGCCGGGCCCGGCACCGGACTTCGCCGTGTACCTGCTCGGCAAGGAGCCGCCCGAGGTTCCCTGGGAGGCCCGCTGGCTGCGCTGGCCGGACTTCCGGCTGCCGAGCGACCACGCCCGGGCGCGGGAACTCTTCGGTGAGGTCTGGGAACGCGCGAAGACCGAACGCGTCGAGGTCGCCTGCGGTGGCGGCCGCGGCCGTACCGGCACGGCGCTGGCCTGTATCGCCGTCCTGGACGGGGTACCGTCCGAGCAGGCGGTGGACTTCGTCCGGGGCGCCTACGACCACCGCGCCGTCGAGACACCCTGGCAGCGGCGCTACGTACGTCGCTTCGGGCGCTGACGGCCGGATCCGCCCGTCGCGCCGGCCCCGGCTCCGGCCCCGGCTCCGGCCCCGGCGGGCACCAGATGGTCCCCCACCGTCTCCCGGTCCAACAGGCGCGCCAGCCGCACCGGTACGTCCCCGCCCACCAGAACGACGACGACCAGCGTCAGCCCGAAGGTGAGGACGGCCAGCGCCCGGCCCAGTGACATGCCCTCGGCGAGCCGGGCGCCGAGCACCGGGGCGACCGCGCCGCCGAGCGCGCCGACGTTGTAGACGAAACCGAGCGACGCCGCGCGCACCGCGGTCGGGAAGTGCCCGGCGAGGTACTTGGGCAGGATGCCCGAGATGCCCTGGCCGAGGGCGAGCAGCCCGAAGAGCAGGACGCCCAGGGCGACCAGGCTGTCCTGGACGGCGAACACCGGGAAGACGAACACCAGGGAGAGCAGCAGCGTCCCGGCGTACGCGCGACGGGTGCCGAACCGGTCCCCCACGAAACCGGCCAGCCAGCAGCCCGCCATCGTGCCGAAACCGGCGTAGAACATCACGTCCGCGACCTGGGCGGGCGCGTACCCCAGCTCGGTCTTGAGGTAGGTGGGCAGCAGGGCCTGGACGGGCCAGCTGTAGAGGAACGCGCAGAACACGGTGAGCGTCAGGGACACGTACAGCACCCAGCCGCGCCGCCCGCCGAGCTGGACGGCGAAGGCGGTCAGGCAGAGCGCGGCGAGCGCCGCGAGCCAGAGTGTGTGTCCGGACCCGGCCGGGGTGAAGACGCAGAAGAGGGCGGCGGACGCGACCGCCGCGAGCAGGACGTTGAGGCGCCGCCTGGCGCGTCCGGCGAACAGCGGTCCGAAGGGACGGGGGCGTACTCCGGCCGCTTCGACCTCGGTGCTCCAGTCGCCCGCCTCCGGGAGCGACCGGCGGACCCAGAGGGCCACCAGTACGGGCAGCACCCCGATCCAGAACATCCAGCGCCAGCCCCAGTGGGGCACGACCCACCGGTAGAGCTGGGCGGCGAGCACCGTGCCGCCCGCGTAGCCGGATATGAGGAAGCCGGAGGCCCGGTTGCGCAAGGGGGCGGGCCAGCTCTCCAGGACGTACGTGGCGCTGGCGCTGTACTCCCCTGCCATGCCCATGCCGATGACCAGCCGGGCGGCGAACAGGCTGGTGTAGTCCCAGGCGAAGCCGCAGGCGAAGGTGCCGAGGGAGTACAGGAGGATGCTGGCGATCATCGCGGCCTTGCGCCCGTACCGGTCGCCCGCCGCGCCGAGGAGCGCCCCGCCGAGCCAGCGGGTGATGAACGCGCCGGACACCAGGGAGGCCGCACCGGCCGTGCTCAGTCCGAACGTGTCGGCGATCTCGGTCAGCACGAGAGTGATCAGGACGAAGTCGAAGCCGTCCAGGAGGTAGCCCACCCAGGCCGCGAGCATCGACTTCCACTGGCGGGGCGTCACCTGCCGGTACCAGGGCGGGCGCCGGTCCCGACGCCGGGGACCCTTCGCGGGGCGCGCGCTCACAGCAGTCCGGCTTCTTCCAGGCACCGCCGGACCGTGCCGACGGCGGCTTGGTCCAACGGGAGCTGCGGCGGCGCGGTGGCCGGACAGTCGATCACGCCCTGGAGGTGCAGCGCCGCCTTGAAGGCGCCCAGGGCGGAGGAGTTGCGGCCCATCACCGCCGGATCACCCGCGTCGGTGAGGGCGAAGAGGGCGGCGAGCCGGTCCTGTTCGGCGGCCGCCGCGCGCCAGCGGCCCGCCGCGGCGTGCTCGTAGAGACGTACGTAGCCGTGCGGATCGACGTTGCCGAGGCCGGGGACGACACCGTGGGCGCCCGCCAGCAGGGCGCCGTCCACGGTCAGTTCGGATCCCGTGAGCACGGAGAAGTCCGGCGCCTGGGCGCGGACGCGCACCAGGAGGCGCCGCAGCGCCCCGTCCTCGCCGCTGCTGTCCTTCAGGCCGGCCAGCACGCCGTCACGGGCCAGCGTGAGCAGCGTGTCGAGCGGCAGCTTGGTGTGCACGGCCATCGGGATGTCGTACGCGAACAGCGGCAGGTCCGCGCCGTCCCGTACCCGGGTGAAGTGGTCGGCGATCTCGGCGGGGTGGGTGCGGGTGTAGAAGGGCGCGGTGGCCACGATCG
This sequence comes from Streptomyces sp. NPDC026394, assembly GCF_055567735.1. Taxonomy (NCBI): domain Bacteria; kingdom Bacillati; phylum Actinomycetota; class Actinomycetes; order Kitasatosporales; family Streptomycetaceae; genus Streptomyces; species Streptomyces sp. NPDC026394. The sequence continues at coordinate 88,091 of NZ_JBVHPX010000006.1, forward strand.
CGTCGGCGCCCAGGCTCCGGGCGGTGCGGGCGTGTTCCAGGACCCGGGCGGTCGTCATGTCGATGGCCCCGGCCAGTACGGGCAGCCGTCCTTCGGCCGCCTCGGCCACCGTCTCGACGACGGTGCGGCGCTGCGCGTCGGTCAGGTAGGCCGCCTCGCCGCTGGAGCCGAGGACGAACAGCCCGCTCACCCCGGCGCCGACGAGCCGGGTGGTGAGCGCGGCCAGCGAGCGGGTGTCGACCCGGCCGTCCGGGGTCAGCGGGGTGCACAGCGGCGGGACGACGCCGGTGAGCGGCGCGGGGAGCCGGGCGGGGCGGGGCCCGGGGAGCGGTGCTCGGCGCGGCGCGGGAGAGGGCATCGGTGACCAGCTTTCTGCTCGTGCCGCGTGCCGTGCGGGGACCGGCGCGGCCCGGCCGGCCGAGGACGTCGCGGCCGGTCGGCCAGGAACATTCCGGACGTCGGACGTCCCATGTTGGCGGACGTGCGGGTGAATGTGGACCAGCCGCCCAGGCGTGTCAAGACCGCCCGCGCGGGCCCCCTCGTTGACGGCGGACCGGCCGCTGCCTAGCGTGGCGCCGCACCGGCCGGTGCCACGGCCGGGGAACCGATGCGGAGGCAGGCGTGAGCGCACGGCAGGACACCGCAGCACGACCCCATGACCTGGTGCTGTTCGGCGCCACCGGATTCGTGGGACGGCTGACCGCCGCGTACCTGGCCCGGCACGCCCCCGAGGGCTGTCGCTGGGCACTGGCCGGCCGGGACCGCGGGAAGCTCGCCCGGCTGCGGGACGACCTGGCGCGGACCGATCCGGGCTGCGCGGACCTCCCCCTGCTGTGCGCCGACACCGAGGACCCCGGATCGCTGCGCACGCTCGCCGCGAGCACCCGCGTGCTCGCCACGACCGTCGGCCCGTACCTCAGGTACGGGGACGCGCTGGTCGCCGCCTGCGCGGAGGCGGGTACGGACTACGCCGACCTGACCGGTGAGGCGGAGTTCGTCGACCGGACGTATGTGCGCTACGACGCGGCGGCGCGTGCGTCGGGTGCCCGCCTCGTGCACGCCTGCGGCTTCGACTGCGTACCGCCCGACCTCGGCGTGCACTTCACGGTCGGCCAGTTGCCGCCCGGCGTGCCGCTGCGCGTCGACGGCTTCGTACGGAGCAACGGCTCCATCTCCGGGGGCACCCTGGCGTCCGCCCTGACGGCGGCCTCGCGCCCGCTCGGCATGGTGCGCGCCGCCCGCGACCGGCAGCGTCTGGAGGGGCGGCCCGCGGACCGCACCGTACGGGCGCCGCTCGGACGGCCGTACCGCAACGGCGTCATACGGGCGTGGGCCGTGCCGCTGCCGACGCTCGACCCCCAGGTGGTCGCGCGCTCGGCGGCCGGACTGGAGCGGTACGGGCCCGACTTCACCTACCGGCACTTCGCCGCCGTCAAGTGGCTGCCGGTCGCCGTGGGCGGCGTGCTGGGCGCGGGCGCCGCGTGCGCGGTCGCGCAGGTGCCGCCCGCGCGCCGCTGGCTGTCGGGGCGGCTGGCTCCGGGCGCGGGGCCGGACGAGGAGCGCCGGGCGCGCAGTACGTTCTCCGTGCGGTTCGTCGGTGAGGGCGGCGGCCGGCGCGTCCTGACGGAGGTCTCGGGCGGTGACCCGGGCTACGACGAGACGGCGAAGATCCTCGCCGAGTCGGCGCTGAGCCTGGCCTTCGACGACCTGCCCGCGACGTCCGGGCAGGTGACCCCGGCGGTCGCGATGGGTGACGCGCTGACCGGGCGGCTGCGGCGGGCGGGCATCACGTTCCGGGTGGTCGCCGAGTCCGCGTCGGGGGCGGGCCCGGTGCTCTGACGGGCGGCTGTCGGCAGGGCGGCGGCCCTCGGCAGATCAGCGGCCCTCGGCGGGGTGGCGGTCGGCCGCGTGGCCCGCTGCCGGCCTTCCGTCTGCCGTCGCTGGCCGCTGGTCGCTTGGCGCGCCGTCAGCCGGCGCGCGCCTCCGACAAGGCACGCCGGCACAGCGCGTCGGCGGCCCGGGTCGTCTCGGGGATGCGGTACCGGGGCGACAGGTGGAGGGTGTGCGCGCAGGCCCGGTCGAGGTCGATGCGGTGGCCCACGGACACGAAGACCGGCTTGACGCCCTTCTGTGTACGCAGCGCCCGCCCGACCACCTCGTCGCAGCCGTCGGCGGCACCGTCGAGCAGGGGCGAGGAGGCGCCGCGTTCCTCGCCCGGCAGGTCGTAACGCGAGGTGAAGGGGTTCTTGGCGACGCCGATGGTGGGCAGGCCGGTGAGCACACCGAGGTGGCTGGCGAGGCCGAAGCGGCGCGGGTGGGCGAGCCCGTAGCCGTCGCAGACCACCAGGTCCGGTGTGCGGCCGAGGCGGCGGAGGGCGTCCACCACGGTGGGGATCTCCCGGAAGGCCAGCAGTCCCGGCACGTACGGGAAGGACACCCGGCCCACGGCGGTGGCCTCCTCCACGACCGCGAGGGTGACGCCGTCCAGGGCGACGGCCGCCGCGGCCACCAGGTCGCGTTCGTCGTCGTAGGCGACGTCCACGCCGACCACCGTCCCGGCGAACCCCGGCTCGGGCCCGGACTGCGCACGCCGTACACGGGCGCGCAACCGGTCCTGGGTCGCGAGCGCCGCGGCCTCGTCGGTGGGCCAGTGGGCCAGTTCGTCATCGAGGGAGAGCGTGGCGTCGTTCGTCATGGTGGGACCACGGTATCGAACGGGCGGGCGGGAAAGTCGCCGTGGGCCGCGGCGGCCGGGCGGGCGGATGCGCGCGAGCTACCCGCTTCGCGGCAGGTCCTCCAGCAGGGTGCCGAGCGCGCCGGTGACCAGCGCGCAGACGGCGTCCGGGTCGGCGTCGGCCAGCGGCTGCTTGCCGACGACCACCCGCATCAGGCCGATGCCGAGCATCCACGACAGGGCGAGGTCGGCGCGCAGTCCGCGGTCGTCGGCGGTGCTGAGCGTGGCGAGCACCCGCGCATAGTCGTCCCCCATCTCCCGTACGGCGGTGGTGATCTCGTCGCTGTCGCCGATGGAGCGCAGGAAGGTCTCCAGGGCACGGTCCCCCGGGTCCGCGCCGCGGTGGCCGAGCATGCCGCGCAGCGCCACCTCGAACAGTTCGCCGGGCGGTGTGCTGTGCAGCTGCTCCTGGCCGCCGAGTGCCACCACCTCGCCGAACAGGGACTTCTTCGACCCGAAGTAGCGAAAGAGCAGGGCCTGGTTGACCCCGGCCCGCTCCGCGATGTCGCGTACGGTCGCCCGCTCGTAGCCCCGCTCGGCGAACAGCGCGGCCGCCGCCTCCAGGAGCAGCAGACGGGTGCCCTGAGCCCCACGGCGCCGGGCGGCGCCGCCCGTCCCCGGCGCCGGGCCGGGCTCGTCCGGCGCGCGGTCCGCGGCGGGGACGTCGGGCATGTGGTCCGCAGCGAATACGTCCGGCGCGCGGTCCGTACCGGGTACCGGCCCGGCCACCGGCTCGCTCCCGTCCATCGGCGTACTCCTCTCGTCCCCTTCCGCGTCCGCGGGGCCCGACGCCCCGCCAATCCGAAGATCGCGCAAGGCCGTTGACCGTACCAAGAACGCCCCTCTACTTTGTAAGCAGTTGCTTACACGAGGGAGGCCCCCCGGTGACCACAGCCGACACGATGCCCCTTGCCTACCCGTTCAACGAACCCGACGGACTGACCCTGTCCGACACCTACGAACAGATCCGCGACCGACCGGGACTGCTGCGGGTGCAGATGGCGTACGGCGAACCCGCCTGGCTCGCCACCCGCTACGCCGACGCGCGGCTGGTCCTCGGCGACCGGCGCTTCAGCCGCGCGGAAGGGCTCGACCACGACGAACCGCGGCAGGCCGAAGGGCAGCGCAACAGCGGGATCCTGAGCATGGACCCGCCCGACCACACCCGGCTGCGCACCCTCGTCGCCAAGGCGTTCACCGTCCACCAGGTGGAGAAGCTGCGGCCGTGGGTGCGGGAGCTGACGCACCAGTTGATCGACGAACTGGAGGCCGCGGGGCCGCCCGTCGACCTCGTGGACCGCTACGCCCTGCCCATCCCGGTCGCGGTCATCTGCCGGATGCTCGGCGTGCCCGAGGAGGACCGGCCCAAGTTCCGTACGTGGAGCGACGCGGCACTGTCCACCAGCTCCCTGACGGCCGAGGAGTTCGAGGCCAACCGGGAGGAACTGCGCGCCTACATGGCGAAGTTGATCGAGGAACACCGCGCGGAGCCGCGGGACGACATCATGACCCGGCTGATCGAGGCCCGCGACGTGAACGACCGGCTGACCGAGCTGGAACTGATCGACCTGTGCGTCGGCATCCTGGTCGCCGGACACGAGACCACCGCCACCCAGATACCCAACTTCGTCCTGTCGCTCCTGGACCACTCCGGCGAGCTGGAGCGGCTGCGCGCGGAACCCGCGCTCGTCAAGAACGCCGTCGAGGAGTTGCTGCGCTTCGTCCCCCTGGGCAGCGGCGCGGCCTTCCCCCGCTACGCCACCGAGGACATCGAGGTGGGCGGCACGCTCGTCCGTGCGGGTGAACCGGTCCTGGTCGCCGTGGGCGCGGCCAACCGGGACGCGCTGCGCTTCGACGAGCCGGGCACCCTCGACATCACCCGCGACGGCAACCAGCACCTCGGCTTCGGGCACGGCGTGCACCACTGCCTCGGCGCGCCGCTGGCCCGGCTGGAGCTCCAGGAGGCACTGATCGCCCTGCTCACCCGCTTCCCCGGGCTGCACCTCGCGGGGGACGTGGTGTGGAAGGACCAGATGCTGGTCCGTGGCCCGCGCGAGATGCCGGTGGGGTGGTGAGCCGGATGACCTGGAAAGCCTCGATCGACGGGCAGCAGTGCATGGCGTCCGGGATGTGCGCCGGCATCGCCCCCGGCCTCTTCGTCCTGGACGGGCCGCACGCCCGGCCGCTGAAGGAGGAGATCCCCGAGGACGAGGACGCGCTGGACGCGGCCGACTCCTGTCCGGCCATGGCGATCCTGATCCAGGACGGTGACACGGTGGTGGGGCCACGGCCGTGACGGGGCGGGCGGCACGGCCGGCGGGCCGGTTCACGGGCGGGGCGGGGCGGTGCGCCACCGGCCCCGAACGGCCTACGCCGACACGGCCGCCCCTCACCCGTCTGTCCCCGCCCGGCACGGACAAATCGCCGGCCGCGCGTCGGCGCAGTGACCTGCCGCAACGCCGTCCCGTACGGGCCGACACGCCGGAGGGCGGCACCTTACCTGACGAAGCCTCACCAAGCGGGGAGGGCGCGCCGAGGCTTATCTCAAATGCGTCAGCGCGGATCCATCCGACCCACCGCGGCGCACCCGTGCCGCCTCCGCGCTGCCGGAGGATCAACCATGCGTCCCACTCGCATCATCGCCGCTTCCGGCCTGACCATCGCCGCCCTGGGCCTGTCGACCGGCGCCGCGCTCGCCAAGCCGGTGGCCGGCACCAGCCCGAAGCTCGTCGGCCCCGGCGGAGCCGTCACCGTCACCGTCACCTGCGACACGGGCAAGGCCCAGCGCATCGCCGCCTCCTCGCAGGGCTTCCGCGGCGGCACGGTCTGGCTCCACCGCACCCACAAGCACGGCAAGACGTACCGCGGGACCGCCCGGGTGGCGTCCCAGTTGACCGGCGGCCCCCATCACCTGGGCCGCTACTCGACCTGGGGCGTGAACGGCGACTGCCCGGACGGCAAGCAGTGGACCACCGCCTTCAAGACGGACGCCAGACTGCCGCACGGCAAGGTGCGCACGGGTGTCGGCAGTACGAGCCAGGACTCCAACACCACGGAGATCGTCGCGGGCGCCGCGGTTCTGGCCACCGCGGCCGTCGGTGGCACCTACTTCCTGCGCCGCCGCCAGAACAACCAGTCCTGACGGCCCGCTCCGCTGGTTCCGCGGCGCTTCGGCCGCTGTGCCCGTGCCGGGTCCCCACCTCCCGGCCCGGCGGGGCACAGCGGACCGAGCATGCGCCGGCCGGGGCGGGCGGCCACACCGGGCATGCGGCGACACTGCGTCACCCGGGCTGCGGGCTGCGGGCTGCATAGTGATCACCGCTGCCTACCATGGCACTCATGTTCGTACTGGAGCTGACCTACACCGCGCCCCTGGAGCGCGTCGACGCCGCCCTGCCCGACCACGTGGCATGGCTGAAGAAGCACTACGCGGCCGGGCACTTCCTGGCCGCCGGACGCAAGGTGCCGCGCGACGGCGGCGTCATCCTCGCGTCCGTCGCGGACCGGGCGACGGCCGAGCGGATCGTGGCGGAGGACCCCTTCACGGTCGCGGGCGTCTGTGACTACCGGATCACCGAGTTCGTGGCGACCACGACGGCGCCGGGGCTGGAGCCCTACCGGGAGCTGCTGCCGCCCTCCTGAGCGAGCAGCGCGCCGATCTCCTCGTGCAGCGCGGTCGGCACCTCGGTCCCCCAGCGCGCCGCCGCCTCACCGGCCAGTTCCCGGCTCCACTGCCAGCCGGCCAGCGCCGCCGTCCGTACGGCCGGGAGCACGGCGGGAGCGGTGGCCGCGACGTAACGGTCGCGGTCGGCGGCCGGCAGGTCCTGCTCCAGGGCGCGGCTGGGAGTGAGCCAGTGTGTGGTGGACCCGCGCAGCAGGCGGCAGAGCTGGAGTTGCTGCGGGGCGACGACCGAGTGCATCAGGGCGTGTGCGCGGGCCGTCTCGCCGCGCTCCAGGACGTGGGCGAGCATCAGCGTCCAGTTGGTGAGCTCGTCGGTGAGCTGCTGAGCGGTCGGGCCCGGCTCGGGCGGGCAGGGGTCGGCGAGGTGGCCGGCCGCGGCGGTCAGCCGTCCGTCCCGGTCCAGCAGGACGGCGGCGCCTGGGTCCGGCAGCCGGACCATGCCGCGCCAGGTGGGCACCTCGTCGATGCCCGGACCGGCGGCCACGAGGTGGAACTCGCCGCGCATCAGATCGTCGAAGACGACGGCCAGGATGCCGTACATGTTGGTGTAGGCCAGCTTCAGCGGGGCGATGCGCCCCACGAACTCCCGGCCGTCGAAGGTGTCGGCGTGCGCGTCGCGGACGTACAGGTACGCCTCGATGTCGGAGTGGGCGTCGGCCTCGCCGAGGGTCCATGAGCCGTAGAGCAGGACGCCCTCCAGCCGGGGCTCGGCCTCGGCCAGCTCGCGCAGGCGCGCGACGCGGCGGTCGAGGGCGGGGCAGGACGAGACAGGGGTGCGCGGCATGGGTGGTGTCTCCTGAGCAGATGTATGGGCATACGGACGGACACCACCGGCCCGGCGGCACCCGTCGGGCCGGTGGTTCTGGACTCACGTCCGTCTGCTCAGATGAAAATGCCCATGGGCCGGATCGTACGGCCGTGACCGGAGCGGGGCCAGCGGTTTTCCGCGCGCCACGCCATCGGCACGCGGTACTACGGGGCCGGGGTGGGCCAGCGCCCTCCGTTGAGCCAGAAGCCCTGGATCTGGCTACACACTTGACCGGCATCAGGGGTTACATTCGCCCTCAGTCGCCACACACTTTCCACCTGCGGTGATGTCGAGTGACATGTTGAGACGTGGTGAGACGTGGTGAGACTTCTACTCCTCCCTGCACGCTCCCTGGGCGCCGGATCTCCCTGTGCGCTCCCTGAGAATCCGCGCCGCTACCAGGCCGTCTACGCAACGAAACCGCCCCCGGCGAGAGGCCGGGGGCGGCGGGCGGCGTGTCTACGGCGAGCATGGCCCACCCAATGCGCCCGGCCGGTAGGGCAGACACCATGCCGTGCGACACAGGCTGACACTGCGGTAGTAGTGGCTCCCCCGGCGGGCGGACGAAGATGAGCGGCCGATCTGAGGTGAGGTGATTTGACCCGTGACAGTGGGGGGCGGCTCGACTGTACTGAACAGATGGCGGGTTTACGCTCCGGTACCCAATACGCCTATCTGGTACATACCAGGCTATCTCGGGGCTATTACGGCAGTACGTCCTTCGTGCCCGATCATCGAGTGTCGGCGCCGGTGCCGCTCCGCGAGACACCCGAGGGCAGCCACTTTCGCCGCGCCGCTGTGCTCAGATGCGAAGAATGCGGCGAGAGCTTCCTCGTCGGTTACGTCGCCCGCTCCGAAGTGAAGCGGCGCATTCGTGCTGACGATGGATTTTTCTGGAAGTCCTACCTCGTGGTATTCATCATTTTTGCTGCTCTCATGGGGGTGCATGGCGGACTGTCGGGGTTGGACGAGGAGGGGGAAATTACCGGGTTCCTTATAGTCTGGGGCCTATTAGGCTTCTGGCCAGTGATGTCCCTGAGCCTGCACATGCGAGAGATGAAGCGCGGCATCATCAGACTGGTGGACTCCGGAGGGCCGCCGCCCAAATGGCGGCACGACTGGATACGTACTCGAAAACGGGACATGGGCAGCGCACAAACCTCCGATCCAGCTCCGGAATGAGTCGTGCGCGTCACGAAGGGCCTGTGCCTCCTGCCTCAGCCCAGGGCCCGAACGTATGACCAGCGGCTCCCTCTGGAGGTCGCACGCAGTGCGGAGAGCACCAGCGGCTTCAACACAGCCCCGTGTTCCTCTGCGTTCTTCGCTGCACCACAGAGAACGCACCGCCACGACTGAGCGGGTAGTCGGGCCGGCGCTCGGCCTTCTGTGGCGATGTCACGGCGGCCTCCTGTGCAGAGTGGTGCGACACGAAGACCGTACCCCTGGAATGCTCCGGAGACCCGTTGTGCGGGTGCAGGAGAGACCAAGGCCGGACGGGTGTTTGCGGGCTAGCCAATGGTGAGTCGGCCGCTTCGCACCATGCTGCGGATGTACGGCGGCCAGTCAGCATCCAGCTTGCGTACGAAAGCATTGTGCACCGCATGCCGTTCGTCATCCGTCAACACCTCGCTAGGATGACCGCCGGTGTAATGCAACTCGGAGCGCTCGGATGCGTTGACCATGTGCATGTGAGCCCTACGGCTGATCGTTAAGAACATCCCCAGCAGGGGCTGAGCGGACAGCTCCGCAAGCGCGGCCTCCCAATCCACCCCAAGAGCGCTCCAACTGTTGCCCTTGACCCCGTCCAGCCAGCGCGTGACATCGCTGAGCCAGACCACACGCTGCCCCGGATGCTCGCGCGCATACACCTCGGTGAAACCGAGGAGATCTTCCGCGTCCGAGGGCAGCCTGCCGAGCTGCTGCTCCGACACTGTCGACGGCGCAATCACATAGGCGGCCTCTGCCATGTCGACGTCCAGGCCCGCTGTCGGCCACGGCAGCGCGAACATGAACCAGTAGCGCGGCCGGACCAGGGCCCGCTCGACTTCGGTGTCCACTGGGTTCCCCCTCCGGTAGTTGGCGAGGAAGGTACCCGGTCGCCCAGAGACGCGGAAGGCGCACGTTCGCTGTCGCGCGCCCCGCGTCGGGCATTGGAACGGGCCCCTACGGTGCGATCTGTACAGGCCATTGCTGTTCGACCGCTTTCGTCCTCCACGCGGGTTGTCAGGTGGTTCAAGTGCTGGTGAGTGGCTAGGTGGCTGACGGGGCAGGAGCGGCGGTTACCCGGCCATCTTCTTCAACGTCTCGCCTCCATGCTTCTGTGCGAATGCGTCGAACTTGTCGTGGGAGCTGACGCCCACGTGTTTCATGATCTGCCGACACGCTTCCAGCGCTGCGGCACGGGTAGGCTGCTGGTCAGCCATGCGGGTGCGCGCGGCGCCGCGGGCGTGACCGGACGTACGCGATCCGGGGGCCACGGAGGAGATCCGCGAGGCGTTCGGCGCGCGCTGCTGGATCCAGTACACCCCGCACGCGGGCGCGATCGAGGTGCGCGAGATCGGGTGGGCGGGGTGACGGTCAGCTCTGAGGTCGGTTCAGTTGCCTGTTGAGGCGGATCCAGTCCAACGGCCCTTTCCGGCGGTACGCGGATCTGTACGGGTGCGGCAGCGGAGAACAACCTCGCGTCGGGGCAGAAGGCGCGGGCGACGGCGCAGGGCTTCGTGAAGGCATCCGGCAAGATCACGTGCAAGGTGACGGACGTGCAGCGGTACTCACTGTGAGGTTAGCTATTGCGTACGCACTAGTTAATTAAGGCAACGCTTCGATCTCTCCTTTGAAAGCAAGGGGGTTCACTCGTTCGCCACGTGACGGCCGGCCAGGCTGTGCGGTTGGTGAAGCGTGAACAGCGATCAGTTGCCTATCGAAGAGACCGAGATCATTAGTCAGGCGGAGGCGACCCGCAGGGCTCACGTGACGCGCGCAGTCATCAAGGGAGCCGTGGAACGCGGTGATCTGCTCGTGGCTGACCGCGGCGGAGTCAGGGAGACCGCGAGGCTTTTCGCCGGTGACGTGGACCGGTGGAAGGCTGCACGTGATTCGCGAGGCGGCAGTCAGTCGCCGGGGGCCTCCGCTGTTGAGTGTCCGGGGTGCAGGCCAGAAAGGCGCCGGAGGCTGCGGGCGGAAGAGAAGGTTCAGAAGCAAGAGGACGTCATCAGGAGGCTCAAGAAGGTGATCAGGGCTCTGTCTTCGCTCGACGATGATGAGGACTGACACACTGCCCCGTCGTCCGGGTGGCTGACGGGGCACCGCGTCCTGGTCAGGGACGGTTGTACAGGGCGTCTATCTGCACGTTCAGCTCGGCCAGCTCTGGGTGCGCCGCGACTTCCTGCGCCTCCGCGGCCGTCATGGTGTCTTTCACCTGCCGTATTGCTGCGGCCGTTTCGGTGGCCGCAGCGGCAGCGCTGTGAGCAGCAGCGGTTGTGCGGTAACCCGCGGCCTTGGTGCGGTGCATCTGTGCCTTGAGCTTCGCTTCGTCGTCCGCGTGATCCCCTTCCGTGTTGGTGTCAGTGTGGCAGTGGCTATGCCGCGCCGTCACCCGCTGGCGGCGGGTGCTACCGCGGCAGTTCGATCGCGACGATGGAGTCGATGCGCAGACCGATCCCGCCGCCGCCTGCCAAGAGGAACGTAATCCAGTCGGGGGTGTCGGCGCCCTCTCCGGCCTGGAGTCGTTCGAGGTGGTCATCAAGGTGGAATCCGCCGGTGAGGACCAAGGCTTCCCGTTCCTGGCTGCCCACCGAGTAGCGGACGGTCATCGTCGCCGTGTTGAAGTTCTCGATCGCGTGGCAGGCCTCTTCATCGCTGTGGTGCATGGTCAGTTCTCCTTCGAGTTGGCGACGCCGCGGAGCTTGGATACTGCCCATCCGGCGGCCAGGACGATGCCGATGAACGTGACGCCGATGAACGGGAGGTTGTCGCCGACGGTGCCGATGATGCCGATGAGGGTGCCGCCCATCATGACGACGATGGCGACGAGTGCGCCGGTGCATACGACGATGACGGCGAGGATCAGGAACGTCACGATCACCAGCCTCTGCAGTTCGGGCGGCAGGCCCTGCTGTACGGGTGCCTGCATGACGACGGGCGGCGGGGGCTGGCCGATGGTGAAGTGGACCGGGCGCCCCTCTGAGTCGTAGAGCACGTTCGGGGGCCGGTGGTGGGCGGGGACGGGCAGCTGCTGCCCGCCGTACTGGTGCTGCGGACCGGGCAGCGGCTGCGGGGACATGAGGCTCCTCTCAGGGGCGGTTGCTGTCGGCGAAGGTCTGCATGAAGGCGTCGCGCCCGGGGAGGGCGTCGATGGCGGCCTGGTGCTCGGGGTTGATCCAGCCGCTGAGATGGCACACGATCCGGTCGCCGTCGGTGGTCCACGCGGGGTCTGCGCTGACGGCCTTGACTGCTTCCTCGGCCGTGGCGAAGTGCTGGGTGTAGTGGTCCTCGCCGTAGCCGGCGTCGCAGACGTCGCAGCTGGCCACGTAGCAGGTGTCGGTGGTGACGGGCACGGCCAGCTCCTTACTGCTCGTCGGTGGTGTCGTCGTCCTCGTAGGCCCAGAGCATCGGGCGGTGCTGCGCCGTCTCTTCCTCGACCGGCTCTTCGGCGGGGGCGTTCTCGTCGGACATGGCGATCTCCTTCAGGGACGGTTGCTGTCGGCGCGGATCTCGTCGATGGTCCGGTCCACGGCCTGCTGGCCGTGCTCGGCGACGAGCCGGTAGTAGGGCTGGGTGATGCGTTGCTTGTCCGTCTCGTAGGTGGCCGGGTCTGTCAGGGCGTCGACGGCGTCGACGACCGCCCGCAGTTGGTCCTTCACGTCACTCCTTCGGTTCGGCGTCGGGCGGGCTGCCCGGCGTCCCCCTCACCGCCCGGCGCGGGTCCGGGCGGGTCGGGGGCGGCCGGTCAGCGGTTGCGGTATGCCTGCTCGGCGTCGCGCAGGCGGTCCTGCGCGGCGAGGTTCGTCTGGGCTTCGGGCGAGTCGATGTCGACGTAGCCGAGGTCGCCGCGGTTGACGGGGTCGTTGGCGAGCGCATCGCGGGCGGCGGCCAGTTCGCGGCCCTCGGGGGTGTCGTCGGTGTTCTTGCTGAACCAGCCCATGACGGGCTCCTCTCGATGGTTGACCGGGGCTGTCCCGGCTCCCCTTGCCGCCCCGGCCGGTGCCGGGACGACGCGGGCAGCCGTCACCACCAGCCGTTCTTCTTAGGGACGACCAGGTGGCTGGGGTGGCCGTTGATCACGTGGTCGATGCACTGCGGGCAGTCCTCGCGCGGACCGAGTTGCGCGTGGGCTTCCCGGCTGGCGTAGGCGTGATGCCAGCACTGGCGGCATTCGCCGGGCGGAGTAGGCGGTATTCCCATGCGGGCTCCTTCGGGTCAGAGGGTTTCGCCGGTGCCGCGGCATACGCCGCAGCGGACCCAGGTGGTGTCGTGCAGGCGGGTGTCGATCTCGAAGCCGCCATGGCCGGTGCAGGCGCCGCAGGGGTTTTCCAGGGGGCGCTTGGTGTGGCCGCCGGCGCGGGCCTGCCAGTCGGCGGCGAGTACGGCGGCGGTTGCTGTTGCGGCCGCTCCGCGCATACTGCGGGCGGCACCGCGGGCCTGGCTTCGGATGAAGCGTCGGGCCGCGGTCTTGGGCTTGCGTAGCTGCGGCAGCGCGTGGCGGCGCCAGTTGAGTTTGAGGATGGTCTTCACGTCGTCGAGGCAGGGTTCCGGGGCGAGGACGCCCTCGATCCGCACGCCGTACATCTTGATCGCGAAGGTGTCCTGGTCGCTGGCCCGGCGACGGCCGCTGCGCGCCTGCTGGATCATCCGCATGACGTCCACGGAGAGGATCGGGTCCTCCCAGGTGTGGCTGCACACGACACAGTTGGCGAGCGCGGGCCCGAGCGCGACCGGGCCGGCAGCGTCGAGGGTGAAGCGGATCGAGGCGCACTCGGGGCAGCCGACCGGCGTACCGTTCATGGTCATCGCGTGGATGTCGAGGCGAGTGGCCATATCGGGATCTCCTTCGCTTTTCGCCCTGACAGACCCCTGACGAGCCATGGATCGGTGCAGGTGGGTGGTGGGCCGACCCCTGACAACCGCCGCCATCGAGGGGCCTGACAGTCCCCCGCTGACAGGGGTCTGTCAGGGGTGCGACCTGGGGTTATCCCGTGGCTGCCAGGGGTCTGTCAGGGGTCATTTGCGGGTATTACGGGCAGCCTTGATGTCTTCCAGGAGGTAGCCCTGCGGGCGCTTTCCGTCCCCTGCGGATACCCGCCTGATCTCCAGGTCGGCGCCCGTGGCCTCCAGGTCGGCGACGAGCAGCTTGCCGACCCGGGCGCGCCAGGAGTCGGCCGATTCGGCCTCCCGCTGGGCGTACTTCGCCGAGTCAGTGGCGGCCAGCGCTGTGAAGATCTCGGCGTTGGTGACGTTGCCGCGGCCGGTGTTATTCGCGAGGAACTCCATCTGTTCGAGCAGATCGACCTTGGTGATGCGGCCATTGCCGCGCGCACCGCCGGCCGCTGACGACACCCCGGTCCAGGCGGTCAGCTTGGCCTCGACCGGGTCGCGCCACTGACCGGGCAGGCGGCCTGCATCCTTGCGAAGGCCGAAAGCTTCAGCGATGATCGCGGGCTTGTCGTCGTCCTCGACGATGAACGTGCGCAGCGGCACCACACCCAGGTCCGGCGTCTTGGACAAGAAGCGGCCGGGCTGATCAAGCGGGATCAGGGATGCGTCGTAGCCGTGGCCGGCCATACCGTCGCCCAGGATCACGTTCGAGGCGCCGGGCGACTCGGTATTCATCGCGGCCCGCGAGATCAGGTTCTGCCGCAGCCTGCCGGGCACGACGTCGACCTCCGGCACCTGGGTGGCGCACACCAGCAGCACGCCGAACGAAGCGCCGACAGCGGCGATCTGGCACAGGGACTCCAGGATCTCGTCGCGGTAGTCGCTGGTGCCCTTGGCTGTGTAGGTGGCCAGTTCGTCGATGACGATGAGTTCCAGGCCGCCGATTTCCTCGATCAAGTCCTCGGTGAGCTTGGACCTGTTGCGCTCATCGAGGAAGTCGCCGCGGCGGTCCATGTCCTCCAGGACGGCCCGCAGGAACAGGGCAAGGCGTTCAGGGTTCTTCTTGACGAACGTGGCCAGCACGCCGGCCAGTGCGTTGTGTTCACCGGACGCCTTGCCGTCGAACAGCCGCAGGTTGATGCGCACGTCCTTGGCTGCGGCGAGACTCAGGTTGGCGATCAGCATGCCCTTGCCGCGGCGGGTCGCACCTCCGATGAGGATCATGGAGTCGCGCAGGCGCATGCGCACCGTGTTCCCGCGCTTACCGAAGGCCAGCGGGGCACCGACGGACCACAGGTCCAAGCCGCCCTGGTGTCCGACCAGGGGCGACGTGTGCACCTGCGCGAACGGGTCCTCGTGGCACATCCACAGCTTCAGCCGGGAGGCGTTGCTGCCCGCACCGCGCACCACTTCCAGGTCGATCCAGTCCTTGTGGACCCCGAGCGCCGAGGCGATCTGCTCGGCCTTGGGGAGTGCGGACGCGGCAGGGATGCCGGACGGCAGGTCGGCGACGGCGGCGAAGCCGGGGCCTTCCTTGTGGGGCAGGCCCACCCCGCGGATGTCGTCGCGCTTCTTCTCCGGGACGACGCCGGCCTCGACAAGGACGCGCCGCAGGGTGTCCTCTCCCAGCTGCGACGGGCGGCGCGGCGCCCGCGGTCCCATGACGGCCGGCTTCTCGGGCCGGCCGTGGTAGGCGCCGACGCCGACGGCCCCGGCGCCGAGCAGCAGGTCCAGCCACCAAGGCCCGGCCGCCACGGTAACGGTGGAGCCAGTCACGCCGGCCGTGGTCCATAGCGCGGTCTTCAGGCGGTGCTTCTTCTTGTGGGCGGCGTACTCGGCCCGGCGCACGGTGACGACGGCGGCGGCTTTCGCCTCGGCGGCCAGGTTGCCCTGGGCGTTGCGCAGGTCCCGCTTCGCCGAGTTGATCATCTGGGGGTAGTCGTCGTGCCGGGCCTCCCGCCACCGCTTGGCCAGCCGCCAGTAGCCGCGCGGCGACCAGACAACGTAGTACGGAAGGTGCGTGGCGTGATGCCCGGCGAAGTCGAGGCTGTTCGCCCACCCGTAGGCGGCGTACTGCTTGAGCACCTTCCCGGACTTCATCCACTCCGGGCGCGGGCGGGGCTCGACGGTCAGCTTCTTCGGCCCGGCGGCGGGCGCGGCGGGCGGGTTCTTGACGAGGCTCAGGTGCGGGGCCGGCGGGGCGGTCTGGGGGGTGTGGTCGATGCTCACCGGCCGGCCTCCTTCACGGCGGTCCTGGCGGTCTGCTCGATGGATGCCTGCTTCTTCGCAAGCGGGCTGTAGGGCGGGGTGTCGCCGGGGGTGCGGCGGGGCGGTGTGCCGCCGTTGTGGCGCCGCCCGTCCGGGGCGTCGGGGTCCCGCCTGACGGCGTGGACCTTTTGGGATTCGATCTGCGTGAACTCGCCCAGCACGGGCACCTCGGCGACGGTCTTCATGCGGGCCTGCGCGGCACGGCTGCGGGACTCCATCTCGGGGGTGATGCCGACGGTCTTGCAGCCGGTGACGCGGTACCACGCCTCGGCCCAGATCTGCTCGGTGACGACCGGCGCGCCGCGGGCCGAACGCATCGCGTCGGCGACGGCCCACACCTCGGTGTGGCTGTGGCGGCGGTCCTCGTCCCGGCGGTTCTGCTCCTGCTCCGCATGCGCCTGCTGCGCCTCTTTTTCGACGGCCGCCTTCTTCTCGGCCTCGGCCTTCTCCTGGCGGGCCTTTTCCCGCGCCGCGTCCTCCTCGGCCTTGGCCCGGTCGGCGGCCCGCCGGTCGCGCCAGGAGGGGATGCCGTCGGCCTTCTGGGCGATGCCGTGCTCGTAGACCATGAGCACGGCCGGCCCGCCGAGGGAGGCGATGGCGCCGATCAGACCGGCGTTGAAGCCGATGCCCGGATTGGTGATGCCGCCGTGCAGGTTGATCGCGGCGGCGATGGCGGCGCCGAGGACGATGCCGATCCGGTACGGGGTGACGTCACGGCGGTGCGCCACCGCCCACGCGGCGCCGGCGGCCAGCACCAGCGCCAAGCCCTCCAGCAGGCCTGGCGCGGCGACCAGGAACGGCCGCTTGGGGTCCCAGAAGTGCATGAACTGCACCGGCGCGGCCAGCGCGAGGCCGACGGCGTAGATGCCGCGGGCCCCCCACTTCCAGGTGCGTTCCGCGCGCCGCTGCTCCGCCGACCGCTTCGCCGCCCGCTCGGCATCCGCCTCGGACTCCTTGCGCGCCTTGTCCGCAGCCGCCCTGGCCGCCTCTTCCTTGGCCTTCTTCTCCGCGAGGTAGGCGGCGTGGGCGGCCTGGTCCTTCTCCAGCTTCATGCGGGCACGCTCGTTGGCGATGCGCAGCCGCTCCTTCTCCTCGGCGGCCTTGGCGCGGATGGCGTCCGCCTCGGCCGCGGCCTTGAGGCGGGTGGCTTCGGTGTCGGCGGCGGTGCGGGCCCGGATCGCCTCCGCCTCCGCTGCGGCGCGCGGGTCGGTCCGCGGCCCGGCGGGCGAGGTCGCGGCATCACCGCTCGGTGCGCCGTTGACCTTCTCCAGCGTGGTGGTCACGGGATGATCCTTTCTTGCAGATCTGCGCGAGAGCGGCGGGTCAGAGCTGGTCAGGCGTGACGGAGAAGAACACGACGATGGCCGCAGGGAAGGCGTACTTGTTCATCAGCCGGTCGTAGACGGTCTTGAACGTCCGGGTGTGGGTGTGCACACCGGGGACCACACCGATCGAGCCGTCGTCGGTGGTCATGCGCCCGTCACCGGACTGGAGCGACATGATCCAGTGGTGCTGGATCTCTGTCGGGGCGCCGTTGCTGGGCTGCGCGTCAGTTTGCTGCTGCATGGCGTTCATGGCGGTGGGTCCCTTCTGGTCAGCGGGCCAGTTCGAGGTAGACGACGAGGGCGATGACGGCGGGCATGAGGCAGAAGAGGGTGAAGGCGTAGAAGTGCTTCATGACCTCCACCCCCCGACGGCCAATGCGGCCGTGAGGACCGCGGCGAGCCCGGCGGACTTGAGGAGCAGTCCCGCCCGGGTGAGCAGGCGCATCTTGGCGTCGCAGATCCGGGAGAGGCTGCGCAGTTCGGCGTCCAGCTCGGGAGCGGCGAGTGCCGCTTCCAGTTCCTCGTCACTGCAATGGGCGTAGTGGGCGAAGTAGGCGCGGCTCGCGCTGGACAGCCGGGGCAGTACCACGTCGAGCAGGATCCAGGCGGCGCCTCCGACGAGGACCGCGGTGGCGACGGCCGGGATGCCCGTGGTCCAGCCGCGGTGGACCAGGCTGCCGACGTGCTGGGCGAGCGGCCCGGCGACGATCGCCAGGGCGGCCAGCAGGATGCTGGCCTTCGTGTCGGCGCGGGAGATATCCGAGCGGACCTCGGCCATCCTCGCCTCGACGCTGCTGACGGTCGGAATAGTGGTGGTCATGACGCCTCCGATCCGGTGACCTTGATGGGCACGCCGCGGGCGTCACGGCGGTAGACGCGGGCCTCGTTGATCCGCATCTTGCGTTCGACGGCGTCCTGCAGATCCACGCCCGTCATGGCCGCAAGGCCGACGAGGAAAAGCTGGATGTCGGCGAGTTCGAGGTCGAAGCCGTCCTCGCCGCGCCGCCAGGCCGTGAAGGCCTCGCCGAGCTCGGCCATCAGGAGGCAGACCTCCCGCTCGACGTTCGTCAGGTTCAGGCCCTTGGCGACCTTGTTGGCGACCGCGGCGGCCTGGATGGCACGCAGGTCCATCACGCCCGCCTCCTCTTGGGCTGCGGGCGCATCGCCATCCACAGGCACATCACGGCGAGTGCGGCGACGAGCACCACCGAGCGGGCCGCATCGGTCTCCACGACCCAGCGGACGGTCACGAAGACGGCCTGCGTCAGCCCCGGGCAGGTCAGGAGCAGCACGAACAGCAGCGACCAGGCGACGATGGCGGCGGGACGCATCAGCGCCTCCCGCGGGTGCAGCGGCAGCGCGGGCCGTGAGCCAGGGCGCACAGGTCCTGGATGGACAGGCCGTCCAGGCTGCCCCGGTGGACCGCGGCGTTCTCGTTGTCGTCGACGCCGTCGATCTGCCAGCCGCGGGTCTCCCACACGCCGTCACGCATCCGCGTCAGCGTGCCGACCCGCCGCACCCGGCTCCGGCGCTCCTGCTGTGCCTGCTCCTCGGCCTCACGGTGCCTGGCCCACTCACGCCGGGCCATCTCGGTAAGCCGGTGCTGCTCCACCTGCCGCTCCTGCTCGGATGGCTCCCGGCTGCGCAAGTAGCGCTCCTCTTCCGTCTCGATCTCGGAGAACTTCCGTCCGCGACTGAACAGCCCCATCACGCCACCGCCATCTGCTCGGCGGCGATGCCGCGCAGCTCATCCATCAGCCGGGGCTCGCCGGGGTGGGCGGCGTCGTGCTCGATCGCGGCCAGGTAGACGCCGGTGATGGCGTCGTATCCGTCGGTCTTCAGGGCCGCCCGGAACTCGGCGATCAGGGCGGCACGGGTCTGCAGGGTCATCGGACTGGACCTTCCGGTCGATAAGTCGATACAGGTGGGTGGACGGGGCCCCGGGAAGCGAACCCGGGGCCCGCGCCGGTTACGGCTACTGGCCGTCGGCCTTCTTGATGCAGTCCCAGTACGTCTCCATCGCGAGCGTCGCGCGCTTGTCGTACTCGGCCTTCAAATCGGGGCTTGCCTGGTGCTCTGCGGCGCTCTCACGCCAGTACGCCTCCCGCCTCAGCGCCTCGGTTGCCTCGTCCCGCAGCTGCTTCTTGTTCACGATCAGTTCCTTTCGCCGGTCAGCCGGACCATCCGGCCGCCGCACCCGCACGGGGCTGCCGCACAGGACGGCGATCGGAAGGTCAGGCCGCGGCCTGCTGCGGCGTCCACGGCAGCGGCAGGTTGTCGCCGAAGGTGCGCGGGACGACATGGGCGTGTGCGTGCCGAATACTCTGGGTTGCCGCCCTGCCCTCGGAGATCAACAAGTTGAAGGGCAGGCCGGTGGCGGCGGCGTACTCGGCGGCCCGCTGGAAGACGGCGCCGGTCACCATCGGGTCCTCAGCCGGGCCGTCCACGTGCACGCGGGGGATGACGAGGGTGTGGCCGGCGGTCACCGGGTTCAGCGGTTCGATGGCGATGGCGTCCGGCCAGCGGGCCACCACGGTCGCCGGGGCCAGGCCCGCGACGATGGCGCAGAACGGGCACGGCTTCGTGGTCATGACGCCTCCTCAGTTCGGGTTGGGCGGCGGGGTGGTGGCCGGCTCGGAGCGCAGGTAGCTCGCCAGCGGGTCGGCCTTGGCGTTCAGCTCGTCGCAGATCTGGCAGAAGCGGGCCTGGAACTCGGCCGCGAGCTGGAGGGCAGCCTTCTCGGACACGTGCGGCGTCGCGAGGATGGACGGCGTGCTCATCGAGATCTCGACGGTGTCGCCGTCTCCCACCTGTTCCTCGACGGCCGCCATGTACTGGCGCAGCGCGATGAGCATCGTCATGACCGCGCCGTCAGCGGGCGACACGTTGATCCAGGGGATGCTCACGACGCCTCCCGGGACACAACCCGCAGCGCGGGACGCTGCGCACTACCGGCATCAGCGGCGCGGCGGCGCTCCAGCGCCTCTCGGCCGAGACCGGTGACCGGCGCCATCTCGCCGCTGTCGAAGTGGCCCAGCCGCAGGTTGCGCTCATCGGCGGACAGCAGGGACAGCTCGGCGTCCAGCACGCCGACGACCCGCAGGGCCAGCTCATCGGGGATCTCGAAGTAACCGGCCACCCGGCCCGCGTCCGGCCCGGACGCCTGGGTGATGGCGACGGCCACCTCCGGGTACGGGCTCGCGTCGGGCTGCAGCTGCCTGACCACCCCGATCAGGCGGAGAAGGAGACCGGCGAGCCGGTCCGCGCTCGGCACCAGCGGCGGCACCTGCGCGGCCGGACGACCCGCCATACGGGCCCGGCGCAGGACCTCGGGAGTGCGGTCGTCGTTCACGACGCCTCCCGAGCCACGATCTTGAACATGTCGCCGCGCGGGCTGTACACCACCTGGACGTCCTCCCCCGCCGCGCGCAGAGCATCGGCGTAGGCGTCGAGGATCGGGAGGGAGCGGGAAGAGCCGGCGGGGAGCTGGCGCGGGACGGACACGGCAGGAGCGGTGGGGGTCATGACGTCACCTCCGCGGGGGTGGGTGGACGGTTCAGCTCCGACTCCGGGATGCGGATCGCGCCACCGGCACGCTGCTCATCGCCAGGCTCGTAGGGCTTGCCGTGCCGCAGGGCCTTCACGTGCCCGACCTTGATCCACCTGTAGACGGTCGCGGGATGCACGTTCAGGCGCACTGCGAACTCCTTCACGCTCAGCATCAAGTCCTCCGATCGCGGGCTTCGCATCTGGGGTCAACCGTACTCGCTCGATAGGTTTTATAGCAAGGCCCTCAAGACGTGAAAGGCTGATGCGCTCCCCTCTCTTGTGACCATCAAGGGATTAAGGTGGAGGTCAGAGGTGTCACGGCAGTCTGATTCGCGGTGGCCGACTTCACCTAGGAGGTGACGAATGAGCAACAAGTGGACCGGCGAGTCGCTCCCGTATGTGACTCCGCGAGGCGCCGGCGAGACCGACGCATGGACAGCGGAGAGCGCCAGCAGCGGTGGCACTCAGCGGCTGGTCGAAGCAGGGGAAGCGTCCCCACCCTCCGAGGTGCAGCGCGCGCTCGGCCTGGGAGCTTACGAGGTGGCTGTAGTTCGGCGCCGCGTCATGAGCATCAACGGAGCACCCGTCGAACTGACCGACTCGTGGTATCCGCTGCGCGTCGCCGCCGGAACCGCGCTCGCCGAGCCACGGAAGATCCGAGGCGGAGCACCCACACTGCTTGCGCAACTCGGCTACACAACCCGGTCCGTGACCGAGGAGGTCGGAGTCCGGCCTGCCACCGACAGCGAAAGCGATCAGCTCCGTCTCGCGCGCGGCGAAGGCGTGCTCACACTGCTCCGCACCTCGCGCACATCCGATGGCAACCCCATAGAGGTATCGCTGATGGTCATGAAGGGACCTCGGCAGATCCGATACGAGATCGAGGTTGACTGACTTGCCTAAGCACAAGGACAAGCGACCGATCGCCGACAAGATCGCAGCGGACATCCGAGCCCTGATCATGGCTGGCGAATGGGAGCCGGGGAGTCAGGCGCCGAGCAACAGCGACCTGCAGGAGCAGTACGGCACGTCAAACATGACGGTGCAGCGCGCTCTCGCGATCCTCAAGGATGAGGAACTACTCGAAGGACGCTCAGGCAGCGGCGTATTCGTTCGAGAGCACGCCGCACAGACGATCATCCCTGCGTCCTACATGGCCCCCTCCGGTCCGGGCGAGCCCTATCGCTGGATCAGCGAAGCCGCCAAGCGCAACCAGGCCGCGAGCAACAGGATTTTGCGCGTAGCGGAGGTACGTCCCCCGAAGAGGGTCGCGCAAGCACTTGGGCTCGACGAGCAAGGCACTGCCGTACTGCGGTCGCGCATCGGACTGCTCGATGACGAGCCGGCGGAACTCGTCCACTCGTACTACCCCGTGGAACTCGCTAGAGGCACGCGACTGGCCGACCGCCGCAAGATTCCTGGAGGCTCCCCCACCCTGCTCGCGGAAATGGGATACCCGCCACGAGAGCAAGCCGACGAGGTTGCCGCTCGCAAGGCGACCCAGCAGGAGCATGAGCACCTGGAGCTTCCCGGCGACGCAGCTGTGCTAGAGATCTTTCGTGTCGTCTACTCCGACGACCAGCGACCAATCGAGGTCACCGAGCTGATCAAGCCCGGCCACCTCTACAAGATGGGGTATCACCTACCTCTCCACTGACCAGCAAAGAGACGCAACGCCCTCGATCAGCAGCGAGGGCGTTTTTGCGTTCCCCCGACTCGACACCTTGCTACAAATGCGATCGAGGCCTACGGTCGTCTGCAGTTGCTCTAGCGACAGCAACCGACGGGTGAAAGCCCACGCCCCCTGACTGCCTGGAGGCGTCGCTCACATGACCGAACGCGTACACCGAAACACGCCAGCCCAGGGCCGCACCGCGCTCTACCGCCTGCTCGACAGAGAGGGGCGCCTGCTGTACATCGGGGTCTCCCTCAACCCGAAGAAGCGCGTCGACTCTCACCGCTGGTGCATCTACAAGCCGTGGCGACACGAGATCGCCAGCTACACCGTCGAGTGGTACGACACCCGCGAGCAGGCCGAGTGCGCCGAGGTCGCCGCGATCAGGACCGAACTGCCGCTGCACAACCGGATGCACCACCCCGCCTACGACGACGAGCCGTGGAGCGGTTACCCCTCCACTCTCGCCACCTCCTGACCCCCGCCCATCCACCACTTCCAGCCACGTTCAGGGAGGGGGAAAGAGTGCCGAGAGCGCGGCAGAACGCGCTCAGAGTGCAAGAGGAGCACCGCCTCCCGAGAAGTCCGCAGGTCACCCTGACCTGCAGTTTGTACAGAATGAGAATCTGTCACCGCCCCCACGAGCATGTGCAACGTCTGCGAGAGCGCTAGAACTGATCCCTCACCTCTGGTGGCCGAGTATCTTCGTGAACGCGGACGGCCGGGCTTCGTCCCGTGCCTGGACACCAGTCCGCTGTCGCTGCCGACACGGAAAGACATCGTTAGGACACAAGAAGACGCAACATGACATACAGAGGGCCCTTGGCAAGGCACAGGGATCCTCCAGAGGCTAGGCGCAGCCACCGCGACGACCTTCGCCTGAGCCACTCCCAAGGGGCTGCACCCCGCCCCTTCAGAAGGGTTACGTTTTGTAGCCCTTCGCTCCGCGCGTCGGTGGTTGGGTTGTTGCAGCACAACGGCCGGGCGGTTCGCACCCACCCGGCCGCTGCTGGACCAGCGAGTTCGCAGCTCGCTGGACCGCTAGAGATCGATCCCTCGACAGGAAAGAGAGCTCTGCCATGAGCGTAGCAAGGCACGACATCCCGGCCGACTCTGCCGACACCCCCGTCCCGTTCATCCTGACCCCGGTCGCCGAGACCCTGCCGCGCCTGGCCACCACGTCGGTGCGCGGCGTCCCGGTCGTGCTCCAGTGCCCGCCCTGGTGCGCCATGGATCATGCGTCCGAGCGCCTGAATCACTTCGAGGACGTGCGCCACGAGGGCGCCCCGGTCCGCCTGTCGATGCCGCTGCATCGCGGCACGGAGACGGTGATGGTCGCCCGGCTGGTCCGGTGGCCGTTCGCGTCCGACGAGGACGGGGACCGCACGTACCTGGCGGTCGCCCCGGACGGCTCCGGGGAGGACGCGATCCTCTACCGCGAGGGTGTGCTGGCGTTCGCCGATCAGATGGAGGCGCTGGTTGCCGAGATTCGGCGTGCGGCCCCTTACGCCGATTCGGCGGCCTGACCGTCCCGGTTCGCGGCGGCGCTCCGGCGTCGCCGCCTGGCCCTGTAGGGCATCGGCGGCCGGGCCGTGGCGGGATCGGGGGAACCGGTCCCGCGGGTGGCCTGGGCCGTGCTGAGGTTGCGTGATCCAGGCAGCAGGAGGCAGTGAGTCATGGCGGTGAAGCCGTTTTCGTGCAAGTGGCCGGCGGACAATGCGAAGGGGCTGGAGGGCTTGGAAGGTTTGGCGGCCGGTCTGCGGCTGGGCGGGGTGAAGGCGGTGGTGGTGTACGACGCCGAGGATCACACCTACCAGTTGTTCATCCCGGACCGGGGGCGGGACTGCTCGGCGTGCCAGGCCCGCCTGAAGTCTCCGCCTCGCTGGTGAAGGGCAGTGCGTCCTGCTGGTAGATGCGGCGCTCGTAGCTGGCGTTGAGCTCCCACACGGCGAGGAAGATACGCGGCAGGTGTTCGGGGCGCGGGCTTCTCCCGCAGACGGGCCGGTGGGCGATGCGGCACGTCGGCGGGAGCCGGCCGCCGACCCAGTTGACAGCCCTCCCGTCGTCACAGACGACCCAGCGCTGGCCTTCGGGGATGTCGAGGGCGGGAGGGCGGATCTCGGGTTCGAGGAGGATCCAGTGTCCGTACCCGGTCGGGAAGCGTTCCTGTTCGCGCCCGCAGGCTTCGCAGACCGGCGCGGCGGGCGGGGCGGGGGCGTCGGCTCCTTCAGCTTCGGCTTGCCGGTGGTCGGTTTCGGCCCCGGCGTCGGTCCAGCAGGTGCTGCATAGCGCTTTGAAATGGTCTCCGCGCCAGGTGACGCTGTCGTCGGCGGTGCCGCATCGCCCGCAGTTGTGTGTCTCGGATGTGTCCCCCATGTCCGCAGAGTGACGGGGGCGCATCGGGGCTGCCAGGTGGCGGTTGGCCAGGTGCGCCGGAGTGTGGTGGCGTCCGGTGATACCGGGCGTGCCCCGTGCGCCGTGTTTCGGCCCGCCGGGCGTCTCACGTGGCGGCCGGAAAAACTGCCCGAGGCGCACGTCAGCCCCGGCAATGGGGCATGACATGCCGTAGGCGGCCGCGCACAGCAGCGAGCCCCCGCCGCGGCGGGGGCTTCGTCACGTCAGGGCAGGTAGGTGAGTTTGAAGCCGTAGAGGTGGCGTCTCGCGCGGTTGATCGAGTAGACGAGGACGACTTTGCCGACGCTGGCGCACCGGATGTCTTCGCCTTCGGGGTCGGTGTCGTCCCACTGCGGCCAGCCCCACGGGTTGCGCCCGGCGATGTCCAGGATGTCGCGGACGGTCTCCCGGACGTGCTCACGCACTTCGGGGGCGAGGCTGTCGATGCACGTCTGGACCTTGTGGGCCAGGAGGTGTGGCCATGGGTCGTTCACGGGCGTGGGCCGAGGATTTGTTCGCTGGGGACGCCGTCGCTGTCGTCGCAGCCGGAGGCTTTGAAGACGCGGACGGCGGGCGCGGTGGCGAGGCGGGCCTGCCAGGTGCGGATGACGCGGTGGGCGGGGGTGAGGCTGCCGGTCTCGCGGGCGTCTTCGAGGGCGTGGCGCCAGTCGCGCTCAAAGGCGGGTTCCCAGCGTTCGCGTTCGGGCGCCTGCTGGATCTGGGTGCGGATGGATGCGGCGGCGCCGGGGGGCGGGAGGGGTTCGCCGTGCGGTTCGACGGGCTGCGCGCTCATGCCGTCCTCCCAGAAGTTGACACGTGGGGACCACGCTAGCGCACCGGGCGGTGCGTCGTGGCGGCCTTGACCGCGCCCCGTAACCCGCCCGCTGGCCGCCCCGTTCTCCTCCCGTGACGGATGACGACCTGGATGCCCTGCACCTCCTCCTGGACACCGAGGACCCGCGCCTGCCGCTGGTGACGGCGGGTGAGGCGCGGGTCGCGGTGGCGCTGCTGGCGTATTACGGGCGCGGCGGTGACGAGGCGGCGCGGCTGGCGCGGCGGTGGTCGGCGAACGTGGCGCGGCGGCTCGCGGCGGGGCAGAGCCAGGCTGAGCCGGTCAGGCGGGGAGGCCGGCACCGATGAAGGTGTCACCGTCGCGGTAGACGAGGGCGATATCAAGGTCGACGAGCAGGGGCTTCATCTCGTCGTCCGGCGCCTCGGGCAAAAGAATGGCGAGCATAGGGTTCGCCGGTTCGATGTAGCGCCGGTAGTCGAAGAGCTGTCCGATGGCCATGCGCACGGCCTCTCGGCTGCTGTTGCCCTTGGCTTCGTACAGGACGTGGTCGGTGACGTCGTAGAGGTCGGTCTGCAGTGTGTACGTCTTGCCCCTGACCTTGATCTGGTGGCGCTTGAGGGCATGCCCGTGCGCCTTCAGGTAGGCCTTGAAGTCGTCGAGAAGGCGGGCTTCGCGGCGTTCGGCTTCGGTCTTGGGCTGCGCGGATCGCATGCTCTTGGTCTTCTTGTTGTTCTCCGGTTCGACCATGGTGCTGGTGGTGACGTCGGCCGGTACCAAGGTGGCCTTGGTCTTCTCGGCGGCCGGTACATCGTCCTGCCTGTCGTGATCGACGTCGCCGGCCGGGCGCAGGCGAAAGACGATGACCTTGCGGAGGTTGCCGTCGTCATCAGGGGCCTGGCGGATCACATAGGGCTGGTCGGCGTCCAGCTCGAACTCGCCAACGTAACGCTGGTACTTGGTGTCGGAGCCAGGGACCTTGCCGGCAGCCATGAAGACGCGCAGAGCGCGACCGTCATCCACGTGGCGCAGAATGGCCTTGTTGCCAGCCCCCTTGCGCCCGGTGAAGGTTTGGTCTCCTACGGTGCCCGCGCCGGTGTATTCGAAGATTGGGCCGCGGTCGTCGGGTTCGGCGAGCCACCCGTCGTAGTAGCCGTAGCGGTGCCCGGTTGTGTGGTCGGAGTAGATGAGGATGTTGGGGGTGGTCGTGGAGGGGATGATGCCGCCCTGCGGTCCGCCACCGAAGACACTCTTCATTTCGGCGCGGGTGGTGATCTGCCCGGGCTTGATCTGCGAATCGGCCATGATCGTAAGGTAGCGGTAGGCACTGACAATGCCTCCCGCTGCCTCATTCCGAATGAAGCCGCGGGCGCCGGAGGCTGTCGGCGGAGTGAGCGGGTCAGTCCGCCTGGGTCGTACCGGTCACGCCGCGGCCCGGTCGGCGAGCGGCAGCTGCAGCACTTCGCTGTGCCCGTACTGAGTCCCGCAGGTTCCGCAGCGCCGGCCGGGGGTGGTGAGGGTGACACGCAGCGGCTGCCCGCACGCGCACTGCACGGTGACCCGTCGTTCCGTTTGTTCTCCGGTGACGAGCCGCTGGGTGTGCGCGTGGAGGGCGCGGATCTCGCGGTGCAGGTCCGCGGCACCGCTGAAGCTGGCGTAGATCCACGGGGCGTTGGTGACGAGGAATCCGACCACCCCGTCGAGGGTCTGCCGCAGGTCACCCCGGAACGTCGCTGCGGGCCAGCCGAGTTCGTCACGAACGGCCGCTTCCCAGTCGGCGAGCACCGTCACCAGCCCGCCCCGGGCCCGCAGATCCAGCACGTGCAGCGAGCACGGCAGGGGCGCGCCGCGCGTTCCACTTACCCGCCCGTCGCCCCGCCCGGAGCCCGGCTCCAGCAGATCGCCGAGCTGGTCGTAGAGGCGCGGCAGCTCGCGGAGCATGGCGGTGCCGCGGTCCTGGCAGATGCGGCACGCGAGACGGTCCCACTCGCCGTCCCGCAAGCCGTACATGCAGATCGCGCACACGGGGTTGACAGCGTCGTTCATGCGGTGAACCTCCGGGTCGGGATGCCAGCGGCTTCGGCGAGGTCGGCGCAGCCGGTGGCGCCGCGGCTGTGGTCGCGGATGAAGGCGAGGCACAGGTCGGCTCCGAGGCTGACCATGTGCCGGTTGCGGATCGGCCCGGCCGAACGGCCGTGGGTCTTCCAGTCCGCGGGGTGACGCTCCTCGGTGAGGCCGATGAGGCGGTGCTGGCGGACCCACCAGGCCGCGATCGCGTCGGCGCCGCCGGGGCAGGCGCCGTGCACGATGACGGCGGGCACGTTCTGGAAGACGGCGGTTGCGAGGTTGTCGCGCACCAGGTCGTGGTCGCTCCAGTGCCGGGAGCCGGTGATGAGGATGCGGTACGGGCGAGCGGCATCGTGCATGGCGGTCTCCTTGCGGTCGTGCGGGCGGGGCAATTGGTGATCTAGTCGTGGCGCGACCGGCTGGCTGGCCGCCTGGCTGCCGCGCGAGGGGGTGAAGCGATTCCGGGACGCGCGGAGCGAGTTCGGGCGCGAGAGAGCCGCCTAGAGGCCTTCTCGGGCCTCCTGGGGGCCGACGGGAGGCTCCCGATGCGCTCCGGAGCCGTCCAGCCCGGCGATGGCGCCACGGAATCCGGCCAGCACCTCGTCGACGCCGGCGGCCCGGTCGTTCCAGGCCGTCACGGTCTCCATCGGGTGCGTGCCGATCGGGTTGTCCGGGTCGGCGACGGCCTGGCCGCCGAGGTGCACGGCCAGTGCCGCGATGGCGGCGCGCTCCTCGGGTGAGGTCTGCCGGGCGGTTGGCGGTGCGACGGCGCGGATGGCTCCTGCCGCGCACACCGCGCCGTCCGGGGTGGTCATCTGCCCTTGGCACCAGCCGTGTGCGGCGAGGTGCTCCTCGGCCCGCTGGAGGGTCCGGGCGGTGTGGGTGGTCATCAGGCGGCGCTCCTGTCGGGGTCGGGTACGGCCCGCAGGCACCTGCGGGGCCGGGGGTTGATGGCTTCTTCGAGGGCGCGGCGGTGTTCGGCTGCGCGGGGGTCGGGGCCGCGGCCAGCCGGGGCTGCCGCGGTCTTGCGGCGCTGCGGGGCGGGGGTGTCGCCGAAGGTGCCGGTCGGCAACTCCTCGGCGAGTAGGCGCTCCAGCGGGGTCACGTCTCGGCGCCTTCGCTGGAGGTGGCGAGTCGGGCTTCGAAGCAGCCCCGGCAGTTGCGGTCGCCGCAGGGCAGGTTTTCCGCGTGGGCCTGTGCGATGCGCTCCAGCTCGGCGCGGATCTCGGGACTGTCGGTGATGGCGCCTGCGATGAAGAACGCAATGCTCCAGGTGTCGACGTAGCAGTTGATCTCCTGGGCAATGAGGTGTCGCAGCCGGTCGTCGGCGGGCGGGTAGCTGCTCACGCTGCGGTCTCCTTCGCTTCGGCTGCCCGCTGGGGGTGGACGTCGCCGTCGCGCAGCGGCCGGCCGTCGAGGTGGCAGGGCACGCCGGGGGTGACCTGGCAGGCGGGGCAGCAGGCGGTTGCGCGGATCCAGGCGGTGACGCGCTGCGGGTGCGGCTCGGGCAGCAGGCGGCGCTTCGACGGGGTGGTGCACGGCCGGTGCGCGTGCGCGCCGCAGTGCGGGCAGGCGACGGCGCGGGCCGGGTGCTGGCGGGCGCGGAGCAGGTGCCGGATGGACTCGGGCATCGGCGCGGCGGGCGGGCGGTTGGTCACTGGTCCTCCTCGGTGCGGGTGTGGGCGGTGCGGCGGCAGGCGGGGCAGGTGCAGGACGGGCCGACGGCGTGCGGGTGGCGTCCGGCGTTGCGCCAGCGGCGGTAGTCGTCGAGGGCGGCGGCGCACTCGGCCGGCCCGGGCGGACGCGGCGGTGGCGCGGGCGGGCGGGTGCCGGCGGGCCAGGCGCCGGGCCGGTGTCCGGGCGGCTGCGGCTCCGCGGGGCGCGGTGTCGCGTCGCGGCGGGCCCGGCCCTCGGCGGCCTGCTGGCGCAGGAACGCCCGCAGATCGCCCTGGCGGCGCATGGCGCGGATGTCGGCCTCGTCGAAGTCCGTCACGACGCCTCCCCGTCCGCCTGCCGGGCGAGGCGGACCGCGGCCAGGCGGCGCTGCTCGATCTCCTCGGGCGTCTCGCTGCTGGCGGGATCCCCATTGGCGACGCGGCGGCGCGCCGGGTGGATGGTCTTGGACGCCTTGCCGCGCAGCGCGGTCTTGCAGGGCCGGCCGACCGGGGCCTTGCACTGCGGGCACTCGACGCCGAGCGGCCCGGCCCGGCGTACCTCGCGCACCGCCTCGTCGGCCTCGGGCACCTCACGGCCGATGCCGTCCAGCTCCCGCCGGACGGACCGGTGCGGGCCGCCGGTGAGCGCCGGGGCGGTGCCGGGGGCGGCTATGCGTCCGGAGGCGACGGCATCGAGCATGGCGCGGCGGCGGGCCAGGTACTGCGCCGGGGTTTCGTCCGGGTCACCGTCGTAGGTGAAGTTCTCCAGGCGCTCGCTGCGGATGACCTGCCGGTGGGTGCGGACGTCGTGGGGCTGGATCCACAGCCGCTGTCCGGCGTCCCTGGGCGGGGTGCCGTAGAAGCGGGCGACGGCGTCGAAGCAGTCCTGATCGAGGGGGAGATCGCGCAGGGCTGTGGCCCAGGCCCGTTTGGCGATCTCGGACGGCTGGCGGTTGTCGAAGGCAGCGCAGGCGCCGAGCAGGCGTGCGGCTTCGTCGGGAGTCACTGGTTCTCCTCTCCGGAGGCGAGGGCCAGCCACCCGGCGACGCGTGCGTCGGTGCCGGTGAGGGCTTGGCCCGAAGGCAGCTGGATGACATTGGAGGCGGTGCGCTGCTGGCGTTCGGTGGCGTACCGGTGGGAGCGGCGGATCCACTTCTGCCACTCGTCGGCCCAGTTGGTGCGCCGCTGGCCGTTGGCGCGGAAGTGGCTGACGAACTGGGCGGTCTCGTAGTCGAGGTCGACGAGGGGGGCGTAGCCGTCGCGGTGGGCCCAGCGCCGCATTCCGTCGGTGACGGTGAAGCCGTCGATGTCGATGGGGGCGTCGCCGTCAGGCGGCGTGGTGATCGCAGGCGCGTGCGCGAGGTTGTGGGTACTACCGCAACCACCCCCCTCTTCTACGGGGCTGGGGACAGGGGTAGGGGTAGGGGCAGGGGCAGGGGAATGCGCGCGTGATGCGCCCGCGCGCCCGCGCGTAGAGCCTTTCGGACCCCCCTCGGCAGGGGCTTCCGCAGGGGGTTCGGGAAGGGGGCCCGAGGGGGGTTCGGAGGGGGTTCCGCAACCCCCTCGGGACGGGTCCGGGGAGGGGGTGCCGAACGCCTCCCTGAGAGTGTCGATGTGATCGGCGATCTGTCGGCGGATCGAGGGGCCCTCGCCGCCGCGCATCCTGGTCGGCTCGTCGCTGAGATCTTCGAGCGGGATGCGGTCCATCTCGGCGAGCAGAGCAGCCTGAAGCCTCGGAGAGGAGATCTCCAGGGCGCCGGCGACCATCGCCCCCATCACCTTCGGCTGCTTCCACACCCCGTCGTTGCGGACGAAGGAGCGGATCAGCAGCTCCTCGGTGTCGTCGTCGACGACGATGAAGCGGGCCTCCTCCAGCGCCTGCAGCAGCTTCTCGACCTCGGCGGACGTCAGCCCGCGGGCCTTGCGTGACCAGCGGCGCAGCGTCAGATCGAGCAGCCCGGCATGGTTCAGGTTCGGCTGCGAGATCAGGAAGAGGTACAGCCGCTGCTCGCGCTCGTCGAGCTTCAGGAAGTCGGCGTCCTCCCAGATGCTGGTGAGGATCCTGCCGTGGCCACGTGCCATGGATGGTCTTCTTTCGGAGAGTGCTTCAGGGGCCTTGAGATGGGGAGAAGCGGGTCCTTAAAGGGGGAGGCCGCGCCGTTTGCGACATTCCAAGTGCTCGGGTTCGCCTTCGGGCCCGGGAAGACTGGCCGGCCGACCACAGAACCTGCACGGAGGAATGGGCCGCCCCATGGCGTCGACAGCGATTTCAGCCATCTGAGCGGCGGCCAATTCGGCTTCTCGCTGACGGGAATGGCCGCTGCTGCGCCCGGGCTTGGTCTTGCCGCTGTCAGGCGTGCCACGTGACGGCAGGGCCAGGCCTGCTGCGCTCAAGTAGTCGAGGTACTGGGCATGCGACTGGCGGTCCGTCCAGAAGAACTTGGGGGCTCGGATCACATTGGCGTTGGTCACAGGCATGTACGCGCCGATCGGGGCGCCTCGCAGGACGTCGTCGAGTTGGCCGGCTGTGACCTGACCGCGCGCATGCGGTTTCCCGCATCCGCTGAACTTTCGGTCCGGACACTCGTGCCCATCGCGGGCGGTGCAGATGTATATCTCGATGCGGTAAATTCCGCCTCGGAATTCGTGCCGGTAGTTGAGGTTCTCGATCACCTTGGGAGGCAAGCCGCCATCAGTGCGCAAGATTGGCACAAGCCCCCGGACCTTGTCGCTGTTGGCGTGCCACATCACGGTGCGTCCGGCCGCCTCGGCTCGACGGGACCGCTCGGGAGCGCTGTATCGGCCAGTGGCGCTAAACGGCGAGTGCTGGTGCTCGTAGGCGATGGTCAGGGTGCCCGTGAGCAGCACGTCGGCCCGCGTCTGCCGATTGGGCGCCACGGCTTCCCTGCGCGGGTTGTAGCCCTCAGCGTCACCGATCGCGAACGCCCGGTTGTTGTAGGCGCGGTGTTCTGCCGTCTCGACAGGTTCATAGTCGTGATCAGGCCGCGTCTCTCCCGGTTGGTGGCTGTTGACTCGAGTGCCGCGGGATGTGTTGTAGGTCTTTAGCCACTGCACCTCGCGATACAGCTCCCAGCATTTGGCGCACTGCACGAGCCGGGTTTTGGTCGAGTTGGCGTTGCGGCTGCGCAGCTCCTCCCACTCGCGGTCGGGAAGAGTAGCGGCATCGACGATCCCCTTGGCGTTGCGGTAGGCATAGGAGCGCAAGGATTCGTCCGTGACGATGATCTGGTTGTTCAGCATGTCCGCGACTCCTCGTAGTTGGACCGTCTTCGGCGGCTCGTGCGGCATGGTCAGGTTCGAGCGCGACGAGTCGTGACGGCGTTGCTGTCGCACTCGACGCCCGTGTCCTTAATGTCCAAGCGGCGGGCTGCCAGGGACAGGTCGCCCGGCCCGACAAACAGCTCGCTCACGCCGCCTCCCGCTGCTGCATGCGCCACCGCTGGCGGGGTGTGGTGCCGCCGCGGACACCGGCGCGCTCCCGGAAGTGCTGTCCGCGCTCCTCGGTCATGGCGGCGTCGAGGCACGGCTGACGCACGGGGCAGGTGGCGCAGACCCGCTTGGCCTGGTGGACGTCGGCGTCGGTGTATTTCTCGGGCGAGAAGGTCTCGGGGTCGGTCTGCGCACAGAGCGCTTCGTCGCGCCAGGTGTCGGCCCTCATGCCGCAGCCTGCCGTTCGGTGACGCGCTGCTGCTTGTAGTGGCGGTTGCAGAGGCCGCGGGACTTAGCGACGTTGGTGCAGTCGCGTCGGGTGCAGGTCTTGAGGTGGGTGAGACGGGCGTCGTGCTTCCAGCGGGTGATGCGACGCGTGTAGGTGCCGAGCTTGGCGGCGATGGCCTTCTCGCTGAGGCCGAGGCGCGTCATGACGAGGGCGGCCTCGCGCAGTTCGTCTGCGGTGAGGTCGATGGCGGGGGCTTGGCCGCGTGCGACGAGTTCGACGGCGATCCAGTCGACGGTCGGTGTGCTGGTCTTGGCCGGCGGTGTCCAGGTGGTCGGCGTCTGGTCGAAGTGGCGGCTGGCGGTCAGCGTGCGCGTGCTCATTTCTCCCCCTGTTCGGTGGCCCAGATCTGTTCGCAGACGGAAAGCGCGTGCTCGTCGCTGCCGGGCCGGGTGTCGTCGTCGGCGGGGTCGTCGAGGGGTTCGTGGCCGACGAGGAACGGCGTCTCGGGCCCGGCCTGGCGGCGGGCGACGCGGGCCGCGGCGGCTTCCATGCGCCGCAGCAGGGCCTCTTGGCGGCGGATGCCGGTCCAGCTGTGTACGGCGTAGGCGAGGAGCGTGAACCCGGCGGCGGCCAGCAGCAGGACGACGTTCGTGGCGCTCATGCGGCCGCCCTCGCCTGCTTGGCGCGGGCGGCGCGCGTCTCTGCGATGACCAGGCCCTTGGCCGACAGCCGCCACACCGCAATCGGATGCCCGTGGGTGGCCGGGGAGGTGGACGGCACGTACTGGCGGGTGTGCTCGATCACGCCCCCTTGCCGCAGGCCGTTGATGGCCGCGCCGAGGAAGCCGTGCGACAGCTCGGGCAGCACCTCGCGCAGGTCGTTCGCGGAGAAGGTGTCGCGGGACAGGCCGTAGGCGAACACGGCCTGCTGCACGAGGAAGTGGTCCCACGACGAGGCGCGGGCGACGATGTCGGTGAGGCGGGCGTCCCGGTCCGTGGCGGCCAGACGCTCAGCCGTGGTGAGGTTCTTAGTCATCGCCGGGGCTCCTCTGCGGGGATGGTGACCAGGGATGACCACCAGGTGAGTCGGTTCTCCGGGTTGTCGGGGCCGAGGCGGCGCGAGAAGTCGGCGCCGGCGCGGACCACGTACTCGTAGCTGCCGTCCGGGTAGGGGCCCTTGGAGGCGAGGACCGTGGCGGTGGCGGCTCGGGCCCACTGCTGTCCGGCGTGGCGAACCCGCGTGCTGCGGGGAAGCGGGTGTGTCATGGCGTGTGCTACTCCTTGGGGTAGCGGCGCCCCGCCTGATGGCCGCAGGCGGGGACGGCCGCGGGTTACGGGGTGGCGTCGACAACTTCGGCTTCGTAGGCGCCGTCTTCGTCCGGTCCGGCGGCCTCGGTCTTGAGGCGGTCGGCGATGACCTTGAGGCGCTTGACCAGTTCGTCGTCGAGGTGGCCGGCGGCGTGCGCCCTGCGGTACACGTCGCCCACGTCGTCCGGGGTGAGCGCGGCCTCGGCCTCGGCGAGGTAGTCAGGCCGAGGGGCTTCGATCGCGGCGACCACCTGCCCGGCCCCGGAGGGGTCGAGGGCGACCGCGGCCGTCATCGGCCCGGCGAGCGCCTGCCGGGGTGTGACCCCGCGCAGTTCCACCACGACGACCGGGAACTTCTTGGTCTGGCCGTCGCGGACGACCTGCCGGGGCTCGATGCGCAGCGTGACCGGCACGAAGCCTTGGCCGTCGGTTCCGGCGAGGACGATGTCGACCATGGCGCCCCACTCGGACGCGGCGTAGAAGCTGTGCGTCTCGGCCCGCCACATGCCCATGCCGGACAGGTCGGGCAGCATCACGTTCAGGCGGGAGGTGGCGGAGCAGACGACGCCCTTCTTCTGCTGGTGCCAGTCCTCGCCGAACCGCGCGGCGCACAGGCACGGCCGGCGGGAGAGCAGTTCGGTCTCGCCGTCGCAGCGGCGCTGGCAGCCGCTCTTGGACCACAGCTCGTTGTACTGGTTGAGCGGATCGCCCGGGGTGATCAGTGCTTCGACGGAGGCGGCCTCGGTGATGACGCGCCACTGGGGGATCGAGGAGTTGAGCGGGGTCCACTGCTCGGCCTCGCCGCCCCACAGCCCGGCGGCGGTGCGGACATGTTCCTCGGAGTGGGAGGTGACGACCCAGGTGGCGGAGCGGACCGGTTTGCCGCCCTGGGTGTAGCCGGTGCGCAGCCGTCCGTGTTCGGCGGCGCGGCGCTGGATGTTGAGGAGTCGGGAGCCCATGTCAGGCTGCCTTTCGGGTCGGGCGCTCAACTGGCGGTGGCGGGAGCAGCGCGGGATGCGATGAGGCGGCGGCGTGCAGCCACTTCGTCGTGGCGAGGGCGCCGCGGAACGCCTTGTGTGCGGCCCGTCCGGCGGGCATGGGCACCAGCGCGTGCGAGCGGGCGCGGAGGTTGAGGACGCCGGTGCGTTCGATGCGGGGCATCGGCGCGTCCGTGTCGTCGGGCAGCAGGACGGTCTCGGCGTAGCGCAGCGCGGCGAGCTGGAGTGTGTTCTCCGGGTACACCGACTTGGCCGGGCGGGTCGCCGAGGTCTTGTAGTCGATCAGCCACAGCTCGCGCCGCCTGCGCGGGCCGGTGGGCAGCCGCACCATCAGGTCGGCGGTGCCCGCGTAGCCGAGCCGCCGGTGCAGCACCGTGATCTCGGTGGCCTCGACGTGCTCGGCCGGGTCGACGCCCCAGGCAGTCAGCCACAGGTCGAGCTGCGCGATGTACGGAGCGACTTCGGCGTCGTCCGCGAGCGGGGCGCCGAGGACGCGGGCTTCGGCGGCCCTGTGGATGCGGTCGCCGAGGTCGGCGGCGACCTCCTTGGCGTCACGGTGCAGGGCCTTGATCTCCTGCGTCAGGGCGGGGCGTTCGGCGAGGACCCGGCGGGCGATGTCGATGGCGTTGTCGAGGACGTGCTCGACGGTGACCTTTACGCCCCACGGCACCAGCGCGCGGCTCTTGTTGACGGCGGTGTCGATGACGTTGGTGACCGAGACCAGGTCCGGTCCGCCGGCCGGATCGGTGTAGTAGCGGCCGTTGTCGGTATCGCGAGCGTGGCGGGGGCTGGTCATCAGAAGGGTTCCGTTTCGTAGACGCGGCGGCGCCACAGGGGCAGTCGCCAGGTGCGGATGTCGACGAGGCAGGCGCAGCCGTCCCAGTCGGGGCCGTGGCCGGTGGGGACCCAGCCGCCGCCGGTGCCGTTACAGCGGGTGCAGTGCGGGTCGGGGCCTCGGAAGAGGTGAAGGGCGCGCTGGTGCCAGTCGATTTCCCAGCGGCCGATGCGGATAGTGCGGCCCATGGGGACCTCCGGAAGGGTGTGGGGTGCCTGGCCGCCCGCGGCGGGAAGGGTGCGGGCGGCCGGCGGGGTGGGTGATGTCAGATGCGGGCTGGCATGACGACGGCGTGGTAGCGCACGTCCTTGTCGACCGGCCGGATCAGTACCGGCTTGTTCGGCGTGTACAACCACAGGCGGGCAGGGCCGTTGATGGGTGGCAGTACGGAGGTGAGGAGCCGCGGGGCGAAGCGGATCGTCCAGCCGTCATCGAGGCCGTCAATGCCGGCGTCGACGCTGGTCTTGGAGGCGGGGCCGTCGCCGCGGGCCTCAATGTCGATGTGGTCGCCGCGCATGGTCAGGTCGACACGGGCGGTCTTCTCGGTGACGAGAGACGCGCGCCCGATGGCGGAGGCGAGTTCGGCCGAGTCCACTTCGACAGTGCCGACGGCCGCGTCCTCGCTTGGGGAGTACTGCTCGATGGGCGGGAATGGGGCGGCCAGGGTGCGGGTGGTGAGCGCGCGGGACGCGGAGCGGATACCGGCGGTGGCGCCCTGCCCCCCGAACGCCAGCCCCAGGTCGCCCGGCCCGGCCATGGCCTTGGCGGCGGGGCCGAGCACGTGTGCCGGAATGAGGACGCTGCCGTCGGGCAGCCCGTCGGGCTGCCAGTCCAGGGAGCGCACGGCGATGCGGTAGCTGTCGGTGGCGGCCGTCTCCAGGCGGATGCCGTCGACCGTGATGCGGATGCCGCCGAGGGCCTCCATCTTTCCGACCGCGTCGCCCGGCGCCAGGGCGGCGACGGCCACATCGCTGATGGCCTGGGTGAAGGCCGTAGCGTCGACCGTGCCCGTCGCCTCGGGTGTTTGCGGCAGGGCCGGGTAATCGCAGGCGGCCAGCAGCGGCAGCCGGAACCGGTCGCTGCCTGCGGTGACGGTCAGTTCGTGGGCGCCGGTCTCCAGGGTGACGGGCTTGTCGGGCAGGGCGGCGGCGATGCTGGCGAACAGCCGGCCCGGCACGACCGCCGCCCCGTCGGCGCCCACACCCTCACCGATGCCGACGGTGGCCTGCCCGGCGGTCTCCAGGTCGAAGCCGCTGGCGGACAGCTCACCACCGGTGACCTGGAGGAGCATGCCCATCAGGGCGGGCTGCAGGGATTTGACGGGCACGTGCCGGACGGCCCACTTGGTGGCCGCGGCGAGTTCGGGCTGGGGGATGACGGCGCGCATCAGGCCGCGTCCTCGTCGTCGAACGGCAGCGTCTCGGCCTGCGGGACGGACTCCGGTCCCTCGGGCTGGTCGGCGGCCGGCCAGGCGTACAGGCGGCCGGTGCCGGTCACGGCGAAGGGGGGAAACAGTTCGAGCTGGGTGTACTGCATGATGGCCTCCAAGGAATTGGTCGCCGGGCGGGCCGGTCTGGTCACGGCCCGCCCGGCCGTTCAGGCGGCTACGGCGTCGGCTTGCGGTAGATGCCGGACTGTCCGACATGCGTCCGGTGTTGAAGCCCTTCCCGGCACCACATGCACCCGCAGCGGAAGTAGACGAAGCGGCCCTTGAGGTAGGTGACGATTGCCCAATTCGGTCGCCCGTCTCGCGCGTCACAGATCGGGTCACCGATGGCGAAGTACTCACGAGCTTCAGCCATCACGCCCTCCGAGGGCGCGCAGCTCAAGGGCGGCGAGTCGAGCGAGCAGTGGAGTGATCGCGTTACGCGCCATGACGGTGAAAGCGGCGTTTCGGTAGTCCTGTGCGCCGCCCCCGAAGACCGCGATCGGTTCCCCCTGTGCATCGAGCACGACCCCCGGGTCGACAGGGCTCGGTTTCCAGCCGCCCGGGGATGCCTGAGCAGACAGGGCGGCGAGCTCGTAGCCGACCTCGTTCTCCTTTCGTCCGATCACGCCCTGCGGGTCTTCGAGGGCGCCGGAGTAGTCGATGGCCGCGGCGTCGAAGTCGGCCTCCAGCTCGGCCGCCAGCCGCGCGTTCTCGTTCTCCAGCCCGACGGCGATGCGCCGGGCCTGCTCCAGCTGGCCGGCCAGCTCCTGCTGCTCCTTGTCCGCGACGGCCACTGCGGCGTCGGCCAGCACGGTTCCGAGGTCGGGGCCGATGGGCTGCTGCTCCTGGTACGCCCGGTACGCGTCGAGGAGCGCGTCGTGGTACTGCGTGAGCCGCCTGCGCCGGGCCAGCTCCAGCCGGTAGTCAGCCACGGCGCTCCTCCAGCTCGCTCACCCGCTGCTGGACTCGGCCCAGGTGCGCCGCGAACACGGCCTCGGGTTCATCGACGAGGGAGGCGAGCGCCGTGAGTGCGGTGATCGCCACGTCGCACAGCTCGTCGGCGACGTCCTCGACGCTGTGGGTGATGCCCTTGCGCGGGTTCTGGCCGGTCATGCCGATGTACGCCTGGGCGGCCTCCCCCACTTCTTCGCTGATCTTCAGGATGCGGAGGGCCAGCTCCTGCGGGCTGCGGCCGTTCGCGCCGTCCAGCCAGGCGACGAAGTCGCGGATCGTCGGCCACATGCCGCTGGTCAGCAGTTGCGGGTAGCTCATGCGGCCACCGCCTCGGTCGCGGGCGTCAGCCACAGCTGCACCACGGCCTGCGGCATCGCGCCGGGCGCCTCCGGCCACACGAACTCGATGGCGTCGCGCTCGGCTTCGGTCACCAGACGCCGGCCCGCGATCCCGCCCTGCTCGCGCAGGACAGCCTGCTCATAGGCCCTACCGAAGGTCAGGAGACGGCAGCGCACCACCGGCAGCCCGGACTGGGTGACACCCGGCACCTCCCAGTCCCGCGTTGCCGGAAGACGGGGCAGCCGGTCCCCGGTCAAGTCCCGGATCACCGCGTTCAGCAGGGCAACGGTGTACGTCACGACGCACCTCCGCAGGTCCAGTCGGGGTAGTCGGCGGCGGTGCTGCAGCACTCGGGGTGCTCCAGCAGGTAGATCGCACCGGCGGTAGCGGCCCGCTCCTTGTCGCCCATGGCGCGCAGGAGAGCGTCATCCTCGGTGCTGACGGCGTCGGCCTGCCGGGCCTGCGCGTCCTGCAGGGCGCCCAGCACCTTCGCCGGGGTGACGCGGCTCGCGGCATCCAGGCGGACCTGCTCGACGGGCACGTCCAGGGCCTCGATCGCGGGGCGCGGAGTTGTCGTCGACATCACGACTCACCGCCCTTCCGCCGCTGCCCGTCGCCGAGATTGCGACGCCGCCGGTACTCGCCACCCGTCACGCCGCCGGGCGTGACACCGACTCCGATGCCGCCCATCAAGCTGCCGGAACTCTGGTATTTCGGTCCGCTTGGCCTGTTGGCGCGGATCTTCTCCGCCCATTCGTTCCAGCTGAGGAAGGTGTGCGTGCCCGCGACCAGGGCGTCCCACAGAGCGACGGCAGGCGTCGCGCGGTCACCCAACGGAAGGCTCACGGCGTGCGCGACGGCGTTGCACAGGTCGCAGCAGCAGCAGTTGGGGTCGCCATCGCCCGTGAGCTCACCCTCGAAGCGGCCGAAGTCCATCGGGTCGTAGGCGAGGCACGAGACGCTGAAACCGTTGCCCGTCAGGCACGGGTGGAGGTGCTCCTCCTGGCCGCACCGGCAGAGGGAAGTCGCCATCACCGCTCACCCCCGGTGCGGGCGAGGGCGGTACGGGCCTCGTCGAACGCCCGCTCCAGCAGCACGCTCTGCCGGGCGGCCAGCATGCGCAGCCGGTCCACCTCGGCGGCCAGCTCACGCCCGGCCGCACGCAGTCCGGCGGCGGAGGCGGTCTCGTCCCACAGCAGGTCGTCGATCTCCGCGCGGCGGGAAGGGGACAGCTCAGGCACGGGACTCACCCGCCTCGACGGCGTCGGCCATGCGGCGCAGCTTCTCCTCCGCCGCGGTCCAGGCGTCGTCGTGGTCCGGGCCGCCGTAGCCGAAGGCGTCGGGCGCGACCACATCGGCGGCCTCGTGCAGCACCTCGGCGTCGCGGCGGTCGAGTGCCGCCTCGAACTCCGGCTGCGTGCCGGGCCCGCCGTTCAGGAACAGGTCCAGCAGGTCGTCGCGGGCGCTCATGCCGCACCGTCCTCGGCGGGGTGGTACTCGACACGGCCGTCGCCGTACACAGTCACCGCGAACACGGCGCCCTCCAGCGCCACCGGCATTCCGTGCGTGCTGTGCAGGACGATCTGCAGCTGCGCACCGAACACCGGGATGACCTCGATCCGGCACGTGTCCGCGTCGAGCCGCTCGACCAGTGGAGACCTGGGAGTAGGAACAGAAGGGGTGGGAGATGATGGAGACACGATCTGCCTCGTCTCTAGGAGATGGTGAGAGGTGGATCCAGGCCCCGGCTGCCGGGCTTAGGCCCCCGGCGGTTGGGGCCGCATACCGCGCTAGGCGGCGGCCTTGGCTTCGACCGGTGCGGTGGCCGGGTCGAGGGTCGGGTTGGAGTGCGGGTCGGCGGCCTCCTGGGCGGCCAACCAGGCGTCGAGCACCGTGACGCGGTAGAAGACTCGGCCGCCCGCCCGGAAGCTCGCCGGCCCCTTCTTCTTGATCCGCCATTTCCTGAGCGTGCTGATCTCGTATCCGAGGTAGTCAGCGGCGTCCGGGAGCCACAGGCACCCGGGAGGAGCATTCCTCGGCGTGTTCGGCACGGCGATTCCTTCCTCGACGACAGCGTTCTTCGGTCAAGCCGCTTCGTCGCGATCTGGAGACGATGGGGGCGCGAAAAGAGTCAGGACCGCCACACCGACGGCCTCCGCGATGCCGTGCGCCACCTCGGGACTGCAGTCCGTTCGCTCACCACTGAGCAGGTGTCCGACCAAGGAGTGATGGCTCAGCCCTGCGGCCGCGGCAAGGGATCGCACGGTGTACGGGGTGCCGCGTCCGGGGTGCTTCATGACGTACTGGAGCCAGGCCCGGTCGCGAAGCGCGTATCGCACTCTCAACGCCTCTCCATTAGGACGAAGCGTCTTCGATTAAGACCAGTGAAGCACCTGGGAGACGGTTCGTCTACGGTTTGGAACGGCCGGATCTGAAGTTTCCGCGTAACGGCAGCGGGGCTAGCATCGTCCTGTAGACGGAATGGCTTTGCGTCGAGATGGTTGTACGGGCTGACCTGCGATTTATAGAGTCGCCCTGGATCTCTCCAGAGACAGCCGACGTGGATGTGATGCGAAAGGAACACGACATGGAGGCTCCGGCCCCCGACCGCGAGCGCGACAGCAGCCCCGCTCCCCTACCTGACTCCCTGACGCACGACATGGACCGGGACGAGCTCAGCCGCCTGATCCGCGAGGCCAACGACGCCGGCATGAGCTACCAGCAGATGGCGTCCAAGGCTGTGGACCCCGAAACCGGCGAGCAGGTGTCCAAGCCGTACCTGCAGAAGCTGGCCACGAATGCAGTCACCTCGGCGCCCGGCGCCGCCCGTCTGAAGGCCATCGCTGCAGCGCTCGGCCGGCCAGCGTCGGTGATCCAGCGCGCCGCGGCGCGCCAGTTCCTCGACTACCAGGCGACCGAGCTGTCCGGGTACGACGACGACGTGCGCGTCATCGTGGCCCATCTGGCAGGGATGCCTCCGGCGGAGAAGAGGAAGTGGCGCGCCATGATGGAAGCGGCGGACCGGGCCGACCGCGACCTCTCTTAGGGCTCGCAGGTCACGGTCCGGCTCTGTACCGATACAGATCGTCTACGGACTGTTGTCCGCTCATGTTCTTGGCGGTAGCTTTTCGGGACTGAACACATCCGTCCCAGGGGCTCCCCCACACCCCTGTGTGCGCGCATGGGGGTGCAGGATGCTCGATGTCCAGTACGTCTACTCCGAAGACCGGACCCTCGACGAGCCCGTAGCCGTCAAGGAAACCCGAGGAACGATCAAGTTCGAGCTGTACCGCGGCCTCTTCCTGCCAGAAGGGGTAGCGGCACTCAACGCGACCACCGCCCAAGTCATCGCCGGCGGACAATGGTTCCAGCTGTGGAGGGGTGAGGTCGTCTCCATACACTCGCCGGAGCTGAGGGGGTTCAAGCATGGCCGGCTACATCGAGGACCGCTGGTGGACCAAACGCCCCGACCCCGAAACGGGTAAGAAGCGCAAGACCGCCCTCTACGGCAAGGGCAAGAGGTACAAGGTCACCGGCATCCCGGGCGTGCGGGCTCGCTCTTTCGATGCCATCGCCGACGCCAAGCGATGGAAGGCCAAGGCGGAACATGAGACGAGCCAGGGCGAGTTCTTGGACCCCCGCCTCGGCCGCATCACGCTGACGGAGTACATCGAGGACCACTGGTTGCCGGCCCGCCATGACGACCCGGCAACCCGCAGGACGATCCTCGGCCGACTGAAGCACATCGAGGCGCATCTCGGCGCTACCGAAATCGGCGCGATCAAGGCCCAGCAGCTGCGATTGTTCCTCAAGGAGCTGCAGTCCCGCATAGGCCCCAACACGACGCTTGGCGTGTGGGGCTACCTGTCAGCCATCTTGCAGACTGCCGTAGATGACGAACGGATCCGCAAGAACCCGTGCAAGACCAGGTCGATCACGCTTCCGACGCTACCTGAACGCGAAGTTCAGCCATGGACTCGCGAGCAGGTCCGTGCCGTGCGCTCGGCTCTGCCTGAGCGCTTCCGAACGATGGTGGATGTGGGCGTCGGAGTTGGTCTTCGGCAGGGGGAAGTCCTCGGCTTGGCCGAAGGCGACATAGACATGGAGGGCGGCGTCATCCATGTGCGCCGGCAGCTGAAGAAGGTCGGCTCCAAACTGGTCTTCGCCCTGCCGAAGAGAGGCAAGATTCGCGCCGTCCCCGCCCCGCCCTACCTGCTGGCGCAGCTAAAGGCGCACATGGAGGCATTCCCTCCGAAAAAGATCACCTTGCCTTGGGGGGACCCGGACGCCCCTACCTCGGAGAAGGAGGAGAAGGAGCGGGCCCCGCAGACCTTCCCTCTTGTCTTCACGAGCGCCAGGGGGTGCGCGATCCGCCGCGACTCTTGGAACCAGTGGAGCTGGAAGCCGGCCCTTGCCGCGGCCGGAATCATTCCCGAGCCCGAGATGGTGCGCCAGGGCGCTCTGGGGCGCGTCGTCCCTCGCTATGCAGAGGCGCGCGAGGACGGCTTCCACGCCTTGCGGCATACCTTCGCCTCGGTGCAGCTACACGCGAGGGAGACGATCGTGGCAGTATCGAAGTGGCTGGGGCACGCCGACCCGTCGATTACGTTGCGCGTGTACGCGCACATGATGCCCGAGGCCGACGGCCGCGGACGCCACGCGATGCAGCGGTGGTTCGAGGCGGATTCCTAAAAGATCTCCCTGGTTTCTCCCTGGGTCAGTCGCCGGCCACTCCGTTCGGGCCCCGCACCTGCGGCCCCCTACGCGGTCTCTGACGAATCGCCCCAGCTGACACCCTTGCTGAGCTGGGGCGATTCCTATCGACCCCCTCCTCCCGGCACGCGGTACTACGG
This sequence comes from Streptomyces sp. NPDC026394, assembly GCF_055567735.1. Classification (NCBI taxonomy): domain Bacteria; kingdom Bacillati; phylum Actinomycetota; class Actinomycetes; order Kitasatosporales; family Streptomycetaceae; genus Streptomyces; species Streptomyces sp. NPDC026394. The sequence continues at coordinate 131,525 of NZ_JBVHPX010000006.1, forward strand.
GGCCGGGGTGGGCCAGCGCCCTCCGTTGAGCCAGAAGCCCTGGATCTCCTCCAGCTGCCGGCCCTTGGTCTCGGGGGCGGTGCACGCGGCGAAGACCAGCGCGCCGAGCGCGAGGACGCCGAGGCCCGCGAAGGTCGTCGCGGCCCCCGCCCAGGACATCAGGGACGGGAAGAACTGCGCGATGAGGAGGTTCGCGACGAGGTCGGCGGTCAGCATCGCCGACGCGCCGGTGGAGCGCAGCTGGGCGGGGAACGCCTCACTGGCGTACACCCAGATCAGCGAGCCGAAACCGAAGTTGAAGGCGGCGGTGAAGAGCAGGATGGCGCCGAAGCCGATCCAGGTGCCGGAGCCCGTCAGGTCCCCGAAGCCGAACACGGCGGTCAGGACGCCGAGCATGGCCGTCATCGTGGCGATGCCGGAGAGCAGGACGACGCGGCGGCCGAGCCGGTCGATGATGAGGATGGCGAGGACCGTCGCGGCCAAGGAGGCCAGCTGCACGAAGGACGGCAGCAGGAAGTTCTGGCCGTCGCCGGTGAAGCCCATCTCCTCAAAGATTTGCGGGCTGTAGTACGTCACCGCGTTGATGCCGGTGATCTGGCAGAAGAAGCCGAGCCCGAGGACGAAGAGCGCGGCGCGCGCGTACGGCTTGCGCAGCAGCGAGCGCAGCGACCCGCCGCTCTCCTCGGCCAGGGCGGCCCGGACCGCCTCGGTCTCCGCGCGCGGGTCGACGTCGGGGTCGGTCAGTGTCATGACCTCGACGGCCTTGTCGGTCCGGCCCTTGAGGACGTACCAGCGGGGTGTGTCGGGAAGCCGGAACAGCGGGATCAGCACGAGGGCGGCGGGGACCGCGGACAGGCCCAGCATCAGCCGCCAGTGGCCGCCGTCGGACAGCCCCCAGTTCACGAAGTACGTGAGGGCGATGCCGGCGACCGTGGCGACCTGGTACGCGGCCACCGAGGCGCCGCGGGTGCGCGCCGGTGACGACTCTGCGATGTACAGCGGCGCGGCCACGATCGAGATGCCGATGGCGACACCGAGCAGGAACCGCACCGCGTCCAGGACGACGACGTTCGGGGCGAGCGCGGAGAGCGCCACGAAGACCGTGTAGGAGCCCGCGACGATCAGCATGGCGGCCTTGCGGCCCAGCGCGTCGGCCAGCTTGCCGCCGATCAGCGCGCCCAGGATCGACCCCAGCACCAGGATGCTGTTGACCAGGCCCTTCTCGGTGTCGCTGAGGTGGAAGTCCTTGCTCAGGAACACCAGGGCGCCGGAGATGCTGCCGGTGTCGTAGCCGTAGATGACGCCGACGACGGCTCCGGTGAGGGCGAAGAGCCGGCCGGTGCGCCGGGGCGGCGGGCCCTCGGGGCCCGGCGGCGAGGACGGTGACTGCGTGGAGCGCGTTGCAACGGACATGGGGAGTCCTTTGTGACGACTGTCGGCGGAACGGCCTTGCTGCGTGACGATCACCGCGGCAGCCGCCGGTGGACGGCCGGTGACCGGACGTACCGCCCGGCGCCGGCGCTGGCAGCACCGTCCGACGGCCGCCGCTCCACTGCGGCTGCGTGAGTGATCCTGCGAGTATTCGACTCCTTTCATTCATGTGTCAACAGTCATCCGGGGCGGCCAGGTCCGCCGCATACCTCCTGTACGGAGCGCCAGTTCACGGCACATCCCTTCCCGCACTACGGGCACTCCCACCCTTCCGAGGGATGGATTACGCCGCAGGGCGTGCGTAGAGTTGCTTGCAATCGAGCATGTTGTTGCTAGTTCACGCAGACAACTGGAGGGCGTCGTGAGCGGGACCTCGTACATGGAGCAGGAGCTGCGCAGCCAGCCGGACACGTGGCGGGAGGCGGCGCGGATCGGCGCCGCCGGCACCCCGCTGCCCGGCGCCGGCCGGCGGGTCGCGGTGGTGGGCTGCGGCACCTCGTGGTTCATGGCACAGGCGTACGCCGCCCTGCGCGAAGGTGCCGGGCTCGGGGTGACGGACGCCTTCGCGGCCTCGGAGGCGTCCCTCGGCGCCGACCGGGGCTACGACGCCGTCGTGGCGATCACCCGCTCCGGGACCACGACCGAGGTGCTGCGCCTGCTGGAGCAGGTGAAGGGGCGCATCCCGACGGTGACCGTGCTCGGTGACCCCGACACCCCGGCGACCGCGCTGTCGGACGCGACGGTCACCCTGCCGTTCGCCGACGAGAAGTCCGTGGTGCAGACCAGGTTCGCGACGACCGCGCTCGCGCTGCTGCGGGCCCACCTCGGCGAGGACCTGTCCGGCGCGGTGCGCGACGCGGAGGAGGCGCTGACCGCGCCCGTGGAGAAGGAGTGGCTGGACGCCGAGCAGTTCTCCTTCCTCGGCACGGGCTGGACGTACGGGCTGGCCAACGAGGCGGCGCTGAAGATGCGGGAGGCGTCGCAGAGCTGGACGGAGTCCTACCCCGCGATGGAGTACCGCCACGGCCCCGTCTCCATAGCGGCACCGGGCCGCATCACCTGGGTGTTCGGACCGGTGCCGGAAGGCTTGGAGGCGGAGGTCGCCCGGACCGGCGCCGGGTTCGTGCGGCACGGGCGCGACCCGCTGGCCGAGCTTGTGCTGGTGCAGCGGATCGCCCTGGAGCGGGCCCGCGCCCGCGGCCTGGACCCCGATAACCCGCGCAGCCTGACCCGGTCGGTGATGCTCACGGCACCGGAACCGGCGGCCGGGTAGCGGGGCGGGCAGGCCGGCCCACTCCCCCGCCCTGCCCCTTCGTACCGCCGTCCACCTTCACCGCCCACGCCGCCCGCCGCCCACGCCCCCGCCGCCCGCACCGTCCACGTCCGCACCGTCCACGAACTGCCGGAGACGGCCGTGTTCCGCAAGGGAGTCAGGACCCCATGCCCCTCGTTCCCACCTCGTCGATCGTCACCGCCGCCCGTGAGGCGCGGGCCGGCGCCGCGGCGTTCAACGTCATCCACCTGGAGACCGCCGAAGCACTCGTCACGGCCGCCGAGCGCAGCGGCTTCCCGGTCATCCTCGGCATCAGCGAGAACTGCATCCGCTACCACGGCAGCCTGCTGCCCATCGTCCGCGCCACCCTCGCGCTCGCCGAGGCGTCCCCCGCCCGGGTCGCCGTGCACCTGGACCACATCACCGAGCCGGATCTGGTGCGTGCGGGGGTCGAGGCCGGGGTGCGGTCGGTGATGGTGGACGCCTCGGCCCTTCCGTACGAGGAGAACGTCGCCGCCACGGCGGAGCTGACCGCCTGGTGCCACCAGCGCGGCGCCTATGTCGAGGCCGAGCTGGGCGAGGTCGGCGGCAAGGACGGTGTGCACACCCCCGGTGCCCGTACGGACCCCGACGAGGCGCTGGCGTTCGTCCGCTCCACCGGGGTGGACGCGCTGGCCGTCGCCGTCGGCTCCTCCCACGCGATGCACGAACGCACCGCCGTCCTGGACAAGGAGCTGATCGGGGCGCTGGCCGGGAAGCTGCCGGTGCCGCTAGTGCTGCACGGCTCCTCCGGTGTGCCCGACGACGAGCTGCGCCGGGCCGTCGCCGCCGGCATGACGAAGATCAACATCTCCACCCATCTGGTCTCCGTCTTCACCCGCAGCATCCGGGACACCCTGGACGCGGACCTGACCCTCGTCGACTCGCGCAAGTACGTGAAACCGGCGCGCGAGGCCGTGGCCCAGGAGGCCGCCCGGCTCCTGGCCCTGCTCGGCGCCCCGGCCGCGGTACCGGGCCAGTCGCCAGCCGCGGAGGCGCCCGTGCAGAAGTGAGACGCGTCCGCCGGGGCGCGTGCGCTCCGGTGGTCGGACGACACCAGGGGCCGGCCCGGGACCCTCGGCGGGTAACGCCGGGCGGGCGCCCCTCGGCACATGGCGCCGGGCGGGGCACCCCTCGGCGGATGCTGCCGGACGGGGCACGCACCCTCGGCGGGTGACGCCCGGCGGGCACCCCTCGGCGGATGACGCGAAAACGCTTGCGTACCCTCCCACCACGGGGTGTACGTGGTGCCTGCCCACCCCTCGCCCCCGGCCGACCGCAGGGCTTCCCGATATCACGCAGGCCGCCGGAGAGGACTTAGGCTCGCGCCATGAACCGCCATGAACGGATGAACGCCCTCCTTGAGCTGCTCGGCGAACGCGGCCGGGTGGAGGTAGAGGAGGCCGCGTCGCAGCTGGAGGTGTCGGCCGCGACGATGCGGCGCGACATGGACGCCCTGGCCGACCAGCAGCTGCTGACCCGCACCCGGGGCGGCGCGGTGCTCAGCTCGGTGGCGTACGACCTGCCCATCCGTTACAAGCGGGCGCACCGCGCCGCGGAGAAGGAAGCGGTGGCGCAGGCCGCGGCGAAGCTGGTCGAGCGCGGTGACGTGGTCGGCCTCAGCGGCGGCACCACGACCACGGAGATCGCCCGGGTGCTGGCCACCCGACCGGAGTTCGCCGAGGCGGGACCGCAGCCGCATCTGACCATCGTCACCAACTCGCTGAACATCGCCAACGAACTCGCCGTACGGCCACAGATCAAGATCGTGCTGACCGGCGGCGTGGCGCACTCCAGGTCGTTCGAACTGGTCGGCCCGTTCAGCGAGCTGGTCCTCCAGCAGATCTCCGTGGACATCGCCTTCATCGGCGCCAACGGCATAGAACCGGTGATGGGCGCGACCGTGCACGACGAGGCGGAGGCCCGGATCAACCGGCTGATGGCCGAACGGGCGCGGCGCGCCGTGGTCGTCGCGGACTCCTCGAAGATCGGCGCCCGCTGCTTCGCCCGGGTCGGCGGCGCGGACGTCTTCGACACCCTCATCACGGACAGCGGCGCGCGGGAGTCCGTCCGGCGGGAGTTCGGCGAGCGGGGCCTGCGCGTGGTGGCCGCCCGGACCGCCGCCGAGGACTGACCCGCAGCCGCGCGAAGATCCACCGGCCCCGTCCGAAGCCATAACAGGCCACAAACTCGCGCCTCCACCCCGCGCCCCGCAGCCCGCCTCACGCCTCCCGCCCGTGCTTCCCACCCCGCAGACCGCCTCACGCCCGCCGCCCGCGCCTCCCGCCCAGCAGACCGCCTCACGCCTCCCACCCCCGCAGCCCGCCTCACGCCTCCCACCTCGCGTCTCACCCTGCCTAGCCTCGACGTGCCTCCCGCCCCGCGCCTCACGTCTCTGCCCCGCAGGCGGTCCTCGCAGTCCGTCCCCGCAGGCCGCCCCCGCAGGCCGCCCCCGCGCGGGCCACCCCGCGCACCGCGCCTCGCATGCCGCGCTGCCGCCTCGGCCGGCACGCCGTCGTACGCCGTCGCACGCCCCGGCGTGATCGGCATCTGGCGGCGTCCGGCGGCCACTGCCACGATGGCCCGATGGATTCTCTGGATCAGAAGGTGACGGTAAACAGGCGTACGGCGCACCACTCTCCCGTGCGGAGCGTGCGCAGGATCAATCTCGGCTACTTCGTCCGTCCCACGTCGGAGACCGGCGGGCCGGAGCCGCGGGTGGAGCCGGTGCTCGCGTATCTGGTGCGGCACGATGCCGGGTTACTGCTGTTCGACACGGGAATCGGTGCCGCCGATCCGGAGACCGAGGCCCACTACCGCCCCCGGCGCCGGTCCTTGGAGGCCGCGCTGGCCGCCGCGGGACACCGGCTCGACGACGTGTCCGTGGTGGTCAACTGTCATCTGCACTTCGACCACTGCGGCGGCAATCCGCTGCTCGCCGGGCGGCCCGTCCTGGTGCAGGAGACGGAGCTGGCCGAGGCCCGCGCGGGCGGGTACACCGTGGACGCCCTGGTCGACTTCCCGGGTGCCGTGTACGAGGAACTGCGTGGCGAGGCCGAGGTGTGGCCCGGCGTGCACATCGTCCCCACGCCGGGGCACACCGCGGGACATCAGTCCCTGGTGGTGGAGCAGCAGGAGGGCACGGTGGTCCTCGCGGGCCAGGCCCGTGACTTCGCCTCGGATTTCGCGTCGGACCAGTTGGCCCGGCACGCCGCCCTCGAAGGGGTCGCCGCCCCGCTGCCCGGTCATCCGCCGTGGCTGGAGCGGCTCAGCGCGTTCGAGCCGCGGCGGGTGATGTTCGCCCACGACGGTTCGGTGTGGGAGCCCGCCGAGTCCCCCGAACCGTAGCGGACCCGGTCCGACGGCGCCCGGCCGCTCCGGCGGCGGGCTGACGCGGCCGCGGGCTGACGCGGTGTCACCAGGTGCGGTCGCCGCGCGGTACGGCGTCGGCGCCGCCTTCGAGGAAGACGGTGCTCGGAAGGGGCTCCGCTCCACTTCTCAGTGAGATCCCTTCTGAGCGAGCTCCCCCTATGAGCGAGCCCTCCTACGAGCGAGCCCTCCTGTGAATGAGATCCCCTAATGACTGAGCGCGGATCCTGCCGGGTTCTGAGAACCGATCGCCTCGCAAGGCGTAAGGGACGCCTGCCCCTGGGCCTCCTGCTCAGCGGCAGGCGCTACGCCGTGGCCTGCGGAGTCTGCGCCTCGGGGTGAAACTGCTCGACGCGGTCGCGCTTGGTGTACATGTTCCAGTAGTGCTCGGCGAGGTCATCCGGGTCGACGACCGGGAACCGCGGACCGTCGGCCGACTCGAAGGCGGCCTGGGCCGCGGCGGCCACCTCACTGCGGGCGATCAGGGACGCGATGGTCAGGGCGCCGACGTGGATACCGGTGCCGACCAGCTCGGCATTGAGGGAGTACAGGTAGTTGCGGGTGGCGGACATCACCGGGCCCAGACCGCTGAGGTGGGGCATCGGCTGCGCTGCCGAGTAGCCCTGGGCCAGCAGGAAGGTGCCCTCGCCGCGCTCGGTCCATTCCGGCAGCACCGCCCGGACCACCTCGACCGGGGTGAGCAGCAGGAGCGGAACCAGCCCCTGCAAAGTGGCCGCGTCCAGCTCGGCGGCCGGGGTGAAGCCCTGGTCGCCGCTGATCGGCCCGTACTCGACCACGTCGATCCGGCCGAAGCGCTCACGGATCGCCCCGACCAGAGCGGGTACCTCGGCAGGCTCGGAAAGGTCGGCGGAGAACGCGACCGCCTCGATGCCTTCGTCGGCGAGCACCTCGACGAGGGCGTCCAGCCGATCCTTGCGACGGGCCACCAGTGCGACCCGGAAACCTTCACGCCCGAAGCGGCGGGCCACGGACACACCCAGACCGGTACCGGCACCGAAGACGGCGATCACTTTGGACATGGGACTGCTCCTTGCCTGAGCGGCTTTCTTGACCCACCGGTCAACTTACCGCCGACCGTAGCACTCAACATGACCCACAGGTCAAGTTAATCTGCCGAAGCGTGCGACCATGGAGGCCGCAATGCCAGGACCAGGAGGAACCACCGGATGCGGGCCGACGCCCAACGGAACGCGCAGAAACTGCGAGCAGCCGCCGCCGAGCTCTTCCAGGAGCGCGGCCTCAAGGTCTCCCTGAAAGAGATCGCCCGCCGGGCCGGGGTCAGCCACGGCACTCTCTACAACCTCTTCGGCAGTCGCGAGGCGCTCATCGACGAAGTGGTGACCGGCCTGGCCGCGGACCGTCTCGGCGAAGCCGCCGAGCGCGCCCTGTCCTTCGAGGAGGCCTGGGAGGGGTTCGCGTACTACATCGAGAAGGTCTGTGAACTGCAGGCCACCGATCCCGCGGTCGCCGATGTCATCAGTGGTCGTTACCCGGCCGCCGAGTGCCTCATGACGCTCTGCTCCCAGGCGAAAGACGCCGCCACGCGGATCATCGAGCGAGCCCGGCTGGCCGGCGCCATCCGGCCGGACTTCACCAGCGAGGACCTCCTGCTCTTCTTCGGCACCAACGCGCTGCTCGCTCGCGCGGCCGCGGACACCGCACCCGACGCCTGGCGCCGCCAAGTCACCTTCCTGCTCGAGGGGCTGAGCACGGAAAAAGTGTCTGAGCCACTGTCCGTCGCCCCGCTGACCCAGCATCAGGTGTACGACGTGATGGGCAAGCTCGCCGGCACGCCGTAGCAGCGGACGCCTCAGGGAACGAAAGCGCTGCCCGCGCCCCACAGGGCGCCGTCCCCGCAAACGGCTGTTCCAGGGACCTCCTCGGGCGCCAGGGCTTCGACGGTCGCGACGGCCCCGGCCACCGCCGTACGCGGCGCGACCTCCTCGGCGGCCGCCCACAGCGCGGCGACGTCCAGGCCACGCCATGCTCGGCGATCAGGCCCGGCCCTCCCCGGTCAGGATCTTCGACGCCTTTGCCAGGATGCGCGCGGTCTTCTCCCGTCACGGCAGCATCGCCAGGCGATCACGCTCCGAGGCACGGTCCAGGAACCGGCCGATGGGGCGGACGGTGCAGATCCGCACCGCGGCGCCCGGCCGGTGCGCGCCGGTACACCGCAGCGCGATCAGGTCACGGCCGTCGCCACCGTGGAAGCAGAACCGTTCCGGCTACGGGCGCGCGGGCGCCTGGGTGAATATCCCGTTCGCGTCGGCCTGCTCATCAGTCAGCGACGCCACCGGCACGATCGGACCGGACGGTGGTCAGCGCCGACAGCCGCTCGTCCGGGCCCGGCGAGCAGTGGCTGCCACGGTCGCCGGCCTACCTCGGTGCCCCGTACACCGGTTCCGGTGCCGTCGCCTCGGCGAGCAGGCTGCGTGCCGTGTCGCCCGCCTCGGCCGGGGTGAAGCGGGCCCGCCGGTCGGCGGTGGGGCCCGGGCGCCAGCCCTCCATGACCATGATGCGCCCGCCCTCGGCCGCGAAGACCCGGCCGGTGACGCCTTCGGAGGCGGTGGAGCCGAGCCAGACGACGAGCGGAGAGACGTTCTCGGGGGCCATCGCGTCGAAGGTGCCGTCCGCCGGTGCCGCCATGGTCTCGGCGAAGGTCCGTTCGGTCATCCGGGTGCGGGCGGCCGGGGCGACGGCGTTGACCTGTACGCCGTACCGGCCCAGTTCGGCGGCGGCCACGAGGGTGAGGCCGAGGACACCTGCCTTGGCGGCGGAGTAGTTGGCCTGGCCGACGCTGCCCAGCAGCCCCGCCCCCGAACTGGTGTTGACGACGCGAGCCCGTGGCGGAGCGCCCGCCTTGGCCTGCGCGCGCCAGTGCGCCGCCGCGTGCCGGAGCGGCAGGAAGTGACCTTTGAGGTGGACGCGCAGGACGGTGTCCCACTCGTCCTCCGTCAGGTTCACCAGCATCCGGTCGCGTACGAAGCCCGCGTTGTTGACCAGGGTGTCCAGCCGTCCGTACGTGTCCAGCGCGGTGGCCACGAGCGAGGCGGCTCCGGCGGGCGTGGCGACGTCACCGCCGTGGGCGACCGCCTCGCCGCCCGCCGCGCGGATCTCCGCGGCCACCGCGTCGGCGGGACCTCCGCCGTCCTCGGCCGGGGTGCCGTCCGGCCGTACCCCCAGGTCGTTGACGACGACCCGGGCTCCTTCGGCGGCGAACGCCAGGGCGTGGGCACGGCCGAGGCCGCGGCCCGCGCCGGTGACGGCGACCACGCGGCCGGCGCAGAGACCGGCGGCGGCGCTTCCGGTCGGGTGGTCATCGGTCATCGCTGCCCTCCGGGTCGACGGTGACGGCCGTACCGGCCGCCGGGGCTGGGGACGAGAACGGGGGCGCCGGTGGGCACGGGTGCGGGTGCGGGTCCGGTGTTCCGGGAGGCCGTCCGGCCGCCTCCGGAAAAGCCGCTGGTCCGGCCGCCTCCAGGAAGGCCGGCCGTTCGCCCCCGCCGTGGACGGCCAGGCTCGCTCCGCTCACGTAGGCGCACCGGTCGCCGGCGAGGAAGGCACAGAGGTCACCGATCTCGTCGGGGGTCGCTAGCCTGCCGAGCGGGACGGTACGGCCGACGGCGGCGATGCCCGTTTCGTCGCCGTAGTGCAGGCGGGAGAGTTCGGTACGGACCATGCCGACGACCAGGGTGTTGACGCGGATGTGCGGTGCCCACTCGACGGCCATGGTGCGGGCGAGGTTCTCCAGTCCCGCCTTCGCTGCCCCGTAGGCGGCGGAGCCGGGGGACGGGCGGGTGCCGCTGACGCTGCCGATCATGATGATCGAGCCGCCGGACGGCTGCCGCGCCATGACGGCCCGCGCGGCGAGGGAGACGGTCAGCGGCGCGACGAGGTTCAGCTCGACGACCCGGGCGGCCTGCTGCGGGGAGGAGTCGTCGAGGAGCCGGTACGGGGTGCCGCCCGCGTTGTTGACGAGGATGTCGAGGCGTCCGTGGCGGGCCCGTACCCGGTCGAAGCAGGCGGCGACCGCGTCGGGGTCGCGCACGTCCATGGGCGTGAAGGCGGCGGTGCGCCCGTCCGCCGCCGTGACCGGCCGTTCCGGCGGGCGGCGTGCGCAGGCGACGACTTCGGCCCCGGCCGCCAGCAGGGCCCGGACGATACCGGCGCCGACGCCCCGGGTGCCGCCCGTGACGACCGCGACGCGCCCCGCCAGGTCGATGTCGAGCGCCAAAAGGCCACCTCCGCCCTCCCGTTGCGGGCACCGCGCTGCTACCTTCTCAAGCAGCCTGCACCTAACAAACGTTTGGTGGAAAGGTAGCTGATCCGCCCATGGGTGTCTCCACCACCGTCACCGTGTCCCGCCCCGAGGACGGCACCGCCCTCGTCACCGTCGACCGGCCGCCGGTCAACGCCCTGCCCGTACAGAGCTGGTTCGACCTGGCCGACGCGGTACGCGCGGCCGGCCGCGACCCCGGCGTCCGCTGTGTGGTGCTCGCCGCGGCGGGCCGCGGCTTCAACGCGGGCGTGGACATCAAGGAGATGCGGCGGACGCCGGGGCACGCCGCGCTGCTCGGCGCCAACCGGGGCTGTTACGAGGCGTTCGCGGCCGTCTACGACTGCGAGGTGCCGGTCGTCGCCGCCGTACAGGGCCACTGCCTGGGCGGCGGCATCGGGCTGGTGGGCAACGCGGACGCGATCGTGGCGAGTGACGACGCGACGTTCGGCCTGCCCGAACTGGACCGCGGCGCGCTCGGCGCGGCCACCCACCTCGCCCGGCTCGTCCCGCCGCACCTGATGCGCACCCTCTACTACACCTCGCGCACCGTGACCGCCGCCGAACTCCACCGGCACGGCTCCGTCTGGGCCGTGGTCCCGCGCGACGAGGTGCGGCCGGCGGCGCTGGCGCTGGCCGGGGAGATCGCCGCGAAGGACGGGTACCTGCTGCGGCTGGCCAAGGCCGCCATCAACGGCATCGACCCGGTCGACGTGCACCGCAGCTACCGCTTCGAGCAGGGCTTCACGTTCGAGGCCAACCTGAGCGGCGTCGCCGACCGGCACCGGGACGCCTTCGCGCGGAGGGGAACGCCGACGGACGGACCGGAGCGCGGACGCAGTGCCGACATCTCCGGAGGGGAGCCGGGTTGAGCGACAAGAGGATGACCGCCGACGACGTGGTGGCGCGGCTGGAGAGCGGAATGACGCTCGGCATCGGCGGCTGGGGATCGCGCCGCAAGCCGATGGCGCTCGTCCGCGCCCTGCTGCGGTCCGGTCTGACGGATCTCACCGTCGTCTCCTGCGGCGGTCCCGACGTGGGCCTGCTGGCGGCCGCCGGAAAGATCCGCCGGCTGGTCACGCCCTTCGTCACGCTGGACTCGGTCCCCCTGGAGCCGCACTTCCGCGCCGCCCGCGAGCGCGGCGCCCTGGAACTGACCGAGCTGGACGAGGCGATGTTCCTGTGGGGGCTGACCGCGGCGGGCCAGCGGCTGCCGTTCATGCCGGTACGGGCCGGGCTCGGCTCCGACGTACTGCGGGTCAATCCCCACCTGCGTACGGTCACTTCGCCGTACGAGGACGGCGAGGTGCTGGCCGCCGCCCCGGCGCTGCGGCTGGACGCGGCGCTGGTGCACCTCGACCGGGCGGACGCGCGGGGCAACGCCCGGTACCTGGGGCCCGATCCGTACTTCGACGACCTCTTCTGCGAGGCGGCGGACGCGGCGTACGTCTCGTGCGAACGGATCGTGGACGGCGAAGAGCTGGCGCGGGCGGGCTGCCCGCAGACGCTGCTGGTCAGCCGGATGTTCGTCAGCGGTGTCGTGGAAGCGCCGCACGGTGCGCACTTCACGTCCTGTGTGCCGGACTACGGGCGGGACGAGGCGTTCCAGCGGGCGTACGTCCGGGCGGCGGCGGACCAGGACACCTGGGCGGCGTTCGTCAAACGCTTCCTGTCGGGCGACGAGGACGACTACCGGGCGGCGGTGGCGGCCTTCACCGAAGAGGCCGGAAGCGAAGAGAGCAACGAGTCCGCAGCGTCCACCGCCGAGGAGCGCCGATGACCGCCCGCACGCCGACGGCAGCCGGCGCCGGTTCCACCGCCGTCACCCGCGCCGAGTACTGCGTGATCGCCTGTGCCGAGGTGTGGCGCGGCGCGGGTGAGGTGCTCGCCTCCCCCATGGGCACGGTCCCCGCCCTCGGTGCGCGGCTGGCGAAGCTGACCTTCTCCCCCGACCTCCTGCTGACCGACGGCGAGGCGCTGCTCGTCGACGGCGGACCGGCGGCAGGAGCGACGGGCGCGCCGTCGGCGGTGACCGAGGGCTGGCTGCCGTACCGCCGGCACCTGACGCTGGTCGCCACCGGCCGCCGGCACGTCATGATGGGCGCGAGCCAGATCGACCGGTACGGCAACCAGAACATCTCCTGCATCGGGGACTGGGCGCGCCCGTCCCGTCAGTTGCTCGGGGTACGGGGCGCCCCGGTCAACACCCTCAACAACCCGACCAGCTACTGGGTGCCGAAGCACTCGCTCCGTACCTTCGTCGAGCGGGTCGACATGGTCTGCGGCGTCGGGTACGACCGGGCCGCGTCGGCCGGGCCGTCCGCCACCCGCTACCACCGCGTCCCGGAGGTCGTCAGCGATCTCGGTGTGTTCGACTTCGAGACGCCCGGCCGCACCATGCGGATCCGGTCACTGCATCCCGGCGTACGGCTCGCAGACGTCCGTGCGGCGACGGGGTTCACGCTCCGCCTGCCGGACGGCGGCGGGGCCGACGGCTGCGGGACCGGCGGGGACGGACCGGATGGCGGCGTACCGGACGGTGGTGTTCCGTCCACCCGTGAACCGACCTTCCAAGAGCTGCGGCTGCTCCGCGAGGTCGTCGACCCGCGGGGGCTGCGCGACCGCGAGGTGCCGCCGTGCGGCCCCTGACCACCGCGCTCACCGCGCTGACGGGCGTCCGCCACCCCGTCGTGCAGACCGGCATGGGGTGGGTCGCCGGGCCGCGCCTGGTCTCCGCCACCGCGGAGGCGGGGGCGCTCGGCATCCTGGCGTCCGCCACCATGTCGACCGGGCAGCTTCGGGCCGCGGTCCGCGAGGTCGCCTCCCGTACGGACCGGCCCTTCGGCGTCAATCTGCGGGCGGACGCCGGGGACGCGGCCGAGCGGGTGCGCATCATCGTCGAGGAGGGCGTACGGGTCGCCTCGTTCGCCCTGGCGCCCTCGCGGGAGCTGATCGCCCGCCTCAAGGACGCGGGGGTCGTCGTCATCCCGACCGTGGGGGCGCGGCGGCACGCGGAGAAGGTCGCCGCGTGGGGTGCGGACGCGGTGATCGTCCAGGGCGCCGAGGGCGGCGGGCACACCGGTGAGGTGGCGACCACCGTACTGCTGCCGCAGGTCGTGGACGCGGTGGACATCCCGGTCGTGGCGGCCGGCGGCTTCCACGACGGGCGCGGGCTGGTGGCCGCCCTGGCCTTCGGGGCGGCCGGCGTGGCCATGGGGACGCGCTTCCTGCTCACGTCCGACAGCACCGTCCCGGAGGCGGTCAAGGCGCGCTATCTCGCGGCCTCGGTCGGGGACGTCACCGTGACGCGCGCGGTGGACGGGCTGCCGCACCGGATGCTGCGGACGGACCTGGTCGCCGCCCTCGAACGGTCCGGGCGCCCGGCGGCGCTGCTGCGGGCCGCGCGGCACGCGGCGGCGTTCCGGAAGCAGGCGGGTACGGGCTGGGCCCGTACGGTACGGGACGGGCTGGCCATGAAGCGGGGGGCCGGGCTGACCTGGAGCCAGGTGCTGCTGGCCGCGAACACGCCGATGATGCTGCGGGCCGCGCTGGTGGAGGGCCGTACGGACGCCGGGGTGATGGCGTCCGGGCAGGTGGCCGGGGTCATCGAGGACCTGCCGTCGTGCGCGGAACTGGTCGGCCGGATCATGGCGGAGGCGACGGCGGCGCTGGACCGGCTGGAGCGGGGCGGCACGGGGTGAGCGGGGCGGCCGGTCCGGGCCGGGCGGGCACGAGCAGTCCGGGCCAGGCAGGCACGGCCGCTGCGGGCCGGGCAGGCACGGCCGGTCCGGGCCAGGCAGGCACGAGCAGTCCGGGCCGGGCAGGCGTGGGCTCTCCGAGCCCGGCAGGCGCGGCCGGGGCGGGCCGGGACCCGAACACCGGTCCGGATGTCGTCCACTACGGTGGGACCGACCACTGTAGGCCGCCCCGGCTCCCGCCGCGGGCGGAGATTTCCGTCGGGGGAGATCGCATGCGCAAGTTCCTCGCCACGGCCGTCGCGGCGACGGCGCTCAGCACGACGCTGGGTCTGGCCACGGCCTCGCAGGCCGCGGCAGCCCCGCGGGCGCCGCAGTGCGCCAAGGTGATGAAGTACTTCACCAAGGACCACAAGCGGTTCGTCCGCCTGAAGAACCTCTGCGCGCAGCGCACGGCCTGCTACACGATCGTCGTACCGGCCCGGCCCGCCGTGAACGGCCGGCTCACCAAGGCCGCGACCAAGGACGTCCGGTACGGCACGGACCGGGGCCCGCGCGCCCTGTACGTGAAGAACCGGGCCTGCTGACACCGCGGCGCACCGGGGGGCCGGGCCCGGAGGCCCGGTTCCCGGCCCGTCTCACAGCCGTTCGATCACGGTCACATTGGCCTGGCCGCCACCCTCGCACATCGTCTGGAGCCCGTAGCGTCCGCCGGTGCGCTCCAGCTCGTGCAGCAGCGTGGTCATGAGTTTGCAGCCGGTCGCGCCGAGCGGGTGGCCGAGGGCGATGGCGCCGCCGTTGACGTTGACCCGGGCGGGATCGGCGCCGGTCTCCTCCAGCCAGGCCAGGACCACCGGCGCGAACGCTTCGTTGATCTCGACGAGGTCGACGGCGTCGATGCCCAGCCCGGTCTTCCGCAGCGCGTGCGCGGTGGCCGGGATCGGCGCGGACAGCATCCGGACCGGGTCCTCGCCGCGTACGGAGAGGTGGTGGACACGGGCGCGCGGGGTCAGCCCGTGGTCCCGTACGGCCTGCTCGCTCGCCAGCAGCAGGGCCGCGGCGCCGTCGGACACCTGGGAGGAGACGGCGGCCGTGAGCCGGCCGCCCGGCACCACCGGCGCGAGGGCGGCCATCTTCGCCGCCGAGGTGTCACGCCGCGGGCCCTCGTCGGCCGTCACGTCCCCGTACGGGACCAGTTCGCGCGCGAAGCGCCCCTCGTCGGCGGCGCGGACGGCCCGCCGGTGCGAGCGCAGCGCGTACTCCTCCATGGCCGTACGGGAGATGCCCCACTTGTCCGCGATGAGTTCGGCGCCGTGGAACTGGTCCACCGGCTGGTCGCCGTACCGGGCGCGCCAGCCGGTGCTGCCCGCGAACGGCCCCTCGGTCATCCCGAGCGGTTCGGCGGCCCGGCGGCTCGCGAAGGCGATGGGGATCATCGACATGTTCTGCGTGCCGCCCGCGACCACCAGGTCCTGGGTGCCGGAGAGCACGGCCTGCGCGGCGAAGTGGACGGCCTGCTGGGAGGAGCCGCACTGCCGGTCGACGGTGACGCCCGGCACCTCCTCGGGGAGCCCGGCCGCCAGCCAACTGGTGCGGGCGATGTCCCCGGCCTGCGGGCCGACGGCGTCCAGGCAGCCGAAGACCACGTCGTCCACGGCGGCCGGGTCCACGCCCGTACGCGCCATCAGTGCTTTCAGGACGTGCGCGCCGAGGTCGGCCGGGTGCGCGGCGGCGAGCCCGCCGCCGCGCCTGCCGACCGGAGTGCGCAGCGCGTCGATGATGTAGGCCTCTGCCATGCCGGCTCCTCGGTCGTCGGGACGGGCGGAGCGTGCGGGGTGCGGTGCGGCTCTTCCTGCGCAGCGCGAGGTGGCGCGTCAGTCCCGTACCGCGATGCCGTCCAGCACCATCGACAGGTACTGGCGGGCGATCTCCTCCGGGCCGTGGTGGCCGCCCGGCCGGTACCAGCTCGCGGCGACCCAGACGGTGTCGCGGACGAACCGGTAGGTGAGCCGGACGTCGAGGTCGGGGCGGAAGACGCCGTCGGCGACGCCGCGTTCCAGCGTGCCGAGCCACGCCTTCTCGAACTTCTGCTGCGAGTCGGCGAGATAGCCGAAGCGGGGCCGTCCGGCGAGCTGCTTGGACTCCTTCTGGTAGATGGCCACGGCGGGACGGTGCCGGTCGATCTCCCGGAAGGACTCGGTGACCAGGGCCTCGATGGTCTCCCGGGGGCCGAGCCCGGCGGCGAGCACCGCGTCGTACCCGGCCCACAGCTCGCCCAGGAAGGTGCTGAGGATCTCGTCCAGCATCGACTCCTTGGAGTCGAAGTGGTAGTAGAGGCTGCCCGCGAGCAGACCGGCCTCGTCCGCGATCCGGCGTACGGTCGTCGCGTCGTAGCCGTGGTCGGCGAACACCTCGGCCGCGGTGGCGAGCAGTTCGCGGCGGCGGGCGGGCGACGGCGGGGTCACGGCGGACTTCCTGGCGGACTTCCCGGCGGCCTTCCGGGCGGCCGGTTTCTTCTGGGGGCTGCTGTCGGTGGGCACCGGGCCATTGTCCCTCCCCGATCTCCCCGGTCACGCGCGCTGGCTGCTGACCGGGACCGTCTCGCCGGTCATGTACGAGGCGTAGTCGCTGGCCAGGAAGACGATGACGTTGGCGACCTCCCACGGTTCGGCGGAGCGCCCGAACGCCTCCCGGCCGGTCAGCTCGGCCAGCAGCTCCCCGCCGGTGACCTTGGCCAGGTGCGGGTGGACGGCCAGGCTGGGCGAGACGGCGTTGACCCGGACCCCGTACGCGGCGGCCTCCACCGCGGCGCAGCGGGTCAGGGCCATCACCCCGGCCTTGGCGGCGGCGTAATGCGCCTGGCCGCGCTGGGCGCGCCAGCCCACCACCGAGGCGTTGTTGACGACGACTCCGCCCCGGCCGGCCGCGCGCATCCGGCGCAGTGCGGCGCGGGTGCAGCGGAAGGTGCCGTTCAGGGTGACGTCGAGGACGGCGGTCCACTGGTCGTCGGTCATGGCCACCAGGTCGGCACTGCCGCCGAGTCCGGCGTTGTTGACGACGACGTCCAGGCGCCCGTGCAGCCGCTCGGCGTGCTCGAAGAGGGCGGTGACCTGCGCCTCGTCGGTGACGTCACAGGGCTGTGCGGCGACCCGCCCGGCGCCGAACTCGGCGGCGAGCACGGCCTCGGACTCCTTCAGGCGCCGGGTGTGCGCGTCGGAGAGGAGTACGTCCGCGCCTTCCTCCAGGAGTTTGCGCGCGGTGGCGCCGCCGATGCCGGTGCCCGCCGCGGCGGTGACGACGGCCGTGCGGCCGGTGAGCAGGCCGTGTCCGGGGACGTACGGGGGTGCCGGGTGCGCCGTCGGAGGCTTCTCGGGCGTCATGCCGGTACGCTAACCTACCAAACACTTGTTAGGGAACGGTCCCGCAGGAGCCCGCCGCCACCGGGGAGGCCGCTGGTCGATGGATCTCGAACTCAGCCCGGACGACGAGGAGTTCCGGCGCGCGGCACGGGCCTGGCTGACCGCTCACGTGCCCGCCGCACCCCTGCCGTCCCTGGAGACGGCGGAAGGTTTCGCCGCCCACCGCGCGTGGGAGCGCGAACTGCACTCGGGGCGCTGGTCGGTGGTGTCCTGGCCCGAGGAGTACGGCGGGCGCGGCGCCTCACCGGTCCGCCGGCTGCTCTTCGAGGAGGAGTACCACGCGGCGCGGGCACCCGGCCGGGTCTCCCAGAACGGCATCAGCCTGCTCGCCCCCACCCTCTTCGAGCACGGTACGGACGAGCAGTTGGCGCGCGTGCTGCCCGCGATGGCCAACGGCGCGACCGTCTGGGCGCAGGCGTGGTCCGAGCCCGGCGCCGGGTCCGATCTCGCCGCGCTGCGGTCGGCCGCCGTGCGGACCGAGGGCGGCTGGCTGCTGCGCGGGCACAAGACGTGGTCCTCCCGGGCGGCGTTCGCGGACCGGGCCTTCGGGCTGTTCCGCAGCCACCCCGGCGCGGACCGGCCGCACCACGGGCTCACGTATCTGATGTTCGACCTGGCCGCGCCGGGCGTGACGGTGCGGCCGATCGGCCGTCTCGACGGGAAACCGGCCTTCGCCGAGCTGTTCCTGGACGACGTGTTCGTGCCGGACGCCGACGTGATCGGCGAACCGGGCCGGGGCTGGCGGGTCGCGATGAGCACGGCGGGCGACGAGCGGGGGCCGACGCTGCGCAGCCCGGGGCGTTTCACGGCCGCCGCCGCCCGCCTCGCCGCCCTGTGGCGGGACACCGCCGACCCGGCCGACACCGCGCTGCGCGACCGGGTCGCCGACGCGGTCATCGGTGCCCGCGCCTACCACCTGGCCGCCTGCGCCCAGGCCACGCGGATCGCGGCGGGCGACGCCCCAGGCGTGGCGGACAGCGCGCCTGGAGCGGCGGGCGGTACCCCGGGTGCCGGGGCCAGTCTCACCAAGGTCTTCTGGTCCGAGCTGGACATCGCCCTGCACGAGACCGCGCTCGACCTCCTCGGCCCGCACGGCGAGCTGGCCGGCGACGCCCCCGAGGCGCCGGACCACGGGAGCTGGGCCGAGGGCTGGATCTTCGCGCTGGCCGGCCCCGTGTACGCCGGAACGAACGAGATCCAGCGCGACATCATCGCCGAACGGCTGCTGGGCCTGCCGAAGGGACGGCGCTGAGCCGGACCGGCAAGGGGAGTTGAGCAATGCGGTTCCTCCTGGACGACGAACAGCGGGACTTCGGACGGGCGCTCGGCCGGATGCTGGCGGCGGCGGACACCCCGACCGCCGTACGGGCCTGGGCCACCGGGGACCGCGGCCCCGGGCGCGCGGTGTGGCGGCGGCTCGGGGAGGCCGGGGTGTTCGGGCTGGCCGTACCGGAGCGGTACGGGGGCTCGGGATTCCTGCCGGTCGAACTGGTCGTGGCGTACGTCGAGGCGGGGCGGCACGCCGTCCCGGGCCCGCTGGTGGAGACGGCCGCGGCGGCCGCGCTGCTCGGCCGGCTCGGCGACGCGGCCCCGGCCGGGCACTGGCTGCCCGCCGTCGCGGCAGGGGACGCGATGGTCTCGTACGCGGACCTGGCGCGCGGGCCGTACGCCCTCGACGCGACGGCCGCCGACGCCGTCTTCCTCACCCACGGCGACACGCTGCGGCGGCCCGGCGGGAGCGGGCCGGGTCCGGACCAGCCGTCGGTCGATCCGGCCCGGCGGCTGTCCCGGTGCGCGGCGGACGGCGGGGAGGTCCTGGCGAGCGGGCCGGCCGTGCGGGCCGCCGCCTCGTACGCCGCGGACACCGCGCGGCTGCTCACCGCGGCGCAGGCGCTCGGCGTCGGCCGGCGGCTGCTGGACGACACCGTGGCGTACGTCAAGCAGCGCACCCAGTTCGGTGTCGCCATCGGCTCGTTCCAGGCGGTGAAGCACCGGCTGGCGGATGTGCTGGTGGCGCTGGAGTTCGCCGAGCCGCTGATCCTCGGGGCCGCGGTGGAACTCGCGGGCGGGACGGCGGACGGCAACGCGGACCCGGCCGGCGCGGGGACCGGCATCGCGATGGCAAAGGTCGCCGCGGGCGAGGCCGCCTACGCCGCGGCACGGGCCGCGCTCCAGTTGCACGGCGCCCTGGGCTACACCGACGAACTGGACCTCTCCTTGTGGATGCGCAAGGCGCGAGCGCTGCGTGGCGCCTGGGGCACCCCCGCGGAGTGCCGGGCCCGGGTGCTCGCCTCCCCCGCGCCGGGCCGGTGAGCGGCGCACGCACGCGAAGGCAAATCTTTCACGAGTAAAACACCTGTTAAGCTTTTGATATGGGGAAACATGCCAGACCGACGGGACAGCAGGCAGCGGCCCTCTCCGGAAGCGCCGGAGCGGTCCGCGCGCGCCCGCTGCCCCTCAGGAGCACGGTCCTGCTGCGCCGCCCCGTGGACATCTGGCACAAGCCCGCACTGAGTGCGGTCGTCGCCCTGGGCCTTCCGGAATTCGTCCTGTTCGCGCTGGGCCGCCTGGACCTGGTCCTGTACACCTCGGCCGGCGCGATGTGCGCCCTGTATGCGCACGGCCTGCCGTACGCGGCCCGCGCGCGCACGCTGGCATGGGTGGTGCTCGGCATGGTCGCCAGCCTCGGTGCCGCCCTGACCGCCGCCTCGCTCACCGCTTCGGTCCCGCTGCTCGTCCTGCTCGCCTCGTTGGTCGCCGCCGTGCACAAGACGGTCTGCGACGCGACGCGCGTCGGGCCGCCGGGAAACCTGATCTTCACCTTCATCTCGGCGTCCGCCTTCTTCGTGCCTCAGCGGATCGGCCAGGTGCCCTTCCATCTGTCACTGGCCCTGGGCGCCGGCGCGCTCGCCTGGCTGGTGTGCATGGCCCCCGCGCTGGTCCGGCCGCGCGGGCCGGAGCGGATCGCCACGGCCCGCGCGCTGGAGGCCGCCGCGGCGTTGCTGCGCACCGGCCCGGAGTCCGGCGGCTCCCCCGCCGCACCGGACCGCGCCCGGCACGCCACCGCCGCCGCCGTGAACGCCGCCTGGCACACGCTCTTCCAGGTCCCGGGCCGCACCCCCGCCGCGGCCGCCGACCGCTCGGGGCTGGAGCGGCTGCTCGTACGGGCCGAGTCGGCCCTCGCCGCGAAGGCGGCCGACGAGGAGGAGGCCGAGCGCTGCACGGCGTGGGCGCGCGGCCTGCGCCGGGGCCGGGCCCTGCCGGAGGTCGCGCTCACCGGCGCACAGGCCGGTGAGCTGGCCGGGGTCGCCGCGGAGCACGCGGACCGCGAACGGGGCGCCGGCCACGGACGGGCCACGGACCGGGAGCCGCGCCGTCCCGCGCCCGGCCACCCGCACGGTGTCCGCGCCGTGCTCCACCGGCTGGCGCCCGGCTCACCGCTGCTGCCCATCGGCGCGCGGGTGGCCGTCGGCTGCGCGCTGGCGGGCTGGGGCTCGATGGCGGTCGGTGTCGGCCACCCGTACTGGGCCGTGGTCACCGCGGCCTCCATCTACCAGGCCAACACCACCCTCTCGTGGCAGCGGGCCCTCCAACGCACCATCGGCAACCTCCTCGGGCTGCTGCTCTTCACCGCGCTGCTGCCGGTCATCCACACCGGCCACCTCGCGATGATCCTGCTGGCGCTCACCTTCCAGTTCTGCGCGGAGGCGAGCATCACCCGCAACTACTGGCTCGGCTCGGTCTGGGTCACCCCGATGGCCTTGCTGCTGACCGAGTTCGGCAGTCACCTGCCGGCCCGGACGCTGGTCACCGACCGCTGGACCGACACCGTCGTGGGGGCGGCCGTGGGCCTGGCCTGCTGCGTCCTGGTCACCAACCGCCGCGCCGCCGACCGCATCGAAGCGGCACTGGACCGGGTGGCGGCCGCCGAGGCCGCCGCGCTCCGGCTGCTGGACGGCGACGGCCCGGAGGCCGCGGGAGCGGGCCAGGACCCGGCGGTACGGGAGGACGACGCGCGCGAGACGGGCTGGGCGCGCGACCGCCTGGCCGCCGGCCTGGTCGAGCTGCGGGAAGCGGTGGAGGTGTCGGCCGGCGAGTGGTGGCAGCGCGCCGTCCCCGAGGAGCGCGTCGCCCTGGCCGAGCGGCAGGGGCACCGCACGCTGGCCCGGCTCGTCCGCCGGCTGTCCGCTCCGGCACTGGCCGCGTAGCCGCGTACCCACGTACTCACCCAGCCGCGTGCCGCTCCCCCGCCTCCGCCCGGCCCGTACCCGTACCGCCCCGCCCTGCCGCCGGGAGCGGCACCAGGCAGAATTGGCCGGGCGCGGCGCGGCGCGGGGCCCGTACGGCGGCCCGCGGCACGCCGTACGCGAATCAGGACGCCGACGGGGGCCGGGAGAGCCCGGGAAGTAGAGGTGCGCGTGACCGAGGACATCGTCGCGGGGGTGCTGCGGCAGTGGCAGCAGGTCCATCCGGGGCTGGACACCGGCCCGATGGCGGTGATCGGACGGCTCAACCGCTGCTCCGCGCTGCTCCAGCAGGCCGCCGACGCGCCGCTGCGGCGGGAGGGCCTGACCCGCCCGGAGTTCGACATCCTCGGAACGCTGCGGCGGATGGACCGCGAGCTGACGCCGGGCCGTATCGCGCGCGAGACGTTCGCCTCCGGAGCCGCGGTCACCAAACGGGTACGGCAGTTGGAGACCCGCGGGCTGGTCGCGCGGCGGCCCGACGAGCGGGACCGGCGGGTCTCACACCTCTCGCTCACCGACGAGGGCCGGGCGGTCATCGACCGGCTGCTGCCCGAGCAACTGCGCTACGAGGCCGGTCTGCTGGAGGGCATCGACGGCAAGCGGCGGACCGAACTGTCCGAGGGGCTGGCCGAGTTGCTGGTCCTGCTGGAGGGGCGGCTCGGGAGCCTGCTGGACTGACGGCCCCGGGCGGGGAGGCGGCGGGGCGGAGGGACCGGAGGGGCGAGCAGGACACCGAGCGGCACACCGGCCGCGTGCCGGCCGTACGCCCTCCGTACGGCCGGACGGACGTCACCCGTACGCCTTTCGTACGCCCGGCGTCCGTACGCCGTCTGGGCAGGGCGGGTGGCGCACCGGCCGTTCGCCCGGTGCCTCCCCGGGAACGCCCGAGGGCTGCGGAATGATGCGTTCCGTAGACGTGGGCGGAGACGGCTCCCAGGTGCCCGGCCGGCGGACACCGCGGCGGTGCCGGTGCCGCGCGGGCGGAGGGAGGAGCGCCGGTTTGCCTGATCGCACGCCCTGCCCCGCGGGCGGCCGCCGGGAACGGCCCCGCGCCGCGGGCGGCCGCGGGCCTCCCGGGGCCCGTCCGCCCCGCCCGCCCGTCCACCGCCCGCCCCGTCGCCCGGCGACCCGCATTCCTGAGGCAGCGTCATGACTTCCCCCTTCGACGGTATGGCCGCGCTGCACGAGCGCAGCATCGACGAGCTGCCCTTCAGACGGCACATCGAAATGCCCTCCGTCCTCGCCGCGGCGGGCGGCGTCGAGGGGCGGCGGGTCCTGGACCTCGGCTGCGGCTCGGGGCACTACGCCCGCTTCTTCGCCCGTAACGGGGCCGGCCTGGTGCTCGGTGTCGACCGGTCGCCCGGGATGATCGCGCACGCCCGGCACCGGGAGGAGGTGGAGCCCCTCGGCGTGTCGTACCGCGTCCTCGACGCGGCGACCACCGACGCCCTGGACGGGGCCTTCGACGTGACCGTGGCCGTCTACGCGCTGTCCTACGCCGCCACCCCGGCGGCGCTCGCCCGGCTGTGCGCCGCCGCCCGCGACACGCTCGCCCCGGGCGGCCGCTTCGTGGCGGTCACACTCAACCCGGACTTCGCGACGGTCCCCCACTACTACCGGCCCTACGGCTTCGACCTCACGGTGGCCGACGCCCACCTGCGGGACGGCGACCCCGTAGGGCTGCACGGCCGGGCCGAGGAGGAGACGTTCCAGGTGACCGCTTACCACTGGTCCCGCGAGGCGCTCGAACGGGCCCTGACGGAGGCGGGGTTCACCGGCATCGCCTGGCAGCTCCCGCGCACCGCCGCCGAGGGCAGCGCGTCACTGTTCGCGCGCTACCTGGCGGCGCCGCACGTCGTGGTGGTGTCGGCACGGGTGGCCTGAGACCGGGCGCGCGGGCCTCCGCACCCGCCCGCCGGGTGCGCGAGCGCCCCTCGGGCCGGCCCCGGGACCGGTCCGAGGGGCCGGTACGTCACGGCTCCAGGCGGGCGACGCGCCCGTCCTCCCCCGCCGCCCAGCAGCCGAAGTCGGCGGAGCAGTCGACGGTGTCGTACGAGCCGTCGTCGAAGGTGTACCAGGACCGGCCGCCGTCGAGCGTGACGTCACTGCCCGTCGGCCCGACGGCCAGGGCGACGCGCGTGGTGCGGGGGAACCAGGCCACCCCGGACCGGTAGCGCTTCGGCGGCCGGGCGGACGCCTGCCAGGACGCGCCGCCGTCCGCGCTCACCGCGGCGGCCCTGGGCGAGGGCCTGCCGGTCCGGTGGTCACCGCCGACCGCGAGCCCGTGCGTACGGTCGCGGAAGGCCAGGCCGAACACGCCGCGCGCCGGGTCGCCCGCCGGAACCGGCGTCTCGGAGACGGTCCAGCTTCGGCCGCGGTCCGGGGAGTGCAGGACGCGGCTCTTCGCCGCGCCGCCGGTGGCGAACCACGCGTCGTACGCGCCGGAGCTGACCAGGCACTGGCCGCCGGCCGCGAAGGACGCCTCGCCGGGCTGGGCGGGCGGCATGCCGCGGGTGGGCAGCACCCGCCAGTTCCGGCCGCCGTCGACGGTGGACAGGATGCGGTACGTCCCGTCGACGGGGTCGGCGAGCGCGATGCCGTGGCTGCTGTCGAAGAACGTCATGCAGTCGTAGAAGGCGCGCGGGTCGGTGTTGCGGAAACTCTCGGTCCAGGTGGCGCCGCCGTCGTCCGTACGGAAGACCCGGGACGCCGCGCCCTCGCCGGCCGACAGC
The DNA here is from genome assembly GCF_055567735.1 of Streptomyces sp. NPDC026394. NCBI lineage: Bacteria > Bacillati > Actinomycetota > Actinomycetes > Kitasatosporales > Streptomycetaceae > Streptomyces > Streptomyces sp. NPDC026394. The sequence continues at coordinate 156,027 of NZ_JBVHPX010000006.1, forward strand.
ACCACGGCGTGCCGCGCGTCGAACGCCTCGATGTCGCGGAATTCCAGCTTCCCGGCGCCCGGCGGCGAGACGTCCCGCCAGTGGTCGCCGCCGTCGCGGGTGCGCAGCACGGTCCCGCCGGTGCCCGCGACCCAGGCGGTACTGCGGCTGACGGCGGCCAGGCCGCGGAAGCGCGCGTCGCTGTCGCTGTCCTTCTCGTCCCAGCCGCCGCCCAGCACCCCGGACACCGTCAGCGGCCCCGCGGCGGGCCGTGCGGCGGCGGACGGCTGTGCCGATACGGGAGCCGCGCCCGCGACGCTGAGCACCGCGGCGCAGGCCACCGCCCACACCCCGCGCCCGCGTCTCCCGCACCCCGGCTGTCCTGGCTGTCCCGGCTTCCCCATGACCCTCATGACGCTGGAAGCTAGCCCAGCCGGGACGCCCCGTCCAGACATTCCCGTACGCGCCTCCGTACGCGCCTCGCCTCGCGCCGGCCCGGTGCCGCTCCTACTGTGCTGAACAGGGGGTGCGGAAGCAGCCGGGGGGCGAAGCGGGAGGAGACGGCGATGGACCGGCAGGAGATCCGCTCATGACCGCGCCGGCCCCGGTGACGGTGACCGACGACCGTGCCGCGAACCGCTACGAGGCCAGGCTCGGCGGTGAAGTGGCGGGGGTGGCGGCCTATCTGCGCGCCGAAGGGCTCATCGCCCTCGTGCACACCGAGGTCGACCCGGTGTACGAGGGCAACGGCATCGGTTCGGCGCTGACCCGGCACGCGCTGGACACGGCGCGCGCGGACGGGCTGCGGGTGCTGGCCGTGTGCCCGTTCGTCGCGGGCTGGATGGAGCGGCACCCCGAGTACGGCGACCTCGCCTACGAGAACCGCAGCACGGTCACGGACTGAGGCCGGGGCGGCGTCAGCCGATACGGCAGATCCGCACCGGGCCCCAGTGCCGGCTCCAGCGGCAGTGCTCGGGCGGGGTCGGGCCGGTGGTGGGTGGGGGCGAGACCCTCGGAGTGGGCGAGACCCTCGGAGTGGGCGAGACCCTCGGAGTGGGCGAGACCCTCGGAGTGGGCGAGACCCTCGGAGTGGGCGAGACCCTCGGAACCGGTGTGCGGGTGGGTGTGGGTGTGGGCCGTGCCGTGGGGCCGCCGGTCGGTTCGGGCGTGGGGGTGGGCCCGCCGGTCGGTCCGGACGCCGTCGGGTCCGGAGTGGGGCTTGCCGCCGGTCCCGTGGGGGCCGGGGTGGAGCCGGGCCTGCCGGTCGCGGACGGCGCGGGCGCCTGCGGCCCCGAAGGCCCGGGAGCCGGCGAGGCGGTCGGCCCGCCCGCCCGGGGCACCGGCGGCGTACTCGCCGTACCCCGCGCCGCCGGCGCCGACGGAACGGCCGGAGCGCCGGTGGGTACGGAGGTCGCCGACCGCTCCGCGGTGGCATCGGGCACCGCCCGGTCCGCGCCGTCGCCCGGTTGCGTGCCGCCCCCGGCCCCGTCCGGCACCGCTGCCGTCCGCCCGGCCGTCGGCGCCGCGTCGCCGCCGGTCAGGGCGATGCCCGCGGCGACCGCCACGCCCGCGACCACCGCGACGCCGACGCCCGCGGCGGTGGCGGCCACCGGCCCGGCCTGCCCGATCTGGCCGCGCAGCAGATGCCGCACGGACTTCTGTACGGCGGTGAGCGCTTTCTGTACGGACGTGGCCGCGCCGCTCCCGGCCGCGTGAGCGCCTCCGGCCGCGGCGGCCCCGGCCCCCGCGAGCGGCAGCAGGAACTTCGCCGAACCGCCCGCCAGGAGCACCAGCAGCGCGGGGCCGGTGAGCGCGGGCAGCCGGTCGTTGGCCCGGGTGAGCAGTGCCATCCGGGCCCGGCAGTCGGGGCAGTCCGCGAGGTGGCCGGTGACCCCGTCGGCCTGTTTCGCGGTGGCCTCGCCCCGTACGTACGCGGGCATCCGCTGCCAGTGCACCTCGCACGCCGGGTCGTCCGGGGTGCCGGGCACCGAGCCCAGGAACGCCTGCCGCATGCCCTCCCTGGCCCGGTGCAGCAGCACGGCCGTCGCGCCCTTACCCGCCCCGATCGCCTTGCCGACCGCCTCCAGCGGCTGGTCCTCGGCCTCCGCCAGCCACAGCGCCGTCACCCAGCGCTGCGGGAGCCGTCCCATGACGCGGGCGAGCAGGTCGACGTAGGCGACGCGCTGCGCCGGGTCGGCGTGCTCGGCCGCCGGTCCGGTGCCGGCCCATGCCTGGCCGTCCTCGGGATCCTGCGGTATCTCCCGGGCGGCGGCCGCGCCGACGGCCGAGGCGAGGTGGCGGATGGTGGTGCGGAGGTAGGCCGGGACGTTGTCGATGCGGTGGCCGGACCGGATGCGGCGCCAGACCCGAAAGTGCGCCTCGGCGACGAGGTCCTCCGCGAGCCAGGCGCTGGTCGTCAGCGACCGTGCGTAGGCGACCAGGCGCGGGTGTTCGCGCTCGTAGAGCCGGGTGTAGTCGTCCGCCGCCGACGCCGGGGACCCTGCGGATGCTTCGGACATGAACGGCCAACCCCTGACGTGTCACCCCCAGCGCCGGAGTTGCGCCACGGCCCCGGTCCGGCGCCCTGGTCCGGTCACAGGCTCTCCGTCGCGGGCAGACTCGTTCCGGTTCTGACGGCCTTGCTTGGATTTCGCAAGCCTAAGGAGCACATATCGCCGCAATCAAAAGTTCGTGACGCACCTCACGCGGCCATTCGGTGCACTGGCGTAATACGCGGCGCGTCTTACGGGTCGTAGAGGCAGAGACCCGTCCGCACGAGCATCCAGGGAGCCGGCGATGCCCCACGTCATCGACCAAGCCGTCCACGCCCGACTGATCGCGTCCGTGCCCCGGTCGCGGAAGGTCCCCGCCCGGCTGCGCTACGACAGCGAGGACCCGCTGGCGGTGCACGTCGTCTTCCCGCCGGTGGCGTCGCTGGACGGGGCGGAGGTCGGGTGGACCTTCGCGCGCGACCTGCTGGCGGACGGCCTGCGGGAGCCGTCCGGCCAGGGGGACGTGCACATCTGGCCGTGCGGCCCGGACCACACGATGCTGGAGTTCCACACCGCCGACGGTCTGGCCATGGTGCAGTTCCCGGCCCGTGACCTGCGCCGCTTCCTGATGCGGTCGTACGGCGTGGTGCCCCTGGGCAGCGAGGCCCGCCACCTCGACGTCGAGGGCGACCTCGCGGCCCTGCTGCGCGAGGCGTAGGCCGCCGGGTGCGGCCGGTCTGCCTCAGTCGCGCCCGAGCAGGGTGTCCAGTTCATCGTGCCGAGAGCGGTTCGCCGGGCGGGGGATTCCGCGTACCGGGAGTCTCCGTCCCGGCGACCGCTTGACTTCAAGTGCACTTCAACAGGAAGAGTGATCAGCGAAACGATTCAGCACTCGTCCCGAGGAGCCCCGTCATGCGCACCACCACGCTCGGCAGCACCGGACCCGAGATCGGCGTCATCGGCCTCGGATGCATGGGCATGACGCATGCCTACGACCCTGCCGGCCGCGACGAGGCGACGTCCGTCGGCGTCCTCCGGCAGGCGGTCGACCTCGGTGTGACGCTCGTCGACACCGCCGATGTCTACGGTCCGTACACCAACGAGGAGCTGGTGGGCCGGGCACTGGCGGGCGGCTACCGGGAGCGGGTGGTGCTGGCCACGAAGGTCGGACTGGAGTCCTCCCCGGGCAGGCCGGGTGATCACACCGCGCTGGTGCGCAACGGCCGCCCCGAGCACATCCGCCGCTCCATCGACGAGAGCCTGCGCCGCCTCCGCACCGACCACGTGGACCTGTACCAGCTGCACCGGGTGGACCCCGAGGTGCCGGTCGAGGAGAGCTGGGGCGCGCTGGCCGAGGCCGTCCAGGCGGGCAAGGCCCGGCACATCGGCCTGTCGGAGCCGACCGTCGAGGAGATCCGGCGCGCGCAGGCCGTGCACCCGGTCGCCTCCGTACAGTCCGAACTGTCGCTGTGGACCCGTGAGGCGCTGGACGAGGTCGTGCCCTACTGCGAAGCGCAGGGCATCGCCTTCCTGCCGTTCTCGCCGCTCGGCCGCGGCTTCCTGACCGGCAGCATCACCTCCTTCGACGAGCTGCCGCTGGACGACTTCCGCCGCCGGCTGCCGCGCTTCCAGCAGGACGCGCTCAAGGCCAACCTGGAGCTGGTGGGCAAGGTCCGCGCCATCGCCGGACAGCACGGCGCCTCCCCCGCGCAGGTCGCCCTCGCGTGGGTGCTCGCCCAGGGGCGGTACGTCGTCCCGATCCCCGGCACCAAGACCCCGAAGTACCTGGTGGACAACGCCGGTGCGGCGGACGTCACCCTGCCGCCCGCCGCGCTGGCCGAACTCGACGCGCTGCCGGCGGCCGAGGGCACGCGTCTCTGAGGCCGGCCTCCGGCACCACCGCGCGTTCGCTCGTTCGGGTCACACTGCGGCTCCGTCGGTGCCCGGACGGCACCGACGTGGGCATGTTCCCGGCGGGGGGCGGTGGTGGAGGGGCCGGGGAGGGGCATGGTGGAGACGGGGCGGCTGCCGTCGTTGACGGGCCTGCGGTTCTTCCTGGCCGCCTCGGTGCTGGCGACCCACCTCTGCACCGACGCGACGTTCTTCGCCGACGCCCGGCTGCGTACGGCGCTCCTTCCACTGGCCACCGTCGCGGCCTGTGCGGTCAGCGGCTTCTTCGTCCTGTCCGGGTTCGTGCTGACCTGGACGCACCGGCCGGGTGAACCGGCCGGTGCGTTCTGGCGCCGCCGCCTGTGGCGCATCGGCCCCGCGCATGTGCTGGGCTGGCTGGGGGCGGTGGCGTTCGCCGTCCTGGCCGCGGACTCCGCGCTCCCGAACGGCCTGCCGCTGCGCTGCGACCCGGGGTTCGGCGCGGTCAGCCTCCTTCTCCTCCAGGGCTGGGCCCCGCACCTGGCGCTGAACGCGTGCTTCAACTCGCCCTCGTGGTCCATCTCCTGCGAGGTGTTCTTCTACGCGCTGTTCCCCTTGCTGATCTCCGCGGCGCGCCGTCTCCCGGCCAGGCGTCTCGGAGCGGCCTGGACGGTCCTGGCGGTCGCCGTCCTGTCCCTGCCCCTGCCCGCCCTGGCGGTCGGCGGCCCCGCCCTCGGCAGGGACATCCCCTTGTCGGCCGAGAGCGTCTGGCTGTGCTACTTCTTCCCTCCGGCGCGGCTGGCGGAGTTCGCGCTCGGCATCGTCACGGCGCGCCTGGTCCGCGCCGGCCGGTGGCCGCGGGTGCAGCGCACCGTGCTCCTGCCGGTCTGCGCCACGGCCGCCGCACTGACGCCGTTCCTTCCGGCGCCGTTCCGCTTCGGGGCCCTCGGAGCCGTGCCCCTGACCCTGGCGATCGCCCACTGGGCGCGTGCCGACGCCGGGGGCCGGCCCGGCCTGCTGGCCCGCCCGGCCCTGACCACCCTGGGCGAAGCCTCGTACGCCCTGTACATCCTCCACTGGCCCCTGCTGCTGACCGTCCGGCACCTGCTGGGCGAGGACCGCACCTTCACGACTCCCGTCGGGCTGGTTCTCGTCGCGGCCTGCGCCCTCCTGGCGCAGGGCACGGCCCTGCTGGCGCACCGGTTCGTCGAACGGCCGCTGGCCCGGCGTTTTTCCCGCCGCCGGAGCCCGGCGCCCTCGTCCCCCGCAGAACCGGCCGGGGTGCCTTCCGCCTGACGGGGGCTCACGTCGGCGCCGTATCGCGCCTCTGCCCGGAGGTACGGGCGACGCTCTGTCCCGGCCCGTCGAAGAGCTGGTCCAGTTGCCGGTCCAGGAGCTGGACGGCCTTCTCGGGGGTGTGGACGTCCAGCAGGATGTACGTCGAGAGTCCGTCGACCAGGCTGATCAGCACCATCGCCTCGTCGTCGGCGTCCCGGTCGGGCCGCACCTCGCCGCGTTCCATCGCCTGCCGCAGTTGGTCGGCGAAGAAGCCTCGCAGTTTGGGGATGCCGTCCCGGACATCGGTGCGCAGGGCCGGGTCGTGGACGGCCCGGTGGAAGTGGGCCACGCCCACCAGGAAGCCGATGCGGCTCTGCTCGTCCAGGGGCAGCATCCCCGTCAGGCAGGCGCGCAGGATGTCGCGCGGGGCGGGCTCGCCGTCCAGCGCCTCGATGCGTGCGCGGATGCGCTGCTGGGCGAGGGTCTCGATGTGGCGGAGCGCGAAGACGAGCAGTTCGTCCTTGGTGCGGAAGTAGTGCTGGAGCCGCCCGAGGGAGATGCCCGCCTCGGCGGCGACGTCCCGCAGGCTCGCGCCCTCCAGGCCCCGGGTGCTCGCGATCCGCCACAGCGCCTGGGAGATCTCCCGGCGCCGCGCTTCGTGGTCCACCTTCTTCGGCACGTGACCGTGGCCTCGCCTTCTTTTTACAAGTCGCTCGTACCGTTATAACGTACCGCTACTCAATACGATCGACTTGCCAAAGAACGGGGAACCCTCATGTCCGCATCCGCCACTCCCCTGCTGCGGCCGCCCCGCAACCGGGTCGATCCCCGCGCCCGCCGCTGGTGGACCGTCCAGGCGCTGCTGACGGTCAGCGGTCCGGTGCTGCTCACCGCGCTCGCCCTGGCGGTGTGCTCGGTGCTGTTCTTCCCCCGGGCCCTGCCCTGGCTCGCTCCGCTCCTGCTGGTCGTACTGGTCCTGCCGGCGCTCGGCTATCTGCTGGTCATGCCGCGATGGCGGTACTCCGTGCACGCCTGGGAGCTGGGCGGCCGCGCGGTGTACGCGGCGAGCGGCTGGTTCTGGCAGAAGCGGCGGATCGCGCCACTGTCGCGGGTGCAGACCGTGGACACCGTGCGCGGCCCGGTACAGCAGCGGTTCGGCCTCGCGACGGTCACCGTCACCACCGCCTCCACCGCAGGCGACGTGAAGATAGCCGGGCTGTCCGACGCGGACGCCGAGGAGCTGTCGCGGCGCATCGGCGAGGCCGCGCAGGCCGTGCCGGGTGATGCCGCATGACCGCCGCCACCTCTCCCGTCACCGACGCGCAGCCCCGATGGCACCGGCTGGACCCGCGCACCCTCCTGGTGCACAGCGGCTGGCTGGCCGCACCGCTCGGCTCGCTCGCGCTGACCGCGCTGGCCACCGGCGGCCGGATCGGGACCGGCGCCTGGATCACGCTGGCCTCCATCGCGGCCGGCTTCGCGGTCCTCACCCTGATCGGGTCGGTCCGCTGGGCCCGTACGGACTACCGCGTCACCCACGACTCCTTCGAGGTGCGCAGCGGCGTGCTGACCCGGCGGCTGCGGTCCGTGCCGCTGCACCGCATCCGCACGGTCGACCTGACGGCCTCACCGCTGCACCGGCTGCTCGGCGTCACCGTCCTGCGGGCCGGTACCGCGGGCTCGGCGGACGGCAGCGGCGACCTCTCGCTGGAGGCGCTGACGGCGGCCGACGCGGAGCGGCTGCGGACCGTACTGCTCACCCGCGCCGACGTCCGGGCGACGGACGAGGATCCGCTCGTCGCCCGTATCAACTGGCGTTGGCTGCGCTACGCGCCGCTCACCTTCTGGGTGATCGGCGGGGTCTTCGCGGCGGCCGGCGGCGCCTACCGCGTCCTGGACGGCGCCGGTATCGAGCCGTGGAGGCTGAGCGTCGTGCGCGGCGCGTTCGACGAGTTCGGCGCCCGCGCGCTCTGGGTGACCATCCCGCTCGCGCTGCTGGCCGTCATCGCCCTCGGTACGGTCGGCGCGCTCGCCCTCTACGTCGAAGGGTGGTGGAAGTTCCGCCTCGAATGGACCGACGCGCGCACGCTGCGGGTGCACCGCGGCCTGCTCACCACCCGGTCGGTGACCATCGAGCGGGCCCGGCTGCGCGGTGTCGTCCTGCGGGAGCCGCTGCTGCTGCGGGCGGGGGGCGGGGCCACCGTCCGAGCGGTCGCGGGCGGCCTGGGCAACAAGGAGGAGAACCGCAAGCGCAGTGTGATCCTGCCGCCCGCGCCGCGTGCCGAGGCGATGCGCACCGCCTCGGGGACGCTTCGGGCCGGATTGTCCGACGCGGACCTCCGCGGGCATCCGCGAGCGGCCCTGCACCGCCGCCGGATGCGCGGGCTGCTCTTCGTAACGGTCCCGGGCGCCCTCGCCCTCACAACCTTGGGCGTCCTCCTGACGCCCGTACTGCTGCACTGCGCCTGGGTGTTCGCGCTGGTGTCGGTGCCGGTGGTGCTGTGGCTGGCCCGGGACGCGTACCGCAACCTGGGGCACGGGCTCGACGGGCGGCATCTGGTCGCGCGCTCCGGCACGTTCAGCCGGGACACCGTGGTGCTCCGGCGTGACGCGGTCGCGGCCTGGACGTTCTCCAGTACGCCGTTCAGCCGGCGGGCCGGTCTGGTGACCCTCACGGCCGCGGTCGCCGCGGGCGAGGACGGTTATCACCTACGCGACATCCCGGCGGACGACGCTCCGGCCCTGGCGGCGGCCGCGGCGCCCGGAATCCTGGAGGAGTTCCTGGCGCACGGTCCCGCGAAGTCCCGCGCGGACCGGCGCCGGAGCCGATCACAAACCCTTGTCAACCCACGCGTAACCCACCAACCATGACGACCTGGACATGACATAAATCACACCCCTGTCACGTGCACGGCTCGGGCGGGCACACCGTCCTACACGGTGAAAGCCATGTCCCGACCCGACAGCCGTAAGGGAGCAGCCGCGGTGCAGAGTGTCATCGACCAAGCCGTCCAGGTACGTCTCATCGCGACCGCGCCCGGCTCCCGGACCGTGCCCGCGGTGCTGCACTACCACCCGGCCGACCCGCTCGCGGTGCGGATCACCTTCCCGCCGGAGATCTCGCTGGACGGCGCCGCGGTCGACTGGGCCTTCGCCCGGGAACTCCTCGCCGAGGGCCTGCGGTCCCCGGCGGGCAGCGGCGACGTCCGGGTGCGCCCGGTGGGCCGGGGCCGCACGGTGCTGGAGTTCCACGTCGAGGACGGTGTCGCGATGGTGCAGGTCGACACCGCCGAGCTGAGCCGCTTCCTGGACCGTACGTACCAGGCCGTGCCGGCGGGCCGGGAACTCCTCGACGTGGACCGCGGCCTCGCGGAGCTGCTCGGCGACGTGTGAGGGACGGCGTCGGGGCCCCGGCCCGCCCGACGGGTGAGGAGCGGCACCCGGGCCCCGGCCCGCCCGGGGCCCCGACGCCGCTTCCCGCCACGCGTCAGCGCTTCGGGAACCCGAACCCGTACCCCTGCTGCTTCATCCACGGCAGCAGCCGGTCCAGCGCCGCGACCGTCTGGCTGCGGTCGCCGCCGCCGTCGTGGAAGAGGACGGTCGGCCCGTTGCGCAGTTCCCGGCGCACCGTGCGCACGATCGCGTCGGTGCCCGGCCGCTCGAAGTCCTTGCTGTCCACGTTCCAGCCGAGCGGGCGCATCCCGTGCTCCGCGGCCAGCTTCCTGCTGTACGGGGTGAACGCGCCGCCCGGCGCCCGGTAGTAGTCGACCCGCGGGCCGCCGGCCGCCTTCTCGATCATCTGCTGGGCGTCGACTATCTGCTGCGACTGGTACGTCTCGGGCCGGTGGTCCATGCCGGTGTTGTGGCTGATGGTGTGGTCGCAGAGCTTGTGGCCGGCCGCCGCCACCTGCTTGACCAGGTCCGGGTGGGCCGCCGCCTGCGGACCGATCATGCAGAAGGTGGCCTTGACGTCGTACTTCTTGAGCGTGGCCAGCACCTTGGGGGTCCAGACCGGGTCCGGGCCGTCGTCGATGGTGATGTTGAGGCTCTTGCCGGGCCGGTCGGAGGCGTGCACGATGCTCGGGTCGACCGGGGCGGGCCTGGCCTGCTCGGTGGTGCCCGCGTGCGCCTCCGAGGTGGCGCTCGACTGCCCGAACGTCAGATAGCCGGCCACCCCGAGCGACGCCACCGCCACCGCGGCTCCCCCGATGATGCCGCTCCGCCTGCCGTGCCGTGCCATTGCGAATCCCGTCCCTCACTGCCGTGCGCGGACCACCGCGGACCCGGGTACGGACGCCTCCGTCGGCGCCGTACGCTTCCCCCTGCGGTGCGCTCGCGCGATCACTGCCTTGCATCACGACAGATGCGAAGAATTGCGGTCAGGATCCGCCTGTTACCGATCCATCATGAAACTTATTGATACTGGTGCCATGCCCCGAGTACTTCTGATCGAGGACGACGCCGCCGTGCGCGACGGAGTCACCCTCGCGCTGCGCCGGCGCGGCCACGAGGTGGCGGCCGCGGCCAGCGGCGAGGACGGCCTGGACCTCCTCCCCGCCTTCCGCCCCGACATCGTGCTGCTGGACCTGATGCTCCCGGGCAAGGACGGCTTCGAGGTCTGCAGACGCATCCGCGCCGACCGCCAGCTCCCGATCATCATGCTCACCGCCCGGGGCGACGACCTCGACGTGGTCCTCGGCCTGGAGGCGGGCGCCGACGACTACATCGTCAAGCCCGCGCGCGGCGAAGTACTGGAGGCCCGCATCCGCGCGGTGCTGCGGCGTACCGCACTGCCCGCCGACGGGGACGCCGCCGGACCCGCCGAGCCGGGCCCGGCCCCCGTGGAGACCTACGGCGAACTGGCCGTCGACCGGGCCGGGCTCGTCGTCTCCAAGGGCGGCACCGACCTCCCGCTGGCCCCTTCCGAGATGAAACTGCTGCTGTTCCTGTCCGCGACCCCCGGCCAGGTCTTCAGCCGCCAGCAGCTCCTGGAGCACGTCTGGGAGCACAGCTACCACGGGGACGCGCGCCTGGTGGACGCGTGCGTGATGCGGCTGCGCACGAAGATCGAGGACACCCCGCGCACCCCTCGGTACGTCCAGACCGTACGCGGCTTCGGCTACCGTTTCGGCCCCCTGTGAAGCGTCCCCGGCCCGCCGGCCGCCCGCGCCGCACCACGCTGACCCGCTCCCTGCCGCGCGGGCTGCGGGCCCGGCTCGTCGTCGCGTTCCTGCTGGTCGCCGCGGTCAGCGCGCTCACCACCGCCGCGCTGACCTACCGCGAGGCCCGCAACGCCATCCTCCAGCGCTCGCAGGACACCGCGATCAAGGACCTGCGGGGGCAGGTCAACTCGCTGGCGCCCGACCTCGCCGTACCGCCGACCCGTGCGGATGTCGACGAGTTCACCCGGCAGCTCGACCGCTCCGGCAAGGCCCGGGACTGGGACGTCTACGTCCAGTACAAGGGCGTGGCGGAGAACGACCGGGACCAGCTCCGCCACCCCGTCATCGTCCCCGACGAGCTGCGGGAGTCCGTCGAGACCCGGCATGTGACGGCGTTCCAGCGGGTGGACCGGGACGGCGATCCCTGGCTGCTGATCGGCATGCCGGTGATGCAGTCGCAGACCGAGACCCGTACGGCGTCCCCGCTGTCCGTCTACGCCCAGCTCCCGCTGCGCGCGGAAGAGGCCAACGTCGAGGCGCTGGTGAGTGCCGCGCAGCGGGGCGCCCTGCCGGTGCTCGGGCTGGCCGTGGTCCCGGCGCTGCTCGCGGCCCGCGGTGTGCTGCGGCCGGTGCGCGGTCTGCGGCAGGCCGCCGGGCGGATCGCCGAGGGCAAGCTGGAGACCCGGCTGGAGGTCAAGGGCGCCGACGAGCTGGCCGACCTGTCCCGGACGTTCAACGACATGGCCGCCAAGCTGGAGGAGAGCGTCGCCGACCTGCGCCGGATGGAGGCCAACGCGCGGCGGTTCGCGGCCGACGTCTCGCACGAGCTGCGCACCCCGCTCGCCGCGATGACCGCCGTCACCGACGTGCTCGACGAGGACGCCGACGCCCTCGACCCCGACACCGCCTCCGCCGTCCGGCTGATCAGCCAGGAGACCGGCAAGCTGGCCCGGATGGTGGAGGACCTCATGGAGGTCTCGCGCTTCGACGCCGGGGCCGCCGCGCTGCACCTGGACGAGGTGGACGTCGCCGAGACGATCCGCAAGACGCTCCAGGCCAGGGCCTGGCAGGGCCGGGTGGGCACCGAACTGCCGGACGGCGTACGGGCGCGCCTGGACCCGCGGCGGCTGGACGTCGTGGTGGCCAACCTGGTCGGCAACGCGCTGCACCACGGCGGGGAGCCGGTACGGGTGCTGCTGCGGGCGCCGGACCCGGGCGACGGCCGACTGGTGATCCGCATCACGGACAGCGGGCCCGGCATCGACCCCGAGGTGCTCCCGCACGTCTTCGACCGCTTCTACAAGGCGGACTCGGCACGCGCCCGTTCCGAGGGCAGCGGGCTGGGTCTGGCGATCGCGATGGAGAACGTACGACTGCACGGCGGGACCATGCAGGCCGCCAACCATCCCGACGGCGGCGCGGTGTTCACCGTGGAACTGCCGCTGCCCGAGCAGGAGACAGGCTCCGCCGCCGAAGCCCGGGAGGCGGCCGGAGAACCCGGCCGGGCGCCCGCGGACCGTACGGAGAACGGCCCCGCCGGAACGGACGGCGGTCAGGACACGGCGGGCGGCAGTGACGACCCGGCGAAGAGCCCGGCGGCCGCGCCGGCCGGGAAGGCGGACCAGACGTGAGCGTGCCGAACTCCGCGCGGACCCGGCTGACCCGGCGGATCACGCTGGGCGGACTGCTGGCGGGTGTGCTGGGCGCCCTGTCGGCAGGCGCCCTCGCCGGCTGCGGCATCGCGCCGACCGGGGTGATCGACGCGGGCGAGCCCGCCCACGGTCTCAAGGCGCCGGGCAAGCCCGCGCCCGACGTCCAGCTGTACTTCCTCGGTCCGACCGGTCTGCGTCCCGCGAGCCGCCCGGCGACCGCGCCGGTCGGCCCCGAGGAGGCGATCAACCTGCTGCTGAAGGGCCCCAACGACGCCGAACGGCAGCGCGGCCTCACCAACGTGCTGCCCGTGCTCCCGGGGCCGGTCACCGCCGAGACGGAGGACGGCCGGGTCACCGTCCATGTACCCATGAACGCCAAGCGGCTCGACACCCCGTCCGTGAGCCAGTTGGTGTGCACCGCCGCCAACGCCTCCGTTCCCGGCAGCCGCGGCCCGTCGGACGTCCTGGTGACCCTGGTGGGCGGCAGCGTGCAGGTCGGTCCGATGGTGTGCGGCGGCACCAACGCCTTCCCGTTCATCCAGCCCAGCCCTTCCAGCGCCCAGCCGGACTGACGCCCGCCCGGCCCGCCCGCCGCGCTGACGCCCGCCCCCCGCTTGCCCTACGATCACTACCCACAAGTAGGGGCACGGGGCGGGACGTTGAGCATCGAGAGGGCGGGCTCGGATGACCGGCGCAGGAGTGTACGGCCGACTGTACGACTACGTCGTCGTCGGCGCCGGGTCAGCGGGCTGTGTGCTCGCGGCCCGGCTGTCCGAGGACCCGACGGTACGGGTGGCGCTGGTGGAGGCCGGCGGGCCGGACCGCAGACAGGAGGTCCGCGTCCCGGCGGCGTTCCCCCAGCTCTTCCGCACGCCGTACGACTGGAACTTCACCACGGCACCCCAGACGGGCCTGCACGGTCGCGAGCTGTACTGGCCACGCGGCCGGACCCTGGGCGGCTCCTCGTCGCTCAACGCGATGATGTGGGTGCGCGGGCACCGCGCCGACTACGACGGCTGGGCCGAGTCGGCGGGCGAGGAGTGGTCCTGGGACGAGGTGGCCCGCTACTTCCGGCGCGCCGAACGCTGGGCCGGGCCGCCCGGCGGGACGGCGTACGGTACCGCGGGCCCGCTGTGGATCTCCCCCGCACGCAGCTTCCACCCTCTGACCGGCGCCTTCCTCGACGCCTGCGAGGAGGCGGGCCTGCCGCGGCGCGCCGGACCCGACGGCCCGGGCCACAGCGGCTGCGCGCCCACTCCGCTCAACCAGCGGCGCGGGCGCCGGTGGAGCGCCGCCGACGGCTATCTGCGCCCGGCGCTGCGCCGCGCCAACCTGCGGGTCGTCACCGGGCAGCAGGCCCGCCGGGTGCTGTTCGAGGACGGCCGGGCGTACGGGGTCGAGTTGCCCGGTGGCGTCCTGCGGGCCCGGCGCGAGGTCGTCCTGAGCGCCGGCGCCGTCGGCTCACCGCAACTGCTGCTGCGCTCCGGCATCGGCGACACCGGCCACCTGGCGGACGCCGGGATCGAGCCGGTGGCCGAGCTGCCCGCCGTGGGCCGCCACCTCCAGGACCACCTGTCCGTACCGGTCCTGATGCGCACCGCGCTGCCCCGCACGCTCACCGGCGCCGACACCCCGGCCAACATCGCGCGCTACCTGCTGTCCCGGCGCGGCCCGCTGACCTCCAACATCGGCGAGGCCGTCGCGTTCCTGCGCAGCACCGGCGGGCTCACCGCGCCGGACCTGGAGCTGATCTTCGCGCCGGTCCCGTTCGTCCGGCACGGCCTGGAGGCGCCGGCCGAGCACGGCGTCACCATCGGGATCGTCCTGCTGCAACCGGAGAGCCGCGGCCGGATCACGCTGGGCGGGCCGGGCCCGGACGCCCCGCCGGTCATCGACCCCGGTTATCTGACGTCCGAGGCGGATCTGCGGCGGCTGCTGGCCGGGGTGCGCTTCGCCGAGCGGCTGTACGGGACGCGGGCGCTGGCCCCGCACGTCACCGGGCCGCTGGAACCGTGGCCCGGAGAACAGGACGACGAGGCCGCCGCGGAGACGGTGCGCGCCCTCGCGGAAACGCTCTACCACCCGGTGGGCACCTGCCGGATGGGCACCGGCGACGACACCGTGACCGACCCCCGGCTGCGGGTGCGCGGGGTGACGGGACTGCGCGTCGCGGACGCCTCGGTGATGCCGGCCGTCACCCGCGGCCACACCCACGCGCCCACGGTGATGATCGCCGAACGGGCCGCGGACCTGCTGCGCGCCGCCCAGCCGGTGGCGGAGCCCGGGTCCTGAGCGCGTACATGCGCGATCCGGTGGAAAGCCGGACACTGGATCACCCGGGGTGATCTCCGGAACCGCACGGAGAGCAACCCCGGCGGACGCTGCGCAGCGCGCCGCACCGGGGCGCGGGCCAGGACGGACGATGGGAGGGTCCGATGGCGGAATCCATGCTGCGGGACCGGACCGGGCGGGCGTTCGGCCGCCTGGTGGACCGGTACCTGGACATGCCCGAGCCGGTCACACCCGACATCGAGTGCGTACGTGACCTGCGTATCCCCGTGCGGGACGGCACCGTGCTGCTCGCCGACCGCTACCGGCCGCGCGGCGCCGGTCCGCTGCCGGTGGTGCTGCTGCGTACGCCGTACGGGAAGCACAAGCCCGACATCAAGCTGTTCGCGGGCGTGCTGGTACGGCGGGGTTTCCAGGTGGTGGCGCAGAACGTACGCGGTGTCTTCGGCTCGGGTGGCGAGTTCCGGGCCTTCGTGCACGAGAAGGACGACGGGCTGGCGACCGCGGCGTGGCTGCGCGCGCGGGCCTGGTGCGACGGCCGGCTGGCCACCGCCGGTGCCAGCTACCTCGGGCACGCGGAGTGGGCGGTCGGCCCGTACCTCGACCCGCCGCTGGAGGCGATGTGCCTGGGCATCACCACGTCCGACTTCCCCGCCGCCTTCTATCCGGGCGGGGTGCTGGCGCTGCACAACATGCTGGTGTGGTCCTCCGCGACGGGCACGCAGGAGGAGGCGCCGCTCGGCGGGCTGCTGCCCAATCCGCTCCAGACCCGCAGGGTGCAGCGCGCGATGCGGACGCTGCCGGTCGGCGAGTCCGACCTCGCGGCCATCGGGCGGCCGGAGCGTTTCCTGCGCGAGGTCAGTGCGCACGCGGAGCCGGGGGACGGTTTCTGGGCGCCGATCGACCACAGTGCGGCGGCGCTGCGGATGACCACGCCGACCAGCATGGTGACCGGCTGGTGGGATCTGTTCCTGCCGTACCAGCTACGCGACTTCACGGAGCTGACCGCCGCCGGGCACCACTCGCGGATCACGATCGGGCCGTGGGCCCACGACCGCGGCGCGCTGAAGGCGACGCTCACCGACCATGTGTCGTGGCTGAGTGCCCAGTTGGCCGGTGACACCACGCAACTGCACCAGTCGCCGGTCCGGCTCTACCTCCAGCGGGCGGGCCGCTGGCTGGACTTCGACCGGTGGCCGCCGCCGCAGTCCGTACCGACGCCGCTGCGCCTCCAGCCGTCCGGCGGCCTCGACTGGCCGGAGCCGCCCGGCAGCACCCCGGACCGGTTCACCTACCACGGCGCCGACCCGACCCCGTCGACCGGCGGCCCGCTGCTGCTGCCCGGCGAGATACGGCAGCAGGACAACACGGCCGTCGAGCGGCGGCCCGACGTGCTGGTCTTCACCGGCCGTCCGCTGCCCCGCGACCTCGACCTGATCGGCCCGGTGTCGGCCGTGGTGCACGTCCGTACGGACTCCGGCTACGGCGATGTCTTCGTACGGCTGTGCGACGTGGACCGGGCGGGCGTCTCGCGCAACGTCACCGACGGCATCCTGCGGCTGCGCCCGGGCTCACCGGCGGCGGACGCCGACGGGGTGGTGGCGGCCCGGGTGGAGATGCACCCGACCGGCTACCGGTTCCTGCGCGGGCACAGCCTGCGGGTGCAGGTGGCGGGCGGCGCGTTCCCGCGGTTCGCGCGCCATCACGGGACCGGCGCGCCGGCCGCGTCGGCCGTCGCCTGCCGGCCGATCCGGTTCGAGGTCTTCCACGAGCCGGGCCGTCCGTCCGCCGTGGTGCTGCCGCTGATGACCGCACCGGCCACGCGCGGCGGGAGTGAACCGGCCTGACCGCGGTACTCGTCGTCCCGGCCCGCGCGCCGCGCGGCCGGCACCGCGGACGGTGCCCTGCCGAGGAGGGCCCACGGGGCCGAGGAGATGCCATGGGACTGGTCAAAGCCGCCGTGATCGTGCTCGACTGCGCCGACCCGGAGAAGCTGGCGGACTTCTACGCCGGCTTCCTGGAGGGCGAGGTCCGCAAGGAACACCTGCCGGACCGGGTGGAGGTCGTCGCCAACGGCACCATGATCTCCTTCCGCCGCGACCTGAACATGACGCCGCCGACCTGGCCGCGTCCGGACAGCTCGCTCCAGGCCCACCTGGACCTGCTGGTCGACGAAGGGGACATGGACGAGGCCGAGCGCAAGGCGGTCGGCCTGGGCGCGCGTCCGCTGGACACCAAGGACGACACCGGTCCCCGCGAGGTGCGGATCTACTCCGATCCGGCGGGGCACCCGTTCTCGCTGCGCTGCTCGCTCCAGTCGGGGCCGAAGACCGACTGACCGGCGGGCCCACCGTCCGCCGGAGTGTCATCCGCGGTGCAGGCGCAGCCTCAGGAAGCGCGGCCGGTACAGCTCGACATCGCGGTTGACCTGGGCCACCGAGGGGGCGCCCGGCGGGCCCAGCCAGTTGACGTCGTAGCTGACCAGCAGCGCGCCGTCGGCCGTGAACTCCGGGTGGGCCTGCGGGTTGTACACGCCGACACGCTGCTGTCCGGTGGGGTCGGCCGGCCGGGGCGGGGCGACCCGCCCGGCCGGCCCGTGCCACGGTCCCTGGGCCGAGCACGCCCAGTACGCGGTGACGGCCGACAGCCCGTCACCCGGCGGCCCGGGGTCGTCCATCGTCAGCAGCACCCAGGTCCCGCCGTCCCGTACGACGGTGAAGGCGCTGCCCACCCCGCGCCCCCGGCCCTCGCGGATCACGGGGGCCGCCCGGCCGGCGTGCGGTTGCCAGCCCTGGCCGTCCCAGAACTGCCAGGCCCGGGCCTCCCCGAGTTGCCCGGTCGGCACCCGGGCGAGGTAGGCGTTCGAGCCGGCCCGGTGGGGCCCGTCGTCGCCGCCGTAGACGTACGTGTACGCGCCGTCCCGCACGGACGCGGTGCCGTACAGCACCCGGTCGCCCGGGTTCCGTACCGAGGTCTGGTCGACGGCCGGGGCGATGCCCTCCAGCCGCAGGTCCGGCAGGGAGAGCGTGGCGATCTCGGTCGCTCGGGGCACGCCGAAGACCCAGGGGCCCTGGCCCGGCGCGCGGTTCCACAGCAAAACCCGGACGACCTGTTCGGGTGATCCGGGCGTGCGCGGCTCCACGTGCGCCTGCACCGGCCAGCGCCAGCCGTCCGGGGTGTCGGGGAAGAACGGTCCGGGGCCGGTGCCGGTGCTGCCGGTGAGGGTCCGCTCCAGGCGGCCCGCGCGGTCCATGACGACGAGGGAGTTGTGCGTCAGGGCGGGTTCACGGCCGGAGTCGGAGGAGCGCCAGGGGTACGGCTGCCCGTGCGGGTTCGGCGGGGGCTGCACCCGGTCGAGGAAGGTGTCGGAGAAGATCCACAGAGTCCGGCCGTCGGGCAGCCGTACGGAGTGGGTGCCGTCGCCGCCGGTCCAGTCGTCCACGCGGAGGTTGTCGTTGCCGTACCGGGTGAACTCGCCGGTGAAGCGGGACTCGGCGGCCCATGAGCCGATCTTCCGTCCGGTGCACGCCGGGCCCTCCTCGCCGGGGAGGGCGAGCAGCAGGACCAGACCGGCGATCAGGGCGAGCACCGCCGCCACGGCGACGCCTCGCCTCACCGGCACGCGCATGTCCCTCACCGGCACACGCATGTCCCTCCTCGTCACGGTGACGGGCCGCCCACCGTACAGAACCGGTCGCGCACCACCCCGACCTGCCGAAAATGCAGCGATCCGCCCGCCGCCAAGTCGCTACCCGCGGGTACACACCCGCCCGGAAGGGCGATCGTAGAGCTTCCCAATGGAGCAATCCCAGGTCAACGAGTGCAAGGTCACAGCCCGATGCCCTGCTGCGGCTAACGACCGTTCGCCTAGCCTGCTGCCATGACCGCCCAGCCCCCCGAACTCCCTCTGGCCGCCGCGTTCCCCGACGCGGACCGTGAGCAGTGGCAGCGCCTGGTCGAAGGCGTGCTGCGCAAGTCGGGCGCCGCGGAGGTGACCGGCGCCGCCGCCGAAGACGCGCTCACCACCGCGCTCGAAGACGGCATCCGGGTCCGCCCGCTCTACACCGCCGAGGACGCGCCCGCCGCCGATACCGCCGGCCGCCCCGGGTTCCCGCCGTTCGTACGGGCCGGCCGCGCCACCGGCAGCACCGTCGCGGGCTGGGACGTCCGGCAGCGCCACACGGACACCGATCCGCGGCGCGCCAACGAGGCCGTCCTCGCCGACCTGGAGAACGGCGTCACCTCGCTGTGGCTGGCCGTCGGGGACGGCGGCGTGCCGGTGGGCGAGCTGGCCACCGCGCTGGACGGGGTCTACCTGGACCTCGCCGCCGTCGCCCTGGACGCGGGCGCGGACTTCGCCGCGGCGGCCGACGCCTGGTTCCGGCTCTGCGCCGAGAGGGGCGTGGCGCCGTCCGAGACGGCGGGCACCCTGGGCGCCGACCCGCTGGGCGTGGTGGCCAGGACCGGCCGCGCGGACGGCCTGGCCGGTCGCCTGGAGGCGGCGGCCGGGCTGGCCCGCCGGTGCGCCGACGAGGCGCCGCGGACGCGCGCGCTGGCCGTGGACGCGCTGCCGTACCACGAGGCGGGCGGCTCGACCGCCGAGGAGCTGGGCTGTTCGCTGGCCACCGGTGTGGCCTACCTGCGGGAGCTGACCGCGGCGGGCCTCGGGGTGGACGCCGCCTGCGCGCAGTTGGAGTTCCGGTACGCGGCCACCGCCGACCAGTTCCTGACGATCGCCAAGCTGCGGGCCGCCCGGCGGCTGTGGTCGCGGGTCGCCGAGGTGTGCGGGGCCTCCCCCGCCGCGCGGGCGCAGCGCCAGCACGCGGTCACCTCGACCGTCATGACGACCCGTCGGGACCCGTGGGTGAACATGCTGCGCACCACCGTGGCGGGCCTCTCCGCCGGAGTGGGCGGCGCGGACGCCGTCACCGTCCTGCCGTTCGACGCGGCGCTCGGCCTGCCGGACGCGTTCGCCCGCCGGATCGCGCGCAACACCCAGTCGATCCTGCTGGAGGAGTCGCACCTGTCGAAGGTGATCGACCCGGCGGGCGGGTCCTGGTACGTGGAGCGGCTGACCGACGAGCTGGCCCGCGCCGCCTGGGGCTGGTTCCAGGAGATCGAGGCCGCGGGCGGGCAGGCCGCGGCGCTGGACTCCGGGATGGTCGGCGAGCGGCTGGCGTCGACCTGGCGCAAGCGGTCCGAGGCGCTGGCGCACCGCCGCGAACCGGTGACCGGCGTCAGCGAGTTCCCGTTCCTCGCGGAGCCGGCGGTGGAGCGCGAGCCCGCGCCCGTACCGGCCGGCGGCGGGCTGCCGCGGGTGCGCCGGGACGAGGCGTACGAGGCGCTGCGCGCCCGCTCGGACGCGCGCCTGGCGGCCACCGGCAGCCGCCCCAAGGCGTTCCTCGCGGCGCTCGGACCGGCCGCGGTGCACACCGCGCGCGCCACCTTCGCCTCCAACCTCCTCCAGGCGGGCGGCATCGAGCCGGTGCACGACCCGGTCTCGGTGGACGCGGAGTCGGCGGCCGAGGCGTTCACGGCGAGCGGCGCGGGTATCGCCTGTCTGTGTTCGAGTGACGCGCTGTACGCCGAGCAGGCCGCCGGGATCGCCGCGGCGCTCAAGGCGGCGGGCGCGCGGCAGGTGCTGCTGGCCGGGAAACCGGGCGAGCGGCGGGAAGCATATGAACGAGCCGGAGTGGACGCCTTCGTCTTCGCGGGCTGCGACGCGGTCGGGGTGCTGTCCTCGGCCCTGGATGTCATGGAGGTGGCGTGATGGAGCGCACGGCAGGGCAGGCGGGCGCCATCCCGGACTTCAGCACGGTCGAACTGGGTGAGCAGGCGCCCGAAGGCGACGCGGCCCAGTGGTCGGCGGCCGTCCAGGAGGCCACCGGCAAGGGCGTCGACGACCTCGTGTGGGAGACGCCCGAAGGGATCGAGGTCAAGCCGCTGTACACCGGCGAGGACCTGGCCGGGCTGGACTTCCTGCGTACGTACCCGGGCATCACGCCGTACCTGCGCGGCCCGTACCCGACCATGTACGTCAACCAGCCCTGGACGATCCGGCAGTACGCGGGCTTCTCCACCGCCGAGGAGTCCAACGCGTTCTACCGGCGCAACCTGGCGGCCGGTCAGAAGGGCCTGTCGGTCGCCTTCGACCTGCCGACCCACCGCGGCTACGACAGCGACCACCCGCGGGTGACCGGTGACGTCGGCATGGCGGGCGTGGCGATCGACTCGATCTACGACATGCGGCAGCTCTTCTCCGGCATCCCGCTGGACCGGATGACGGTGTCGATGACGATGAACGGCGCGGTGCTGCCCGTCCTGGCGCTGTACATCGTGGCCGCCGAGGAGCAGGGCGTACCGCCCGAGAAGCTGGCCGGGACCATCCAGAACGACATCCTCAAGGAGTTCATGGTCCGCAACACCTACATCTATCCGCCGCGCCCCTCGATGCGGATCATCTCCGACATCTTCGCGTACACCTCGCAGAAGATGCCGCGTTACAACTCCATCTCCATCTCCGGCTACCACATCCAGGAAGCCGGCGCGACGGCCGACCTGGAGCTGGCGTACACCCTCGCGGACGGCGTCGAGTACCTGAAGGCGGGCATCGACGCGGGGATGGACGTGGACGCCTTCGCGCCGCGGCTGTCCTTCTTCTGGGCGATCGGCATGAACTTCTTCATGGAGATCGCCAAGCTGCGGGCGGCCCGGCTGCTGTGGGCGAAGCTGGTCCAGCGGTTCGACCCGAAGAACCCCAAGTCGCTGTCGCTGCGCACCCACTCGCAGACCTCCGGCTGGTCACTGACCGCGCAGGACGTGTTCAACAACGTCACGCGGACGTGCGTGGAGGCGATGGCCGCGACGCAGGGCCACACCCAGTCCCTGCACACCAACGCGCTGGACGAGGCCTTGGCCCTGCCCACCGACTTCTCCGCCCGCATCGCGCGCAACACCCAGCTCTTCCTCCAGCAGGAGTCGGGCACCTGCCGGGTCATCGACCCGTGGGGCGGCAGCGCGTACGTCGAGAAGCTCACCCACGACCTGGCGCGCCGGGCCTGGCAGCACATCGAGGAGGTCGAGGCGGCCGGCGGCATGGCCAAGGCCATCGACGCGGGTATCCCGAAGCTCCGGGTGGAGGAGGCCGCGGCCCGTACGCAGGCGCGGATCGACTCGGGGCGGCAGGCGCTGATCGGCGTCAACAAGTACCGGGTGGACACCGACGAGCAGATCGACGTGCTGAAGGTCGACAACTCCGCGGTGCGCGCACAGCAGATCGACAAGCTGCGGCGGCTGCGCGAGGAGCGCGACGAGGCGGCCTGCCAGGACGCGCTGCGGGCGCTGACCGCCGCCGCCGAGGCCGGGCCGGGGCCGGGCCTGGAGGGCAACCTACTGGCGCTGGCCGTGAACGCGGCCCGTGCGATGGCGACCGTGGGTGAGATCTCCGACGCACTGGAGAAGGTCTACGGGCGCCACTCCGGGCAGATCCGTACGATCTCCGGTGTGTACCGAGACGAAGCGGGGCCGTCCTCCGGCGTGGACCGGACCCGGGACCTGGTGGCGGAGTTCGAGCGGGCCGAGGGGCGCCGGCCGCGCATCCTGGTCGCCAAGATGGGCCAGGACGGCCACGACCGCGGCCAGAAGGTGATCGCCACGGCCTTCGCCGACCTGGGCTTCGACGTGGACGTCGGTCCGCTGTTCCAGACGCCCGCCGAGGTCGCCCGGCAGGCGGTGGAGGCGGACGTGCACGTCGTGGGCGTCTCCTCGCTGGCCGCCGGTCATCTGACGCTGGTGCCCGCGCTGCGCGAGGAACTGGCGGCGCAGGACCGGGAGGACATCATGATCGTGGTCGGCGGGGTGATCCCGCCCGGCGACATCCCGGCGCTGCACGAGGCGGGCGCCACGGCCGTCTTCCCGCCCGGTACGGTGATCCCGGATGCCGCGTACGACCTGGTCAAGGACCTCGCCGAGGCCCTCGGCCACGACCTGTGAGCCGCTACGTTGACGCCTGAGAAGCCCCGGCCCCGCCCGGCCCGCAAGCGACCGACGATCGACATCGACCAGTACGCGGCGGGCGTGCGCGAGGGCTCCCGGGCCTGGATCGCGCGCGCCATCACGCTGGTGGAGTCCACCCGGGCCGACCACCGGGCGATGGCCCAGCGCCTGCTGGTCGAGCTGCTGCCGTACTCCGGCACGGCCCGGCGGGTCGGCATCAGCGGGGTGCCCGGAGTCGGCAAGTCGACCTTCATCGACGCGCTGGGCACCCAGCTCACGGGGGCCGGGCACCGGGTCGCCGTGCTGGCCGTCGATCCGTCGTCCAGCCGGACCGGCGGCTCGATCCTGGGCGACAAGACACGGATGGAGCGACTGGCCGCCGACCCGGCGGCGTTCGTGCGGCCGTCCCCCACCTCGGGCACGCTCGGCGGGGTGGCGCGGGCGACGCGGGAGTCCATCGTCGTCATGGAGGCCGCGGGCTACGACGTGGTGCTCGTCGAGACGGTGGGTGTCGGCCAGTCCGAGACCGCCGTCGCCAACATGGTCGACACGTTCCTGCTGCTCACCCTCGCCCGCACCGGCGACCAGCTCCAGGGCATCAAGAAGGGCGTGCTGGAACTGGCCGACCTGGTGTCGGTCAACAAGGCGGACGGGCCGCACGAGCGCGACGCGAAGTCGGCGGCCCGGGAGCTGTCCGGCGCGTTGCGCCTGCTCCAGCCCCCGGACGCCGCCTGGACCCCCCCGGTCCTGACGTGCAGCGCCCGCGAGGGCACCGGCCTGGACACCGTGTGGGACCGCGTCGAGCAGCACCGCAAGCTGCTGGAGTCCACCGGGGCGCTGGCGGGCAAGCGGCGCGACCAGCAGGTCGACTGGACCTGGTCGATGGTCCGCGAGCAGTTGCTCAACCGGCTCCGGGACCACCCGGGCGTCCGGGACGTGGCACCGGAGGTGGAGCGGGAGGTACGGTCCGGCACGCTGACGGCGACGCTCGCGGCGGAACGGATCCTCAAGGCGTTCGGGATGCCGGACGGCGGACTGTAGCGTCCGCGTCCGGGGCTCACGCCGGGGACATCACCTCGTACAGGTTCCCGGCGTCGTCCTGGAAGAACAGGCCGCGCGGGCACAGCGGGTGGTCGATGCGGCCGTTGTCCGGATGCGCGGGTTCGCTGCCGTAGGGCACCCCGGCTGATCGGATGCGCGCGAGGATCGCGTCGAAGGTGGCCGGGTCCACGTCGAAGGCGAGGTGGTGGCCCTCGGGCTCCGGCACCGCCATGAAGTCGAGGGTCAGCCGGTCGTTGACGCGTACGGGGGCGAAGTGCCCGTGCCGACCGGCCGGCGGGATTTCCTCCAGACCCATGACCGAGGCGAAGAACCGGGCCGCCGCGCGGTGGTCGGCGGCGGGCACGATGGTGTGGTTGAGGCTGACGGGCACGGGCGCTCCCCGGGTCGACGAGACGGCCACCGTACGGAGTGAGTACTCACTCCGTCAATGGTCCATCGGTCCCCGCCGCCCGAAGTGCGCGACGGCCGCCTCCTCGAAGTGCCGTTCCGCCGTGGAGACATAGGTGTCCGCACGCCGCACCAGACTGAGCGTGCGCCGGCAGCCCGGCACGTCCAGGCGCAGCCAGTGGACCGGCGCTTCGGGCGCCTCGTTGCGGGCGAGCGCCGGGATGAGCCCGATGCCGAGACCGGCGCCGATCAGGAACTGCGTCGCGGCCGGCTCGTCGCCCTCGCAGGTGATGACGGGGGTTCGGCCCGCCGCGGCGAACAGCCGGTCCAGCAGCTCGCGTTGCCAGTGCCCGGCGCGCGGGGTGACGAACGGCTCGTCCACGACGTCCTCCAGACGGACCCGCCCCCGCCCGGCCAGCGGATGCCCGCGCGGGACGGCCAGCAGCACGTCCTCCTCCATCAGCACCACCGAACGCAGCCCGGCCCCGCGCAACGGCTGGGAGGCGACGCAGAAGTCGACCTCGCGCGCCGCAAGCTGGCGCCGCATCACGGCAGCGGTCGACTGGTACAGACGTATGTCGACCCCGGGGTGCGCGGCGCGGAAGGCCGAGAGCAGCGAGGAGAGCGTCAGCAGTGTCTCGGCGGCGACCGCGACGCGCCCCTGGTCCAGGCCCGCGGCGTCGGCCACCTCGCGCCGCGCGTCGTCCAGTTCGCCGAGCGCCCGCTCGACGCGGCGCAGAAAGGCCGCGCCGTACCGGTTGAGGCGGATCGAGCGGCCCTGCCGGTCGAAGAGCAGCACCCCGAGGCCGGCCTCCAGCCGGGCGATCGTCCGGCTCACCGCGGGCTGCGCGACCCGCAGTTCGGCGGCGGCCCGGCTGATGTGCTCGTGCCGGGCCACCACCTGGAACGTCCGCAGGGACGGCAGATCCACTCCGGCCCCCGCTCAGACGGTCAGGCCGCCGTCGACGGGCAGGATCGCGCCCGTCACGTACGACGCCCGGTCGCTGAGCAGCCACGCGGCGGCCTGCGCCACCTCGTCGGGAGCGGCCGCCCGGCGCAGCGGTGTACGGGCCGTGAGCCGGTCGACGACGTCCGGTTCGCGGGCGGCCCAGTCCTCGATCATGGCGGTCATGGTCGTGCCGGGGGCGACGGCGTTGACACGGATGCCCTGCGGGCCGTACTCGACGGCGGCGGTCTGGGTGAGGCTGTTGACGGCCCGCTTGGAGGCTCCGTACAGGCTCATCCCGGCGGACGGTTTCAGGCTGCCGACGCTGCTGTTGTTCACGATGGCGCCGGTGCCCGCGGTGGCGGTGATCGCCCGTATCTCGGCGGCCATCGCCAGCCAGACCCCCCGGTGGTTGACGGCGGTGATCCGGTCGAACTCCTCGACGGGGATCTCGGCGAGCGGGGCGTGCCCGATGCCCATGCCCGCGTTGTTGAACGCGCCGTCCAGGCGGCCGTGGCGCTCCACCGCCGTGTCCACCGCCCGCTGTACGGCGGCCGGGTCCGCCAGGTCCGCGACGACGTGGTCGGCGGTGCCGCCTGCGGCCCGTACCGCCTCGGTCACCGCGGCCAGCTCCGGCCCGGTCCGCGCGGTCAGCACGACCGCGGCTCCCTCCCGCGCGAACAGCCGTGCCGCGGCGGCGCCGATGCCGCGCCCCGCGCCGGTGATCAGCAGGACCTTGCCGTCCAGCAGTCCGCCGGCGGCCGCGCCGCGCCCCGCACCCGTGTCCGTCGTCTCCGTCATGTCGATCATTGTGCAGGAGGCCGCAGCGGCGCTTCCGAGGGACCTGAGCGGCCTGAGTGACCAGCGTTGTCGCCGTGCCCGTCATGGCCGGGGATCGTGCCGTCCGGCTTGGCAATCAGGAGGAGTCCGGCCATGCCCATGTCGGAGTGGCTCTGGACGTGGCAGTGGTACATCCACGCGCCGGCGCCCACGCCCTCGCCCGCCAGGAACTGGAAGCCGAAGGAGTCGGCCGGTCCGGTGATCTTGTTGTCGATGACCCGGCTGGGGTCGTCCGGGCCTTCCAGGATGCCGGTGCGGTTGTCCGCCCAGCGGTGACCGTGCACGTGGAAGGTGTGGTAGTACTCACCGTGGGTGATGGAGATGATCTCGACGCGCTCCCCCACCGTGGCCCTGAAGTCCGGCCCTTTGGGCATGTTGTTGATCGTCATGTCGTTGAAGACGATGGTGAACTGCCGGTCGGGCAGCGGGTCGCCGGCCCGCCGTACGACCACCGGCCCGTACAGGCCCCGGCGGATGCCGCCGGTGCCGTGCTCGGTGCCCACGACATGGTCGTGATAGTGCCAGTAGCCCGCGCTGCCCGGCCGCCAGGTGCCGTCCGCGCGCCGGCCGGGGGCGTGGGTGCGCCAGGTGTACGTACGGGTGGCGCCCGGTTCCAGGTGGCTGCGGTTCAACCGGGTGCCGTCGCCGGCCACGTCGTAGTCGAGGCCGTGCACGTGCAGACTGGCCGCGGTCTTCAGGGTGTTCTCGCACTCGATGTGCAGCGTGTCCCCCTCGACCAGCTCGATCGGCGGACCCGGTATGGTCGCCTTCCCCTTTTCCAGACCGTATCCGAGCTGCCCGCCCGGCAGTTCCTCGATGTAGAGCTTGAGGTGCTTGACCGCGCCCGCGGCGACCGCGGTGCGGCCCGTCCTCACCGGACGCCCGGCGGCCGCGGCCGGGGCCACGGGCGGGGCCGCCACCGTGCCGAGCGCGGCGACGGCGGCGCCTCCGGCGAGGAGACGGCGGTTGAAGCGGCGCCTGGGGACGTCGGGTTCCTCGGTCATCGTGCTCCCACGGCAGGAGGGACGGGGCGGGGCAGCGGATCGGGGCGGAGGGATGGCAGGGACGGTAGCCGCACGGGCCTTGTTTATCCACACTCAGGACAAAGTTGGACGGGTTGCGGCCATAGCTCTTGGCGAGTCACCGAAAGGGGTCTAGTTTCATCGGCTGCCGCTGTCCGTGGCCACAGAGGGGCGGGTGCACCCGTGCGACGATTCCGGCACCACTTACCACGGCCGCTTCGCGCGATGCCGCGCACCGGCCGCCACCGACCGCCGAAACGGCCGCGCCCCGGGCGGGCCGCCGGCCTCCCCGCGCTGGTGCTGGCCGTGACGGCCGCCCTGCTCGGCGGCGCGCCGGCGCACGCCTCCGGGCCGGGCGCCGGACTGCGGCTGCCCACCCCGCCGGGCGGTGAGAACGTCCGCGTCCTGGTCTTCCACGCCTCGGCGGGCGCGGAGCCGCCCACCGTCGACGCGGGGATCGAGGCCGTCGAGCGGATCGGCCGCCAGGGCCCGCCCGCCGAGCACTTCGCGGTCGACGCGACCGACGACGCGTCGGTCTTCACCGACCCGCGCCTCGGGACGTACAACGCGGTGGTCTTCCTGACCGGCGGCGGCGACCTGCTCGACCCCGAGCAGGAGGCGGGTCTGGAGAGCTACCTGGAGGCCGGGGGCGGGTTCGTCGGCATCCATGACGCGGCCCGCGCCGAGCCGTACTCGGACTGGTTCACCGGCCTGATCGGCGCCCGGCCCACGGCCACCGTGCCGACCGCGGCGCAGCGGGCCGTCGTGGAGGTCGGCGACCGCCGCCATCCGGCCACCCGCGACCTCCCCGTCGAGTGGAAGCGCCCGGACACATGGCTCAACTGGGCCACCAATCCGAGCGGTTCGGTGCACACCGTGGCCCGGGTACGGGAGAACACCTACCGGCCGGGACCCGGCGCCAACGGCTGGGACCACCCGGTCTCCTGGTGCCGCGACTACGACGGCGGCCGGTCGTTCTACACCGGTATGGGCGGCACGCCCGACAGCTTCCGTGAGGCCGACTTCCGTACGCATCTGCGCGGCGCGCTGCTGTGGACCACCCGGCTGACCCGCGCCGACTGCCAGGCCACCATCGCCTCGCACTACAAGGCCGAGCGCCTGACCGCCCCCAACCAGCCGGGCACGTCGGACCAGATCGGCGAACCGCACGGCCTGGTGACGGCCAAGGACGGCCGGGTCTTCTACATCGGCCGCGGCGGTGGTGACGCGAGCGCCCCGGTCGTCACCGACTGGAACGACCCGGCCGTCGGCAAGGGCGAGGGCACCGTCCACGTCTGGGATCCGAAGACCGGCAAGGCCACCCTCGTCGGCACGGTGACCGTCTTCGGCAACAAGGGCGGCGGCGACGAACTCGTCAAGAACGAGGAAGGGCTGCTGGGCATCGAGCTGGACCCGGCCTTCCTCACCAACGGCTGGGTCTACCTGCACTACACGCCGCACTCCGGCGTCGACCGGACCACGCGCATGGCCGAGCGACGCGTCTCCCGCTTCACGCTGGACGCCCGGACGAACAGGCTGGACCCGGCCTCGGAGAAGGTCCTGCTGACGTGGCCGGTGCAGGTGCACAGTTGCTGTCACGCGGGCGGCGGCATGGCCTGGGACTCCAAGGACAACCTGTACATCGCCACGGGGGACAACAACTCCTCGCGGTTCAGCGACGGTTACTCGGGCAACAACCCGCAGCCCACATACAAGGGCGTCGCCTTCGCCGACGCGCGGCGCACCGCGGGCAACACCAACAACCTCAACGGCAAGATCCTGCGCATCCACCCCGAGCCGGACGGCACGTACACCCTGCCGGAAGGCAATCTCTTCACCGGCAAGGAGCCGGACGAGGGCGGTGGCAAGACCCGCGGCGAGATCTACGTGATGGGCGTACGCAACCCGTCACGGATCTCCGTCGACAAGAAGACCGACACGCTGTACGCGGGCTGGGTCGGTCCGGACGCGACCGAACCCAGCCCCACCTGGGGCCCGGCCAAGTACGACACGTTCGCCGCGATCACCCACGCGGGCAACCGCGGCTGGCCGTACTGCATGGGCAACAACCAGCCGTACCGCGACCGGAACCTGCCCGACCCGTCGAAGCCGCTGGGCTGGTACGACTGCGAGCACCCCAAGAACGAGTCGCCGCACAACGACGGCCTGGTCCTCCTCCCGCCCGCCGAGCCGAACAACGTCTGGTACGCGCCGCAGGGCGGCGGCCCCGACTTCCCGCGCGACGCCCAGGGCGTGCCCAGCTACCGGCTGTCCGAGCAGAAACTGCTGCTCCCCTGGCTCAAGGGCGGCGGCCAGGCCGCGATGGACGGCCCGGTCCACCGCCACGACGCGGCCGCCACCCGCCAGGGCGCCTGGCCCGCCTACTGGGACGGCAAGTGGTTCGTCGGCGACTTCTACGACGGCGACCAGCCTCGGCACGCACTGGTGATGGACCCGCGGACAGCGGGCTCCGGCGGCCTGCCCGCGCACGCGGAGAGCCTGGACGAGATCGTGCCGGTCGGCGTGAACGGCATCCGCAATCTCATGGGCTGGACGTTCGGCCCCGACGGCGCGCTGTACGTCCTCGACTACGGGCGCGGCTTCTTCACCTCGGACGCCAAGTCAGCACTGTGGCGGGTGACCTATACGGGCGGCGAGCCCACCCCGCCCCCCGCGGAACTGGCCCGCGAGGGACGGGAGGCCGGACGATGAACCCACGGCGCGCATGGGCGGTCCTGCTGACCGCGCTGCTGATGCTCGTCGGCCTGACCGCCACGGCAGCACACGGCCGCCCGCCCGCGCGGCCGACGGCGCCCGGGCCCCCGGCGGCGCGGCAGACCCTGACCTGGACCGCGGGCGACGACATCACCAAGTACACCACCGCCCCCGCCACCGCCGTGGCCGGGCGGACCACCATCGTCTTCGAGAACAGCACGGCCACCGGCAACACCACGGGCATGCCGCACACCCTGACCTTCGACATCTCCGACCCGCGGTACAACAACGACGTGCGGCTCAACATCATGGCCAACCCGGGTGACGCGCAGGGCGGCAAGTACACCACCGAGGTCACCCTGACCCCGGGCACGTACCGCTACCACTGCACCATCCCGGGCCACGAGCAGATGCAGGGCGTCCTGGTCGTCACGGACGGCGGCGGCGCGGACACCACACCGCCGGAGACCTCCGCGACGGTGGACGGCGTACGGAACGACGCCGGCGCGTACGTCGGCGGGGCGACCGTCACGGTCGCCGCCTCCGACACCGGGTCCGGGGTCGCCACCGTCGAGTACGCGGTGGGCGGCGGGGCGTTCCAGCCGTACACCGCGCCGGTGCTGGTCCGCGAACCCGGCACGTACCAGGTCCGCTACCGCGCCACCGACAAGGCCGGCAACACCGCCGCCGAGAAGTCGGCGGGCTTCACGGTCGTGGCGCCGCCCGGTGACACGACACCACCGCGCACCTCGGCGACGACCGAGGGGCAGCGCAACTCCGACGGCGAGTACCTCGGGCGGGCCACCGTGACGGTCACCGCCACCGACGACGGGTCCGGTGTCGCGTCGACCGAGTACTCGCTCGACGGCGGCCCGTTCCTCGCGTACACGGCGCCCGTCGTGGTGGACCGCACCGGCCGGCACACCGTCGCGCACCGCGCCACCGACCGGGCGGGCAACACGTCCGAGGCGGTACGGGTGTCCTTCACCGTCGCCCCGGGCGGCGGGGTGCCCGCGCCGAACTGCCCCGAGTGGGACGAGCGGCGCACCGTCGTCGTCGGCACGGTCGACACGGGCGTGCCCAACCGTGTCACCCGCAACCGCTGCACCGTCAACGAACTGATCGAGGACGAGAAGGACTGGTCCTCCCGCGCCCTGTTCCTCAAGCACGTCAGGACGGTCA
Source organism: Streptomyces sp. NPDC026394 (assembly GCF_055567735.1). NCBI lineage: Bacteria > Bacillati > Actinomycetota > Actinomycetes > Kitasatosporales > Streptomycetaceae > Streptomyces > Streptomyces sp. NPDC026394. The sequence goes on from NZ_JBVHPX010000006.1 coordinate 186,897, forward strand.
CCGCCAAGCTGCTCACGGACGGTGTGCTCGACGAGCGCGAGAGCCGGGCCGTCACCGCGGCCGCCGACGCGTCCGGGATCGGCACGCCCGGCCACCACACCGGCTACCGCGACCTGTTCGACGGGACCAAGGCGTCCTTCGACCGCTGGCGGCAGGTCGGCGGCGGTGCCTTCGGGCTGACCGCCGACGGCGCGATGACCAGCAGTTCCACGGTGCCGGGCATGGGGATGCTGTGGTTCCCGCGGCGGACGTACGACGACTTCTCGCTGCGGCTGCGGTTCCGCGACGACGCGCCGGGCACCGGCAACGCCAACGGCGGGGTCTTCGTCCGCTTCCCGTCCGTGTACGACCATCCCGAGGAGCCCCGGCCGGAGTGGGTGGCGATCAAGTACGGGCACGAGATCCAGATCCTGGACCGGCCGGACGGTGACCTGTACAAGACGGGATCGGTGTACGGGTTCGACCGCGTCGGGCTCGGCGGGGCGGGCGTCACGCCGAAGGGCACCTGGAACGACTACGAGATCCGGGTGGTGGGCCAGCACTACGCGGTCTTCCGCAACGGTGTGCTGATCAACGAGTTCGACAACACCGGCGGGCAGCAGTTCTTCCCGCCGCGGGCGGACGATCCCGGGACCGACGGGCGCCGGTACGCCGCGGGCCACATCGGCCTCCAGGTGCACGGGACGTCCGACGTCATCTCGTACCGCGACATCCGGATCAAGGAGCTGTAGGGCGCGGGGCGGCCACGGGGCGGGGCGGTGGGCGCGGGCCCGCCGCCCCGCCCTGGTGTCAGCGTATGTTGACGTCGATGCAGGCGTAGAAGGCGTTGGAGGTGTCCGCGACGTTCCAGACGGCGAGGACCTTCTGCTTGCCCTTGATGCCCTGGAAGTTCACGTTGTGCGTGACGGTGGCCGGCGGCTTGGCCCCGTGGTCGTCGACCTCCGCGATCTTGCGTCCGCCGATGAAGTACTGCCAGGTGCTGGTGCGGTGCTGGGCCGTCAGCCGCCAGGTGAAGGCCTGGGAGCTGCCGACCGAGGTCGCCTTCCAGCCCTTGCTGTCGTCGTCGAGCTCCCGGAACCGGGCGTTGCCGCCGCTGCAGCTCTTCAGACCCTTGGGGCCCTCGACGCTCTGCGGCTCCCACTTGATGTCTCCGCAGGAGACGGTGCCCGCCGCACACTGCGCCTGCCGACTGGCCGGGGCGTTCACATAGCCGTGGGCGCTCGCCGAACTCGCGGGCAGGGTCACTACGAGGAGCGGAGCCAGCGCGGCGCCGACGGCCGTGGCGATCTTTCTCTTCTGGTGCATGTCGACTCCTTCACGGTGGGGGCCCGGCGCGGGACGGACACGTACCGGCGCTGTCGCGCGGTGCGTCCGGTCCGTGCGGGCCCCGCTGGTGGGGGTGGGGTGACGCGAAGGTGTGGTGCCGACGCGCGAGGACCACGGCCGTCCCGGAGTACAGTGCCGACCACCTGGGGAAGGCCGGAATCCCGCTCGCCAATTGGTCTAGACTTTACCGATTGGCAGGCCCCGGTCAAGGGGGCGGACATCACCTTGTACCGCCCCAGGCGTCACCCACGCCCCACAAGCGGATGTCGCCTCACCTCGTGGGCGGGAGCAGGCCGTTGGGCGTGTACGGGTCCTCCCGCATACCGTGGCCGGCCGTCCTTCACACCTTGGGAATGTCGAAGTACCGGTTCATGTGCGCGGCCAGCCCCAGGTCACCGGAGACCTTGATCTTGCGGGTGAGGACCATCGTCACCGGATTGCCGTTGCCCGACACCAGCCGCAGGAACTCCGCGTCGCCCATGACCATGGTCAGCCGCGGCGCGTCCGTACCGGCACCCCGGCGCACCGTGCACTCCCCGTCCGCGAGGACGGTCTCCCAGACGGCCTCCCGCTCGCCGGTGATCCGCCAGCGGATCACCGCCCGCACCCCGGCCGCGGCGTCGGGACGGAACTGCCGCCCCATCCTGCCGAAGACCTCACCGAGCACCCGGTCCCGCAGCTCGCCCCGCGCCAGCGCGGTGATCTCCTTGGTGGACAGCCCCTTCACGATCCGCGCGAACTCCTCCGGCGTGACGCTCGCGAAGTCGAGCTCGGCCAGCAGCGACCTGACGTCTTGGGCCACGGCACTCTCCTCGTCGCATGATTGTCTCCCCTGCATGGTGCCCCCGCCGCACCACGCGGCGCCCGCCGGGTCCCGTACCCGGCACGTCCCGGCTCCCGCACCGGCCACATCCGGCCGCCGGGGCCACGGTTCGCGCCGTTCGCCGGGACACCCGGCCGTCGAGGGGTTGGCGGCCCGCCTGCCGGATACCCGGGTACCGCGCGGAGGCGGCCGTTGCGACGTACCCGCCTCTCCTCCCGCGCAGCGCAACCCGGCCGGCGGCCGCCCCGCCCCGCACAGCGCGCCGGCGGGAGGGGAGACACCCCTGAGGAGGAGCGTCACCATGCCCGGAAACCGGACCGTCCGCCGCGCCGCCCTGGCCGCCGCCCTGTCGGCCCTCGCCGTCACCGCGCCCGCCGGACCGAGCGCCACCGCCGCGCCCGCCCCGGCGCCGGCCGGCGACCGGTCCGAGACACCCGTCCGCAGCGGCCGCACCGACTCGGCCGTCGACCGGGTCGCCCATTTCTACGGCAGCTACCTCGACGCCGTGAGCGACGACGGGCGCGGCGCGCTGGCCCAGGCGCTGCGCGGCCATTACCTCACCCCCGAGCTGCGGGCCCGGCTGGCGAACTGGGAGCAGCGGGAGCACGCGGACGGCGTGCTGCGCGGCCAGGACACCCCGACGGCCTGGCGCGTCACCTACAACGACAGCGCCATGGGCCGTGCCTGGACCCGGGTCCGCCTCACCTGGGGCAGCCCGGAGCAGCCGCGCTACACCCATCTGCTGGTCACCTCCGACCTGAACACCCTGCGCATCACCGACATCGAGCCGGACACGGAGCAGTAGCCGCCCGGCGCCGAGCAGGGGCCGCCCGGCGCGCGGCCGCCGGATGCCCGTACACACAGCCGCCGTGCCGGGCCGCGCTGTGCAGCGCGGACCCGGCACGGCGTCCCCCGAGAGCCGGTCCTCAGTGGTGCGGTCAGCAGTTCAGGTAGGCCACGTGGATCCACACGCCGGTGCGGCCGCCCCACAGGTCGCCCATGACCCAGTTGCCCTGCTGCCCCCGAAGGTTCAGCTTCTGGCCGGCGTTGACCTTCCCCAGGACCGGGAAGTTCTCGCCGGGCCCGCCGCGGAAGTTGACCCCGTTGTCGTTGACGGTGCACACCGCCGCGGCGGCCTGCCGCGCGGCGTGCGACGCGGTGGCGGTGTCCGGCGTGCGGGCGGTGGCGTGGGCGGCGCCGGTGGTGGCGACGAGCGCGCCGGCGGCGGCGGTCGCGACGGCCAGCTTGGTGATCGTCCTGGTGACTGCGGTCCTGCGCATGGTGCTGTTCCTTCCCGTTTCTGCTTCCCCGTTGCGTGCGGTGGCCGCTGCCGTTGCCGTGCAGCGCCCTGCCTTACGTGCTCCACCCTGCGGCGGTACGGACCGCAGCGGTACCTGACGTCTGTCAGGGCCGCAGCAAGAGCGCAGGTCAGGGCGGTGTCAGCGGGTGTACCGGGCGAGGTGGCGGGCCACCTGGTCCACGTAGGCGCGGGTACGGGCGGGTACGCCGCGGGTCTCGATGACGACCCGGCTGCTGGTGCGGTATCCGGCGGCGATCAGCCCCGGCAGGTCGCGGCGCAGCCCGTTCGCCTTGAAACGCTGGTCGAGCCAGCACAGATAGGAGCCCATGGTCGCGATGGCGTCGGGCGGCGACCAGTAGTCCTTGCGGCCGTCGTGGTCACCGTCCACGGCCCAGGCGCGGAACACCGCGGGCGTCCACATCGCGATGCCGAACTCGTCCGTGCGGCGCGCCCGCGGATCGAAGCCGCTCTCCGCCTTGAGCATGGCGGCGATCAGGGCCGGCGTCACCTCCTCCTCCGCACAGCGCTGCGCGGCCGTCGTGATGTACGGCCGCAGCGCCCTCGGTACGTCGGAGTCCTCCGGCAGCGTCCCGGTCACGGACGCCGGGGCCGACGGCGCGGCGGACGCCGACGTCCCGGCGGCGGCCTTCCCCCGCCCGTCGTCGGAGGTGAGCAGCACACCGGCGCCCGCTGCCGCGGCGAGCAACGCGGCACCGGCCGTCAGCAGCACCGGCCGGCGTGCGGCGCCACGGCGGGCGCGGTGACGGGCACGGGGCGCGTCGCACAGTTGCCGTACCCGCCGGGACAGCTCGGCCGCGGTGTGCCGGGCCCGCGACGCGTGGTCGGGCAGCAGGCAGTCGGCGATCAGCTTTCGCCACTCCGGCGGCAGTTGGCTGTCCAACCGCAAGGGCGTGCCGCCGTGCGCGTACGTCTGGGCAGCCAGCGCGCGGGCCCGTGCGGTACGGCCGGGGAAGGGATGCCGGCCACCGGTGAGCACTTGGTGGGCGAGCACGCCGTACGCCCAGATGTCGGCCGTGGGCCGGGCCGTCGTGCCGCGCTGTCCGGTGCGCTGGGACCACCATTCGGGCGGTACGTGGTCGAGCGAGCCGAGCGGCGGTACGTAGGCGTGGGTGCCCTCCAGTTCGGCGGTGAGACCGAAGTCGGCGAGCCAGACCGTGCCGTCCGGGGCCAGCAGGATGTTGGCCGGTTTCAGGTCCCCGTGCACCCAGCCACGCCCGTGCAGGTGGGCCAGCCCGTCGGCGGCTTCCCGAAGGATCCGGGGCGCGTCCGGCAGCGGGCCGGCGGCGTCGGCGAGCACGTCCCGCAGGCTGCGTTCGGCCCGGTCCATGACCAGGGCGGTGAGCCCGTCCAGCTCCGGGTGGTCCGGAACGGCGACGGTGAGCGCGGCATGCGTCCGTACGACGTGCGGGTGGTCCGCCTCCAGGCTGAAGCGCACCTCGCGGCGTACCAGTTCGTCCATCCAGGCCCGCTGGCCCGGTGCCAGCAGGTCGGTGCGGAGGATCTTGACGGCGGCCGGGCGGCCGTCGCCGACGTGCTCGGCGGCGTACACGCTGCCCCAGCTCCCCTCGCCGATCGGCCCGGCCAGCCGCCAGTCACCGACCCGGTCGCCGGGCCGGACGCCGGGCGGCGGGGTGGTTCCCGATCCGTCCATCGCGGTCCGCCCTCAGCTCACCGTCCGTCCCGCGGGGTCAGCAGGGCGAGGTGCTCCTCGCGGACCAGGTCGAAGCGCAGCGCGAAGGCGACGAGTTCGTCGCGCTTGCCGCCGCCCAGGCCCTCCGTGTCCGCCGGGCCGTCGGCCCGCAGGCGCAGCTTCACCGAGGCCAGGTAGTCGATGTGGTAGTTGACGGCCGAGCGGGTCAGCCGCCGGCAGGTCTCCAGCGGCCGCAGTCTCTCCAGCACGTCGCCGACGCCCGGTACGGCGCCGCTGGAGGCGTGGCGCAGGCGCGGCTCGCACAGGGCCAGCAGCACCAGGAAGTACTTCGAGGTCGGGTCGAGCGCGAACGGGATCGTCGTGGGCTCACCCACCCCGTCGTACGGTTCGCCGTCCAGGTAAGCGTGTTCGGGCGCGAACACCTTGAAGGACGCCTCCCCCTCGGCGGCCGGCAGCAGCACCCGGGAGAACTCGAACGGCACCGGCGCGCCGAGCCGTCCCGGCGCGACCTTGACGTGCTCCCCCGCGCCTTCCAGGTTCTCGACGACGTAGGTGACCACCCGGCTGAAATTGGACAGCCGCCAGTAGTCCTCGGCGGCGGTGAGCTGCCCGGCCAGCCGCGAGACACCGGGGTCGGACAGCGGCACGGCCACCGGGGCGCCCGGTGCGCCGCGCCCGAAGTCCGCGGTGTCCCCGGGCCCGAGCCGCAGCAACCGCGGCCTGTCGGGGCGCTCGTGCGACCCGTCCCCCGCCTGTTCCGGCAGTTGTACGATCACGGTGTCCATGCCGTTCCCCCGTTCGCGCATCGGCACTTCCACCGGTACCACGCGCCGCCGCGGCGCCCCGTCATGTCAGGGCGGTGGTTTCGGCCGACCTCACTCCGTCCGCAGGACCGGCTTGACGACCCGCCCCGTCGACGCGGCGTCGGCGGCGGCCTCGATGTCGGCGAAGGGGAACTCGGTGACGAGTTTTTCCAGCGGAAGCCTGCCCTGCCGGTAGAGGCCGATCAGTTCCGGTATGGCCACAGCCGGTACCGCGTCGCCTTCGGTCACCCCCCGGATCGTGATGCCCTTGGTCAGCACCGGCAAGGTGTCGAACTCCGCCGTGCCGATACCGACCAGGGCGAGCGTGCCGCGCCGACGCAGGGCCTGGACCGCTCGGGACACCACGGCCGGGCGCCCGGTCGTGTCGATGGCGCAGTGCGGCCCGCCTCCGGTCAGATCCCGGAGCGCCGCCACCACCTCGTCCCCGGCGGGGTCGACGACCGCCGTGGCACCGAGTTCCCTGGCCAGGGCGCGGCGCGCGGCGAGGGGTTCGACGGCGACGACGGGGACGTCCGCCGCGACGGCCGCCATGACCGCGCTCAGGCCGACGCTGCCGGCGCCGAAGACGGCCAGGGTGGTGCCCGCCGCCGGGCGCAGCACGGTACGGACCGTGCCGACGCCGGTCTGGACGCTGCATCCCAGCGGAGCGACGACGGCCGCGGGAAGGTCCCCGGGAACCTTGACGGTGTTGCTCTCCGTGGTGAGGCAGTGGGAGGCGAAGGCGGACTGGCCGAAGAAGCCGCCGTGGACCGGGGAGCCGTCCGTACGGGAGAGCGGGGAGCTGCCGTCCGGACGGGTTCCGGCGGCGTTGAGGAGCGCGGAGTGCTCGCAGTAGGCGGGCTCGCCCGCCGAGCACTGTTCGCAGGCGCGGCAGCTCCGGTACGTCAGGCACACGGTGTCCCCGGGGGCGAGGGTGGTCACCGCCTCGCCCACCGCCTCGACGACTCCGGTGCCCTCGTGCCCGAAGACCATGGGCAGCCGTTCGGCAGGCCAGACCTGCCGCATGCCGAGGTCGGTGTGGCAGATGCCGGCGGCGGTCAGCCGTACCAGGATCTCGTCCGCCCTCGGTTCCTCCAGCTCGGCCTCGTGGACGGTGAAGGGACCGCCGGGCGTTTCGACCAGAGCTGCTCGTATGCGCATGGGGCCTTCCTAGCGGTTCCGGGCCGCCATGCTCAACACTGATCCGTCCGGCGCCCCTGGCTTCCACGGGCGATCGCGTACCCGGCCGGTCCGTGACGACGACAGGAACCACAGGCAGGAACCACAGGAAGAGGACTGAACATCATGGCGAAGCTGCCGGAACTGACGTACGGCCGTCCCTTCAACTTCCAGCGGTGGCTGGAGGACCACCGTGACCTGCTGGAACCGCCGGTGGGAAACGCTCAGTTGTGGGAGGAGTCCGGGCTGATGGTCACCGTCGTCGGCGGGCCCAACCAGCGCACCGACTTCCACGACGATCCGATCGAGGAGTTCTTCCACCAGATACGCGGCAGCATGGTGCTGCGGATCATGGAGGAGGAGGGCCGCCCGCCGCGGGACGTCCGGATCGACGAGGGGGACGTCTTCCTGCTGCCGCCGCATGTACGGCACTCCCCGCAGCGGCCCGAGCCGGGCAGTGTCGGCATGGTCGTCGAGTACGCCCGGCCGGCCGGGCAGCTCGACGGCTTCGAGTGGTACTGCACCGACTGCCACCGTCTGGTCCGCCGCTTCGAACTCCAACTGGGGTCCATCGTCCGTGATCTGCCGCCGGTGTTCGAGAGGTTCTACGGCGGTGACCGCCGCTGCCCGCACTGCGGCGCCGTGCACCCCGGCCGGGAGTGGCCGGCCGGGATGCGACCCCGCACGCGCGCCGCCACCTGACTCCCGCGGTCCGGCGGGCCGGGCGGACGCGACACGTTCCGGTTTCTGACCTGGTGTTACGGTCCCGGCCCCCCGGTGGGATAGGTTCGTTCGACATTCCGTTCGCCCTGGAGGTCGCAGGTATGCCCGTCGTTGTCGCCACGGTCAGGACGAAGCCCGGCGAGCTGGAGACGGCGCTGGACGTCTTCCGCTCGCACGCGTCCGCCGTCCACGAGGAGGACGGCTGTCTGCTGTACGCGGTCCACGCGGGCGAGGACCGGGTGGTGGTCGTGGAGAACTGGGCGGACGGCGCCGCGCTGGACGCCCACTCACGGGGTGCCGCGCTCGCCGGGATCGCCGCCGGGGTGAGCGGCCTGCTCGCCGCGCCGATGGATGTCGCCGTCCTGGACGCCGTCCCGATGGGCGACCCGGGCAAATCCACGCTTTAGGCACATCACGCGGAGCGCCACCCGTAAAAGGAAGGCAAATACTCCGTCAATTGGTCGCCGGCACAGAGTCCGTCATTTCGGACGTTCTGTTTTTACGTGAGCGGCCGCCGCCTCCGCGCGCGCGGCCGCTCACGCCCGTATACCACCCGAGCGACCCCGCGCTTCGTTGACCGGCCATTCTCGCGATCCTCTCCGACTTCCCGCGACACCGGCCTGACCTGCCGCTTCGCACCCCTGGAATAACACCGGGGACGAGGCGCCGCCCCCACGGGCGCCCCTGCGCGGTCCGACCGGTTGGCCAAATGTCCGCGCCTCGGTAAAAGGCCCGCCAACGGGCGTTCGTGCCAACTTGGAACCCTTGATCGACGACCGTTAGCATGGAAATGGTTGTCCGGGGCAACTAACTATCCGTCGTGCCCCGGAATCAAGGAGGAATCACCTATGCCCGACACCGCGCACGACTTCCGCACCTACGTGGAGGAGAACCTCGACGCCCTGGGGACCGACCCCGGGCGCGTGGCGCTGGTGCACCAAGGGCGACGCGTCACCGCGGGTGAGTTCCGCGCCCTCGTCCACCGCACGGCCCGCGCGATGCGGAACCAGGGCATCGACCGCGGCCAGACCGTCACGCTGCTCAGCGGCAACCTGCCCGAGACCATCGCCGCCCGTTACGCCGCCAACCTCATCGGCTGCCGGGTCAACCACCTCTACAACAAGCTCTCCGCCGACGTGCAGGCCACCATCGTCAAGGACGTGGAGACCAGCGCCCTGATCGTCGACCCGCGCTTCGACGACCGCGCCGCCGAGCTGACCGCGCTGGCGCCGGTGGCCACCGTACTGACCCTGGGCCCCGCGAAGTTGGGCACCGACCTGCTGGAACTGGCCGCCGCCGAGAGCGACGAGCCGTTCCCGAGCCTCGCGCAGCCCGACGACATCTGCACCATCCGCCACACCGGCGGCACCACCGGCCACCCCAAGGGCATCTGCACCACCTACGGGCAGGTCCGCTCCTTCGTCGCCGACAACGACGAGGACGCCGGCGACGCCAAGGTGATCTGGGAGCGCCCCTCGGACGACGAGGCGGCCCGCCTCCTGGTGTGCACCACCCTGGCGCACGCGGGCGGCATGATGGCCGACGTCACCCTGCGCGAGGGCGGCCTGGTGGTGCTCCACGAGGACTTCGAGCCCGGCGAGGTGCTCGCCGCCGTCGAGCGGGAGCGCATCACCCACATGTTCCTGCTGCCGCCGCTGCTCTACCAGCTCACCGACCACCCGGACGCGGCCACCACCGACACCTCCAGCCTGCGCTGCCTGACCTACGGCGGCTGCCAGTCCTCGCCCGCCCGCATCGCCGACGCGATCCGGCGCTTCGGCCCGGTGCTGGTCCAGTTCTACGGACAGAACGAGGCCGGCGGGATCAGCGTGCTGCCCGCCGAGGAGCACGACCCGGGCAACCTGGAGCGGCTGCGGTCGGCCGGCCGCATCCTGCCCAACGTCGAGGTGGCGGTCCGCGACGAGAACGGCCGCGACCTGCCGCGCGGCGAGCACGGCGAGATCTGCATCCGTTCGTCCAGCATCATGCAGGGCTACTGGAAGCAGCCGGAGCTGACCGCCGAGGTGCTCCGCGACGGCTGGCTGCACACCGGTGACATCGGTTTCCTGGACGACGAGAACTACCTGACCATCGTCGACCGGATCAAGGACATGATCGTCGTGGTGGGCGGTCATGTGTACACCACCGAGCTGGAGGACCTCCTCAACACCCACCCGCAGGTCGCGCAGAGCGCCGTCTTCGGTGTGCGCGACGAGGACCGGATGGAACAGGTGTACGCGGCCGTGGTGCCCGCCGCCGGGGAGAGCGTCGACGAGGACGGCCTGCGCACGATGGTGCGCGAGGCGCGCGGCGCGATGTACGAGCCGGCCCGGATCGAGTTCGTCGACGCGCTGCCGCTGACCGACGCCGGAAAGCCGGACAAGAAGAAGCTGCGCGAGCTGGCCACGACCGCCGCCTGACCCTCGCACGGCCGGGACCGGCCCCCGTCTCTCCGGAGGCGGGGGCCGGTCCTCGTCGCCGCCCGCGGCAGCGGCTCCGCGTCCGTGACGCGCCGCGCCCTCCCGGGGCAGCCACCCGGAGCAGCGCACCGTGCGGGCGCACCACCCCCCGCCTACGCTCGGTACACAGATCGCACAGATCGTCACCACGGGCTGTCCGGCCGGGCCGTCCGACCGCGAGCACAGGCACGGAGGCTCACCCATGCCGGAGCTGTTCATCGGGGGTCAGTGGACCGCCGCGGCCGACGGGGAGGTGCGCGAGATCCGCTGCCCGGCGGACGGCACGCTGGTCGCCACCGTCGACGAGGCGGGCGCGGCGGACGCGGCCGCCGCCGTCACCGCGGCCCGCGCGGCGTTCGACGACGGGCCGTGGCCGCACACCCCGGCCGCGGAGCGCGGGGCGCTGCTGCTGCGCGTGGCCGGTCTGCTGGAGCGCGACAAGGACGCGTACGCGCGTGCCGAGTCGCTGGACACCGGCAAGCGGTTCGTGGAGAGCCAGTACGACATGGACGACATCGCGAACTGCTTCCGCTACTTCGGCAACCTGGTCGCCTCCGGCAACGACGGCCGGGTGGTGGACACCGGGCAGCCGGAGGTCGACAGCCGGGTGGTGTACGAGCCGGTCGGCGTCTGCTCCCTGATCACGCCGTGGAACTACCCGCTGCTGCAGACCGCCTGGAAGGTGGCCCCGGCCGTCGGCGCGGGCGACACCTTCGTCCTCAAGCCCAGCGAGCTGACCCCGCACACCGCGATCCTGCTGATGCGGACGCTGGTCGAGGCCGGGCTGCCGGACGGGGTGGCCAACCTGGTGCTGGGCGCCGGCGCCGCCGTCGGCACACCGCTGACCACCGACGAGCGGGTGGACCTGGTGTCCTTCACCGGCGGACTGGTGACCGGGCGGAGCATCATGGCCGCCGTCGCGCCCACCGTGAAGAAGATCGCGCTGGAGCTGGGCGGCAAGAACCCCAACATCGTCTTCGCCGACACCGACTTCGACACCGCCGTCGACTACGCGCTGATGGCGGTGTTCCTGCACTCCGGGCAGGTCTGCTCGGCCGGCGCGCGGCTGCTGGTCGAGGACGGGCTGCACGACGACTTCGTGGACGAGCTGGTGCGCCGGGCCCGCGCGATCCGGCTGGGCGGGCCGTTCGACGAGGACGCCCGCAGCGGGCCGCTGATCTCCGCGCAGCACCGGGACAAGGTGGAGAAGTACGTGGCGGCGGGCCTGGCCGAGGGCGCGGTACTGCGCTGCGGTGGCGCGCGCCCCGACGACGCCGCCCTGCGGGACGGCTTCTACTACCTGCCGACGGTGCTGGACGAGTGCTCGCCCGGCATGTCGGTGATCCGCGACGAATCGTTCGGCCCGGTGCTGACCGTGGAGCGGTTCCGTACCGAGGACGAGGCCGTCGCGCTGGCCAACGACACCGTCTACGGGCTGGCCGCGGGTGTGTGGACGCAGAGCGTGGAGCGCTCGCACCGGGTCTCCTCCCGGCTGCGCGCCGGCACCGTGTGGATCAACGACTTCCACCCGTACGTACCGCAGGCCGAATGGGGCGGCATGAAGCAGTCCGGCGTCGGGCGGGAGCTGGGCCCGGCCGGGCTCGGGGAGTACCAGGAGGCCAAGCACGTCTGGCGCAACACCGCGCCCCGGCCGCAGCGGTGGTTCGAGTGAGCGGCACCGGGCCGACGGCGGGCGGCCCCGCACCGGACGGCGGCACGGCGCACCCCGGGAAACCGGCCGACGAGGAGGCGAACGGCAACGGCACCGCACCGGCAGACGACTCCGACGCCGCCACCGACAGCCCCGACGACGAGTCGCTCGCGGAACTCGGCTACAAGCCCGAACTCAAACGCACCCTCGGCAACTTCCACACCTTCGCCGCCGGCATCAGCTACATCTCCATCCTCACCGGCACCTTCCAGCTTTTCTACTTCGGTGTCAGCCACGGCGGGCCCGCCTACTGGTGGTCCTGGCCGATGGTCTTCTGCGGCCAGTTGATGGTGGCCCTGTGCTTCTGCGAGCTGGCCGCCCGCTACCCGGTGGCCGGATCGGTCTACAACTGGTCCAAGCAGTTGGGCGGACCGCACGTGGGCTGGCTCGGCGGCTGGATGATGATGACCGCGACCATGGTGTCGCTGGCCGCCGTGGCGCTCGCCTACCAGGTGACGCTGCCGCAGATCTCCTCGTTCTTCCAGTTCATCGGCGACGGCAGCGGCCGGACCGACCACGCCGCCAACGCGGTGCTCCTCGGCGCCGTCCTCGTCCTCTTCACGACGCTCGTCAACGCTTTCGGCGTCAAGCTGATGGCCCAGATCAACTCCGCCGGCGTGGCCATCGAGCTGATCGCCGCGCTGGCCCTGATCGTGCTGCTGGCCGCGCACATCACCCGCCCCCCGAGCGCGCTGACCGAGACCTACGGGCTGGCGGAGGGCCAGTCGCTGGGCTACCTCGGCGCGTTCCTCACCGCGTGCCTCGCCTCCGCCTACGTCATGTACGGCTTCGACACGGCGTCGTCCCTCGGCGAGGAGTCCAAGGACCCCGGCCGCAACGCGCCGCGCGCGATCCTGCGGGCCCTGTCCGCCTCGTTCCTCATCGGCGGGCTGATCCTGCTGTTCGCCCTGCTGGCCACCCCCGACCTGCACGCCAAGGAGCTGTCCGTGGACGGGCTCCAGTACGTCGTGCTCAGCACCCTCGGCTCGACCATGGGCCAGATCATGCTGTGGTGCGTGGTGATCGCGATCACGGTGTGCGCGCTGGCCGTGCACACCGCCGGCATCCGGCTGGCGTTCGCCATGGCCCGGGACACCAACCTGCCGGCCGCCTCGCTGCTCGCCCGGGTCAGCCCGCGCTTCCAGACGCCGGTGGCGCCCGCGGTGATCATCGGGTGCATCGCGGTCTGCATCCTGCTGATCAACGTGAACCAGCCGCAGATCTTCTCGGTGATCACCAGCATCGCGATCATCATGATCTACGTCGCCTACCTGATGGTGACCGTGCCGCTGCTGGTACGGCGGCTGCGCGGCCAGTGGGAACCGGCCCAGGGCAAGTTCTCGCTGGGCAAGTTCGGGCTGCCGGTCAACATTCTCGCCGTCCTGTGGGGCACCGCGATGGCCACCAACCTCGCCTGGCCGCGCCCCGAGGTCTACAACGCGACCGGCCCGCAGCACTGGTACCTGCGCTGGGGCGCGATCCTCTTCGTCGGGATCGTCGCCGTCGGCGGCTTCACCTACTATTGGTTCGTCCAGCGGAAACGCACCTGCGTCCTGGCCGGCCATGCCGCCGAGACCCCGGAGGACGGGGAGGGTCGGCACGCCTCGGAGGACCATGCGGACGAGCCCGGGGGCCCGGCCGGCACGTCACCGTCCTGACGGAGGCGCCGTTGCCGGACGGGATCTCCGAGGAATGGGGAGCCGGCATGATCAGCGGGCCTGGGCGCGTCCCCGCGGAAGCCGAGGCGGCTGAGGCGCCGGCGAGTGGGACAGGCATGGATTCCGTGCTGGGCCGGCTCCGCAACAAGGACTTTTCGCCGATGGACTGCATCCGTGCGGTCATGAAGCTCACCGGCTCCTCGCTGCCCGACGCCATGCGGGTCGTGCACTTCAGCAGCGCGTGGCCCGAACTCACGGAGCGCTGAGGGACCGTCTCCGGAGTTCCGCCGCCGAAGCCCCGCCAGGCCACGCCTGGCGGGGCTGTTAGCGTCCTCCGTCCGGTCCGGCGGCGCCCCGGCCGTCGGGGGCCGACGGCTCGGCGTACACCTGTACCGATCTGTGACACAAATATCCGTTTCTCCAGGCAACCGATCATGCGGTGTCACCCGTCTGCATGTACGGCGGTTGCCCGCAACCGGCTCCGGCGGTCGGCATGACCGTCCCGGAGGCCGGGCGGTGCCCGCCACCGCCTGTTGTGTTGCTTCGGAGGGAACCGCTCGTGCACGTCAGATCAGCCCGTCGCACCGTCCTGCTGTCCGCCACCCTGGCGGGAGCCGCGCTGCTGACCGCGTGCGGAGCGGACGGCGGCTCAGCGACGTCGGACAAGCCGGCGGCGAAGGTGACCGTGACCCCGGCCGCGGGCAGCAAGTCCGCCGCGCTGGGCTCGCCGATATCCGTGAAGGTGGACGGCGGCAGCCTCACCGCCGTCGAGGCCAAGGACGACAAGGGCGGCAAGGTCAGCGGCAAGCTGTCCGGTGACGGCTCGTCGTGGACGTCCGACGGCAAGGTCAAGCCCGGGACCACGTACACCGTGCACACCAAGACGAAGTCGGGCGACGGCAAGGAGTCGGCCGCGGACTCGTCCTTCACCACCGCGCAGGCCGACAAGGTCAACAAGCTCACCAACACCCCGTCGAACGGGATGACCGTCGGCACCGGCATGCCGATATCCATCCTCTTCGACCACCAGGTCGCCAAGGACCGGCGCGCCGAGATCCAGAAGGCCCTCAAGGTCACCACCCAGCCGCAGGTGGAGGGCGCCTGGGGCTGGGTCAAGGACTGGTCGGGCAAGGACCGGATCGACTGGCGGCCCAAGACCTACTGGCCGGCCGGCACCAAGGTGTCCGTGAAGGGCAGCCTGGGCGGCATCAACTCCGGCGAGAAGGGCGGCTGGTTCGCGCGCGACTACGACTTCGGGTTCACCATCGGCGCGGACCACAAGGCCGTCATCGACGTCACGGCGCACAGCATGACCCTGTACGAGAACGGCAAGGCCGTCGACACGATCCGCGGCTCCGCGGGCTCGCCGCAGGACCCGACGCGCGGCGGCGTGCACACCGTACGCAGCAAGAACGCGGCCGAGACGATGGACTCCTCCACCATCGGCCACGGCAACGAGTGGATGCTGGACTCGAAGTGGGTGACGCATCTCACCGCGTCGGGCACCTTCCTGCACTCCGCGCCCTGGAACAAGTCGGTCGGCGTGGTCAACAACAGCCACGGCTGCTTCGGCATGACCACCTCGGACGCCAAGCGGGCCTACGACTTCCTGACGATCGGCTCCACGGTCGAGGTGAAGAACACCACCAGCACCAAGAAGACCGATGTGGGCAACGGTCTGGAGGTCTGGCAGGAGAGCTGGGACCAGTGGAAGCAGCGCAGCGCGGTGAAGTGACCGCGGCACGGCCGGGGCGCTACGGCGCCTGAGTGTGCGAGCGTACGTGTGGGGCTCCCCCGGAGACGGGGCGGGCCCCGCCCGCGGTTGCGGACGGGTTCGGACCACACCCCCGTGCCGGTCCGAACTGTCCGCCCCGCTTCACACCAGAGTCTTTGACTCAGGTGTGAAGAATAGAGGGTCCGGGCTGAGCGTGCCAGCCCACACGGGAGGGAGCGCCCATCCGTCCCGGCGACCGGACCACTACAGTGGAAGTCTCACGTTTGGCCTTGAAGGGAGCGCGGCGCGATGGGGGACGAGGACCGCGGGCCGGTCAGCCTGGCCGAAAAGCTGGACCGGCTGTTCCAGGAACGAAGTCGCGAGCGGGGCAAATCGCTGTCCGCGAACGACGTCGCCACCGATATCAACATCAGGGCCGGCGAGCAGGTGATCTCCGGCAACTACATCTGGCAACTGCGCAAGGGCAAGCGGGACAACCCGACCAAGCGCCACATCGAAGCGCTCGCGGAGTACTTCGGCGTGCCCGCCGCGCACTTCCACGACCAGCAGGACGCGGGCTCCGGCGGCGCGGCGGCCGACCGGGCCGACCAGCCCCCGGAGCTGCTGGAAGCCATGCAGGACGCGGGGGTCATCGCCATGGCCGCGCGCTTCATGGACATGTCCGCCGAGTCCCGTACGGCCGTGCTGGAGATGATCGACCGCGTACGGAAGCTGGAAGGGCTGCCGGACGTCGGCAGCACCACGGGCAACGGAGCGGGACATCCGATGGGCAACACGGGAGAAACCTGGCGTACCGCCCGCTGAACCATGCCCCTGACCGACGTACTTCCCGCACTGTCCCCGGACGCCGCCCCGCCCCGCTTCCGGCCGGACGGCCGGGCGGCCGGCGCCGCGGCAGCCCGCGGGCCCGCACACGATCCCGTTCGGGAGGGGCCATCCGGCGCTGCATGAGACTGGCACGTGTACCTTTCATGGCTGAGGCCGAAGGAGAGCACGCCATGAAGTTCACACGGCGACCGGACCGTGTGCTTGCCGACTGTTCGGACCGGCTGCGGGGGCTGCACATCCCCCGCCCCTTCGAGCTGGGTGCCTTCCTGGACCGGCTCGCCGAACAGCGCGGCCGCCCGATCCACCTGGAGCCGCAGGTCACGCCGCCCGCCGGGCCGTGCGGCCTGTGGATCGCCACACGGCGGGCCGACTACGTCTTCTACGACGCGGCCACCACCGCGCTGCACCGCGACCACATCGTGCTGCACGAGGTCGGCCACATGCTCAGCGGCCACTCCAACCTGCTCTCCGGCGAGGTCGCGCAGGCCCTCGTACCCGACCTCGACCCCGCGTCGGTGGAATCCGTCCTGGGCCGCAGCCACTACAGCGACCAGGACGAGCAGGAGGCCGAGATGATCGCCTCACTGATCCTGCGGCGCGCCGACCGTACCCCCGCCCGCCGCCCGGCGACGTCCCAGCAGGCCGAGGTCCTCAGCCGGATGGACGACGTCTTCGGCTCCCCGAAGCGACGGTAGACACCCAGATGGTCAACGTCCTCTTCCTTTCCATAGCCGCCGTCCTGCTGCTGGCCGCCGCGTACAAGGCGCGGCCGCTGCTGCGCCGGCCGCGGCCGCAGGGCCTGGGTGCCCTGTGCGGGTTCCTGACCGGGCTGGGCGCCTCGCTGGTGTTCCTGACGCCGGCCGTCGGTGACGCACTGAGCGTCGTCACGCCCAAGCTGGGCCGGCTGCTCGGCAACTGCAGCACGCTGGCCGCCGCCACCTGCATCTCGATCCTGCTGCTGCGCTTCAACGAGGAGCCGACGGACGCCGACCGCAAGGCGCGCCACCGGCTCGTCTCGCTGGGCGTCGTCCTGGCCGCGATGGCCGTCCTGTTCTTCGCCTCGCCGGTGGACGACTCCCCCGGCGCCCCCACCTTCGGCGAGCTGCCGCGCACCGAGCCGCTGCTCAACATCTACGTCCTGGTGTTCACCGCGCACCTCGGCGCCGCCATCGTCGACCTGTTGCGCCAGGCGCTGCGCTACTCCCGGCACGCGCCGCGCACCAGCCTGCGCTGTGGACTGCGCGTCATCGCCGCCGGCTGCGCGCTCGGCATGGTCTACATCGGCTACAAGATCGTCCATGTCGTCGGCCTGTGGACCGACGCCGGGTGGCTGCCGCCCGAGCAACTGTGCAGCTCCCTGGTGACGCCCGCGACCTGCACCTTCAGCGTCGGCCTGCCCGCCATTTGCAGCCTGCTCCTGGTCATCGGCGTCCTGCTGCCCGCCGTCGGTCCGGCCCTGGCCTGGCCCTGGCGGCGGATCCGGCTGTGGCACCTGCACCGCGGGCTGCACCCGCTGTGGGCCGCGCTGTCGGCGGCGGTCCCGGAGATCCAGCTCACCGCCACCGAGAACCGGTACGCGGCGCCCGACCCCGAGTTCCGTCTCTACCGCCGGGTGATCGAGATTCGGGACGGGATGCTGGCGCTGCGCCCGCACCGCAGCGACGCGGTGCGCCGGGCCGCCGAGGAACGCCTGCGGTCCGGCGGGGCCGACGCTCGGGAACTGGACGCCGGGGTCGAGGCGGCGGTGCTGGCCGCGGCCCTGGAGTCGCGGCGCGACGGCGGCGCTCCCGCGCACGCGGTCAGCGCCGAGGACGCCACCCTGACCCGCCCCGAACTGAACGACCTGTTCGACGAGGCCCGCTGGCTGTGCAGGGTCTCGCACGCCTTCATGGCGTCCGGCACCGGCCCCGCACCGTCCGAACCGTCCCGGCCCGCCGCAGGAATCTGAGGTCACACGTGAGCCACCCCATGGAGTCACCGGAGTTCTTCCGCGACCCGTACCCGCTGCTCGCCGCGCTGCGCGAACGCGGCCCCGTCCAGCAGGTACGGTCCGGGCCGCACGGCGCGACCTGGCTGGTCACCGGGTGGGCCGAGGCCCGTACCGCCCTGGCGGAGCCCCGGCTGTCCAAGGACACCACCCGCTACTTCGCGGACAAGCCGTCCAAGCGCGACCTGGCCCCGGCCGTCAGCGCCACCATGCTCGCCACCGACCCGCCGGACCACACCCGGCTGCGCAGGTTGGCCGTCAAGGCGTTCACGCCGGCCGCGGTGGCCCGTCTGGAGCCGCGGGTGGCCGAGATCGCGGACGGACTGCTGGACCGGATGGCCGCCCAGGGCGGTACGGCCGATCTCGTCGAGGACTTCGCCGTACCGCTGCCCATCGAGGTCATCGGCGACCTGCTCGGTGTGCCCCGCGAGGACCGGGCCGCGCTGCGCGGCTGGTCCAACGACCTCTTCGCGGCCGGCGCCCCGGACACCATCGACACCGCCTCGCACGCGATCAGCGACTACATGACGCGGCTGATCGCGCAGAAGCGGGCCGCCGGGGCGGCGGACGGCGCCGGCGGCCCGGGCCGTGACCTGCTGACCGACCTGATCGCCGCGCGCGACGAGGGCGAGCGGCTCAGCGAGTTCGAGCTGGTCTCGCTGGCCGTCCTCCTGGTCGTCGCCGGTCACGAGACGACCACCAACCTGATCGGCAACGGCGCGCTCGCGCTGCTCCAGGACGACGCGCTCCGCACCCGCCTGCGCGAGGACCCCGCGCTCGTCCCGGACGCCGTGGAGGAGCTGCTGCGCCACGACTCCCCGATCACCACGGCCACGTTCCGGTACGCGGCCGAGCCGCTCACCCTCGGCGGCGCCGAGATCGCCGCGGGCGACGTGGTACTGGTCTCACCGGGCGCCGCCAACCGCGACCCCGCCCGCTTCACCGACCCCGACGCCCTCGTCCCCGGCCGCGCCTCGGGCCATCTGTCCTTCGGTCACGGCCCCCACCACTGCCTCGGCGCCCCGCTGGCCCGTCTGGAGGGCCGGATCGCCTTCCACGCCCTCCTCACCCGCTTCCCGGACCTGCGCCTGGCCGTGCCCCCGGCCGAACTCCCGTGGCGTCACACCCGTCTGATGCGCGGTCTGGCGCATCTGCCGGTCACGTTCGCGGCCTGACCCGCCGGCCGTCCGCCGTACGCCGCAGGCGCGCCGGGAGCGCCGGAAGCGCCGGTTCCGGTGTCACTCCCCCGACGCGAAGGCCTCCACCGCGCGGCAGACGGCGGCCGCGTGGTCGGCCAGGTAGAAGTGGCCGCCGGCGAACGTCTCCTCCCGGTACTCGGCGACGGTGTGCGCCTTCCAGGCAGCCGCTTCCTCGCGGGACACCCGGGGGTCGGCGGCGCCGGTGAGGCACAGCAGCGGAATGTCGAGCACGGCGTCGGCGGCGGGCCGGTACGTCTCGATGACGCGGTAGTCGTTGCGGATCGCCGGGAGGATCAGCCGCACGATCTCCGGGTCGTCGAGGAGTTGGCTGTGGGTGCCGTCCAGGCGGCCCACCTCGGCGAGGAGTTCCGCGTCGGTTCCCTGGTGGAAGTTCTTCTCCTCCCGGAACATCGAGGGCGCGCGGCGGCCGGAGACGACGAGCCGGCGCGGCGCGGGCCGTCCGAGGTCCGCGAGCCGCCGGGCGGTCTCGAAGGCGACGGACGCGCCCATGCTGTGTCCGAACAGCACCAGCGGGGTGGTGTCCTGAGGGCTCAGGCAGCCGACGATCTCGTCGGCGAGCCCCTCCACGGAGGTGACGAACGGGTCGTTCCACCGGTCCTGGCGCCCCGGGTACTGGATCGCCGACACGTCGAACTGTTCGCCGAGGTGGGCGGCGAACGGGCGGTAGTACGAGGCCGATCCCCCGGCGTGCGGGAAGAAGATGAGGTGGGCGGCGGGCCGCGGCCCCCGGCGTACGTCCCGTATCCAGGCGTTCTTCCCCGTCATGTGTCGTGCTCCTGTGCTGGTGGGCCGATGGTCGGGCTGCTCGTACGGGTGCGGTGCGGCCGGTTCGGCCGGACCGCACCCGTACGGGTCAAGGATGACCGGTCGGGGGTGCATCGGGCCAGCAGGAAATCGATCAAGAACGTCGGAGGCCGGCTTCCGCCCCTCAGCGCGCCAGCGCCGCGGCCCCCGTCGCCGCTTGTTCGGCGGCCCGTGCCCGGGCCGTGGCCGCCTTGGCCGTTTCGCCGAGCTGGTCGGCGAGGCGCGCCTGGGCCAGCCAGTTGTACGGGCAGACCGGGCGCAGGCTGATGCGCTCGCTGAGCAGGGTGCGGGCGGTGTCGTCGCGTCCGGCCCGGAGCGCGGCCTCCAGCAGCGTCTTCTGTACGGCGTCCCGCTGGGCGTGGCTGCCGCCGAAGGTGTTCAGGTGGTAACGGACGGAGGCCAGGAGGTCGACGGCCTGCCCGTACCTGCCCTGTCCGTAGGCGATCAGAGCGCGGCAGACGGGCAGGCCGACCCCGGCGGTCATGGCGACGTTGGACAGTCCGGGCCGGGCGCGGACGAGCCAGGCCGCCCGCTCCTCGACGAGGCGTTCGGCGTCGGCGACACGGTCGGCGCCGACGTACGCCATGACGGCGTGCACGTCGTTGAAGGCGTAGTACGGCGGGTCCTGGCGGGCCGCCCAGGCGTCGGCGAGGCGTTCCCAGCGGGGGCCGGCGCCGCGGTCGGCCAGCAGGAGCCGCCACAGGAGGGCCGAGGCGTCCAGGAGTTCCATCGCCAGGCCCGGCGACTCCTCGTGGTGCAGCACGGCGTCGTAGATCTCCAGCGCCCGGTCCGTGTCACCGGATTCGAGGGCGTAGAGGCAGTAGTGCCACCAGTTGTGCACGTTCAGGTAGTTGCCGGAGGCCCAGTCCTCCATGCGGGCGTCCAGGAAGCGGATGCCCTCCGCGAACCGGCCCTGCATCTCGTAGGTGTGCACGACCGCGTGGATGCCCCACACGTCACGGGGGTTGCGCTGGACGGCTGCCAGGCCGGTCTCCTCCGAGCGGGTGTAGTGGCCCGATTCCTCCAGCCCGAAGGCGTACATGCCGAGGAGGTGGCCGTAGTGCGGGTCGTCCTCGGGCCAGGCGGTGAGCGCGCCGCCGACGCGGTCGCGCAGGCGGGCGGCGTCACCGGTGAGGAAGTCGATCTGGTGGCCGACGGCGAGCGCCAGTTCGTCGCGCGGGAAGGCGACGGTCAGCTCGCCGAGCACGTGCCCGGCGCGGTGGATGTCTCCGTCGAGCCAGGACGCGGCGGCGGCGAGGTGCATCCGTTCGCGGTCCGTCGGCCGCCCGGCGCGTACACAGTCCGTGAAGCGGGTGAACGCCGCCTTGGCGGCGGTGGCGTCCTTCTCCTCCGTGCCCAGCAGGCCGAGGTAGGCCGCGAGGACGTTGCCCATGACGGACTTCGGGGCGGCCTGGAGGACCGCCTGGGACGCGGTGGCGACCGCACCGCGGAAGAAGAGCAGGTCGCGCAGCGCGTCCTCGTAAGAAGACAGGGCTTCCGCGCTGGTCTCCGACATCACGTGACCGTGCCGGTCACGGACCGTTCGCGGCATCATCGGCTCCTCACGGCACTCTGGCGTCACTGGGGCCCCCGCCTTACCTTGTCGGGGGTAGGAATTCTGTTCGATCACCTGTCATGTCCCGGTCTTGAGATCACAGACAAGAGGTGCGCCTTGTTCCTTCCCCACAGACCGGCCCGCCCATACCGCGGCGGGGCCCGTGGACCGGTCGTTCTGGCCGTGCTCCTCGGAGTCCTGACAGCCGCCGTCGCCACCGGACCCGCACGGGCGGCCCCCGAGGCCGCGCCCGCGGCCCGGCCCCCGCTCGTCCAGCCCGTCGACCCTCAGAACTGGCGCAATCCCGACGCCATGACGTGGGCCGAATACCGCGCGGTCCCCGGCACGAACTGGGCCGACCCCGCCCTGAAGCCCACCCGGCGCATGTTCAAGGGCGCACTCGTGCTGCTGGACTACCCGGACGAGGAGTTCAGCGTCAGCAGGCCCGCCGGCTCGTCCGTCTTCGGCAACCCGCAGCCCGGCGCCCACGACATCCCCCGCGCGAAGGTGCCCGCGTTCTACCGGGACTTCCTGAACAAGCCGGGCAAACTCAACCGCGGCCACACCATCAACGAGTACTGGATGGAGGACTCCGGCGGCCGGCTCGGCGTCGAGCTGACGTCGTTCGGCGTCTACCGGATGCCGTTCAAGTCCTACCAGTACGGCATCGAGCCCGGCATGAACCCCGGCGCCTGCCCCGTCGGCGACAGCTGCGGCAAGAACATCCGCACCGACGGCAAGGCCGCCTGGGTCGCCGACGTGGGCGACGCGGAGACCAAGAAGTACGACTTCATCTTCTACCTGACCGCGGGCCAGGACGAGTCGGCCGCCTGGCAGGAGTTCGGGCAGATGAAGTTCGCCACGCCCGAGGACGTCCCGGCCGCCTGGGGCCCGCCCTCCCCCATTCAGGGCGGCGGCAACGCCGCCCGCACCCGCTACGTGCCGTGGACCTCCTGGAAGGCCGCCGCCCGCATCTGGCCCAACGCCGAGACGGGCTCCTCCACCCAGGCCGAGAGCTCCGGCATGGCCGTGTACGCCCACGAGTTCAGCCACATCCTGGGCATCGCGGACAACTACAACAATCCGTACGGCACGCCGCTGCGCCGGGCCTACACCGGCATCTGGAGCATGCTCTCGCGCGGCTCCTTCAACGGTCCCGGCGGCCCGCACACCCGCTGGCAGATACCGGCCGCCAACGGCGCCTCGATGGGCTCGCAGCACGTCCTGCGTGACAAGCTCAAACTCGGCATCGTCGACGAGAAGAACGTCCTGCGCCTGGACCGGGACGCGCTCAAGACGTCCGGCGTCGCGGTCGCCCAGGTCACCGCGCGCTCCGCGCCGCCCGGCGCCAAGGGCCTGTCCGGCGTCAACATCACGCTGGGCCGGGACCTGGAGCCGGCCTGCTCCACCACGGCCGACCCGTTGTGCGACGGCGGCGGCTACGACAACTACACCGTCGAGGTCGTCGACCGGATGGGCATGGACTCCTTCACCCCGGACAACGGGGTGCTGCTGTCCAAGACCAAGAACGAGGACCGGGCCCCGTTCGCGTGGGTGATCGACGCCCACCCGGAGGACATCGGCATGGTCGACTTCCGGCGCCCCGACGGCACCCCGCAGATGATCACCATGGGTGACTACCGGCAGCTCAGCGACGCGCTGTTCCACGCGGGCGCGGACTCCGGCAGCGCCTACGAGTACGTCGACCGGGCCAACCGGCTGCACTTCTACGTACTGGACATCCGGCGGGACAAGAAGGGTGTGCTGAGCTACACCGTCGCCGTCCGGTCCCTGGACGGCGCGGGCCCGCAGCGCCGCGGTGCGAAACTGCGCCACGGCACGACGCACGGCAACCCCGCCAAGGGCCGGGCGGTGTGCACCTTCCCGCTGACCAACACCGGCCGGCCGGGCAGCGGGGGCGCGCACCTGGACTCCGACGTGTACCGGCTCTCGGCCGCCGCCACCGGACGCGGCTGGTCCGCCTGGCTGCCGCACCGGATCGCCACCGCGAAAGCCGGCAGCACGGTGAGCGTCCCGGTCGCCGTCACCGCGAAGCCGGGCGCCGCCCGGCACGGCCGGGTCGTGCTGAAGGCCCGCTCCGAGAGCGACCCCCGCAAGTCGGTCCAGGCCATCTGCACGCCGGCCCGCTGACCCGGCGTACGGGCCGTGCCGCTCGCCCCGGGTGAGCGGCACGGAGGCCGGCCGGTGCGGGCCGCGGAGCGTCAACCGGCGCGGCCGGCCGGTACGGCGTGCCGCGGTGCCCGTGCCTTGGCCTCCGCCGCGTACGTGTCGACGTACTCCTGCTCGGACAGCTTCAGCAGGGCGTACATGATCTCGTCCGTGACGGCCCGCAGCACCAGCCGCTGATCGGCCATCCCGGCGTACCGGGAGAAGTCCAGCGGCTCCCCGAAGCGGATGGTGATCGGGACGACCCGCGGCAGCCGGCGCCCGGCCGGCTGGGCCTCGAACGTCCCGATCATCGCGCACGGGATCACCGGCGCGCCCGTACGCAGCGCCATCTCCGCGACGCCGGTCTTCCCCTTGTACATCCGGCCGTCGTGCGAGCGCGTGCCCTCCGGGTAGATCCCGAGCAGCTCGCCGCCGCTCAGCACCCGTACGCCTTCCTCCACGGCGGCCTGGCCCGCGCTGCGGCCGGAGCGGTCCACCGGGATCTGCCCGCAGGCGCGGAAGAAGGCCGCCGTCAGCCGCCCTTTGACGCCGCGTCCGGTGAAGTACTCCTGCTTGCACAGGAAGGTGATCCGGCGCTTGACCGTCGCCGGCATCAGGAAGCTGTCGCAGAAGGAGAGATGGTTCCCGGCGATGATGGCGGCGCCCGAGGCGGGCAGGTTCTCCAGTCCCTCGACGCGGGGGCGGAACAGGCACCGCAGCAGCGGCACCATGACGATGGATTTGAACAAGTGATAGAACATGTAACTGATCCCCTCCCCAGAGTGATCCCCCGCGTCGGGGGACGGTAGTGCCGCTCCGCTTCCGGAGGGAGAGGGCCTATTGAGCCATCGTCAGGACGGCGGGCGAAGCGAGCGGATCACGCCACCGTGCACCGTCGGGCCGGTGCGGGCGTGCTCACTCGTTCGCCGGTGTCTCGTCGGCGAAGACCTTGGTGACGATGTGACCGTCCTCGGTCAGGTAGCCGTGCAGCATCCCCTCGCTGCTGTGCGGGGCGTCGAAGACGCCCCGGGCGTTCAGCGCGATCACACCGCCCGTGCCGCCCAGGTGGGGCAGCCGCTTCACCAGCACCTCGTACGCGGCGCCGGCCAGGTCCCGTCCGCCGAACTCGATCAGGTTCGAGATCGTCACGGTGGCGGCGCCCCGGAGGAACACCTCGCCCGCGCCCGTGGCGCTGGCCGCGACCGTGTCGTTCTTGGCGTACGTGCCCGCGCCGACGACGGGCGAGTCCCCGACCCGGCCGGCCATCTTGTTCGTCAGCCCGCCGGTGGAGGTCGCCGCCGCCAGGTCCCGCTTCCCGTCCACGGCCACCGCGCCGACGGTGCCCTGGGTCAGGGTCTCGCCGGAGCCCTTCAGCCGTCCCTTGGCCTTCATCAGCTCCTGCCAGCGCTTCTCGGTCCAGTAGTAGTCCTGGGTGACGGTCGGCAGGCCGTTGCGGGCCGCGAAGTCATCGGCGCCCTCGCCCGCCAGCAGCACGTGCTTGGTCTTCTCCATCACCAGCCGCGCCGCGGAGACGGGATTGCGTACGTTGCGGACGCCGGCCACGGCCCCCGCCGCGAGGTCGGAGCCGCGCATGACCGACGCGTCCAGTTCGTGGCCCGCGTCCTCGTTGAACACCGCGCCCTTGCCCGCGTTGAACAAGGGGTTGTCCTCCAGCCTGCGTACCGCGGCCTCGACCGCCGCCACACTGCTGCCGCCCTCGCGCAGCACCTTGTGCCCGGCGCGCAACGCCCCGGTCAGACCGTCGCGGTACGCCTTCTCCTGGGCGGGGGTGGTGTCCTCGCGCTTCAGGGCGGTGCCCGCCCCGCCGTGCACCGCGATGACGACGTGCCGGGCGTCCGGCCGCGGCTTGCCCTTGGCGGTCTGCGCCGCGCGCGCCGCGACGGGCCCGGCCGCTTCCGGCTGAGCGGCGGAGACCGCGTTGCTGCCGGGCACCACCGCCAGCAGCGCGGCCACGGACAGCGCTCCCGCGCACACGCACGTCATGCGGACTGCCGACTTCCTGGCCATGGACTCTCTCCCTCGAACGGGTGATCAGGCGTCGGCACGATATCGCGCACATGCCAAGCGGCAGCCGCCATGATCCGGCCGACGCGGCGGGCCGCCCCCGGCAGGCAGGGGCGGCCGTACGGCTCAGACCGTGTGGATTCCGGGGTCGCTCACCCCGGCCGTGCCGTTCTCCACATGTCCCGCGAACCGGCGCAGATATGTGCGGTCCGCGTCGCAGACCACGCTCACGTCGTACCAGCGCTTGCCCGCCCGCAGGTCCAGGGTGTGGGTCACCCGCTGCCCCGGGCGCACGGTGAACGTGCGGGACGTGCTGCCGTACGCGTCGGTGACCTTCAGGGTGCGGGCGCCGTCGCCCGCGTTGGTCAGGACCAGGTCGAGGTTGCCGGTGGCCCTGTTGTGCCGCGCGGTCACCTCGGGCCCCGCCGTACTGCCCGGCCCCCGGAACGTCCGCAGGAAGCCGTTCGGGCCGAACACCGAGAGGTCGTACGTGCCGTTGGAGTAGGCCGTGTTCCAACTGTCGGAGTCGGCCTTGCCGCGCTCGGTGGTGTACGTCCACGGGCCGTCACCGCGGTTCGGCGCCGTCACGTAGAAGTGCGCCCCGGCGGCGTCACCGCCGCTGAAGGTCAGGCGGTACTTCCCGGCAGCGGTGTCGGCGGCACCGTCGACGTACGGGGCATAGGGCAGCGGCCGGGTGGGACGGGTGCCGCGCTCCTGCCGGGGCAGGCGGCCGGCGGCCGGCGGCGCTGGGTGGAAGTCGGCGGGCTTCGGATGGATCGGCGTGTAGCCGCCGGTGTCCGGCAGCGCGCCCGGACTGCCCGTACGGCTGAAGTCGAAGGCCGAGGTCAGATCGCCGCAGACGGCGCGCCGCCACTTCGAGATGTGCGGCTCGGCGACCCCGAAGCGGCGCTCCATGAAGCGGATGATCGAGGTGTGGTCGAAGGTCTCGGAGCAGACGTATCCGCCGGTGCTCCAGGGGGAGACGACGAGCATCGGCACGCGCTGGCCGAGGCCGTACGGGCCGGCCGGGAAGCCCGCGCCGCCGGGGTAGAGCTCCATTTCGGTGGAGACGGTGGACCGGCCCTGGGCGGCGTCGGCCGGCGGGTACGGCGGGACGACGTGGTCGAAGAAGCCGTCGTTCTCGTCGTACGTGAGGAACAGGGCCGTCCTGGCCCAGACCTTCGGGTCGGAGGTCAGCACGTCCAGGACCTGGGAGATGTACCAGGCCCCGTAGTTGGCGGGCCAGCTCGGGTGCTCGGTGTACGCCTCGGGACAGGCGATCCAGGAGACCTTCGGCAGCCGGCCGTTCCTGACGTCCGCCCGCAGGTCGTCGAGGAGCTTTCCGCCGCCCTTCACATTCGAGCCGCGCCGGGCCTTCTCGTAGAGCGGGTCGCCGGGCTTCGCGTTGCGGAAGCTGTTGAAGTACAGCAGGGAGTTGTCCCCGTAGTTGCCCCGGTACGGGTCCTTGATCCAGCCCCAGCTCCCCGCCGCGTCCAGACCGTCGCCGATGTCCTGGTAGATCTTCCAGGAGACGCCCTTCGCCTCCAGCCGCTCGGGGTACGTCGTCCAGCTGTAGCCCTTCTCGGCGTTGTCCAGGACCGGGCCGCTGGGGTCACCGGGCCCCTTGCCGTCGTTGCCCGTGTAGCCGGTCCACAGGTAATAGCGGTTCGGGTCGGTGGAGCCGATGAACGAGCAGTGGTAGGCGTCGCAGACGGTGAACGTGTCGGCCAGCGCGAAGTGGAACGGGATGTCCTTGCGCGCGAGGTGCGCCATCGTGGTGGACGTCTTGGCCGGGACCCACTGGTCGTAGCGGCCGTCGTTGAACGCCCGGTGGCTGCCCTTCCAGTCGTGGTTGAGGTCCTCGATGAAGGTCAGCCCGAGGTTGTCGTCCTTGACCTGGGGCCGGAACGGCAGCACCTCCTTGCCCTTGCCGTCGGACTGGTGCCACACCGGCTTGCCGCTGGGCAGCGTCACCGGCCGGGGGTCGCCGAAGCCCCGTACGCCGCGCAGCGTTCCGAAGTAATGGTCGAAAGAACGATTTTCCTGCATCAGCACGACGATGTGCTCGACGTCCTCGATGGAGCCGGTGCGGCGGTCGGCGGGGATCGCGGCGGCGCGGGCGATGCTCTGCGACAGCGCGGAGAACGCGGCGGCCCCGCCGGTGAGTTGCAGGAACCGCCGCCGGTCGAGTTCTGGCATGGCTGAAATGCCCCCTTGGGCTGGGAGGGTACGGGCGCGACTGGAGTGTTCCAAGAGGAACCAGGCCGTGGGAAGACGCCGTGTCACCCCGGTGAAGATGCGCCGGAGGTGACGTGAACAGGCGACGGACCACCCTCCGTCGCCTCCGCAC
Organism: Streptomyces sp. NPDC026394; assembly: GCF_055567735.1. NCBI lineage: Bacteria > Bacillati > Actinomycetota > Actinomycetes > Kitasatosporales > Streptomycetaceae > Streptomyces > Streptomyces sp. NPDC026394. The sequence goes on from NZ_JBVHPX010000006.1 coordinate 215,224, forward strand.
GGGGCATACGGTGCCCCGCCGCCCATACCGGCCCGCCCGGCCCGAGGCGGACCGTGGACGACAGGTCGGGCGAACCCTCGCCGACGGTACGCTTCGGTCGGCCTGGCATATGCCAATTGCATACCGCGCATTTTCCGCCGCCGCGTGATCGACCGATTTCGCCGCCAATGTCGCGCACGCCGTCGTTGCGGAATCAGGTAATTCCGATCACCAGTTTCGAACCGAGTTGCTGCTGAGTAGGGTGTGGCACTGCCGGTGGAGCTGGGGGAACAGTGCGTACCGGTTGATTTCGGCATGGCTGAAAATGCGCTGGTGCCCGACCTCACCGGCAGAACGGCAGGAGCGGCAAGGGACATGACCGCTGGGTTATTCGAGGGGCAGTACGTGTGGCATCCGGCAGCCGATGACCTCCGGCTCGCGCGGGCCTGCGTGGACATCCGGGCAGGCCGCTACTTCGGGGCGCGCGAGATCCTGCGGGAGGCGCGCGGGGACCACGGCGTACGCGCGCACCGCTCCTTGGTACTGGCCTCCGAAGCGGCCGATTCGGACCTGGCGGAGCGCTGGCTGGCCGAGGAACCCGGCCGGGAAGCGGCCCTGCTGTGGGCGCGCGTCGCGGTACTGCGGGCGGTCCGCGCGGCCGACGGCGGCGACAGCCGGGCCGAGGCCCTCGGCCGGATCGCGGTGGCCGCCTGCGACCGCGCCGCCGAGGCGGCTCCCGACGACCCCACACCGTGGTCGGCCAAACTGACCCTGGCCCGCCTGCAGCAGCCCCGCGATCCCGCCCCGCAAGGGCTGCTCACGGCGCCGCCCGGCCCCTGGACGCTCTTCTCCCACATCCTGCGGCTCGACCCCTGGAACCGCGAGGGCCACCACCGCTTCCTGTCGTTCTTCTTCCCGCGCCACGGGGGCGAGGCGAACGCGGCCTGGGACGTCGCCGCGTTCCTCAGCCAGCGGGCCCCGGCCTCCTCCCCGCTGCGGCTGCTGCCGCTGGTGGCCCTGGTGGACGGCTACAACGCCGATTCGCTCCTCGCGGAACGCACCTGGGAACAGCCGCAGTGGAAGGCCACGGCCCTCAGCGTCTACCGCAACTGGCTGCCGCACGTCGCCGGTTACCGCTTCACTCCCGTGCTGGACCTGGCCTACCTGGCGCACGCGCTGCACATGGCGCAGTGCGCCTTCGAGGCGCGGGCGGTGTTCACGGCCATGGGCCCGTACGCCTCCCGTATGCCGTGGAGCGCCTTCGGCGACCCCGAGGAGCAGTTGAACAAGGCGAGACGCGCGTGCGGTCTCCCGGTGCCCGATGCTTCCTGACGTCCCGGACGGCGGTTCCGGGGGCGGCGCCGCGCGCCCGCCCCCGGGACCGCCGAGCCATGTCCCCCGCCCGGGGCGCTCCACCCACCGCACCCCGCCCCCGGCCCCCTGATGTCCCGTTCACCCATCCCCCCGGCCTGCCGGCCCCGGCCTCCCGTGCCCCGGCACGCCCCGAAGACAGGTGCCGACACCGCGTATCGGCGCTCCGCGCCGATGTCTTCCTGTCCCCCACCAGAAAGGTTGCGGTTGTGTCCGATTCCGTGTCCCCCGCCCGCACCAGAAGCCACCGCGCCGCGGATCCCGTCACGCTCGACGACGACGCGACGCTGCACGCCATGGGCTATCCGCGGAAACTGACCCGGCGGTTCCGCGCGTTCGACAATTTCGCCATCTCTTTCACCATCATCAACATCCTTTCCGGGATCTTCTCCTCCTTCGGGTTCGGTATGAACGCCGGCGGGCCGGTGATCCTGGTCTTCGGCTGGATAGCCGTCGCCGCCATGGTGCTGTTCGTCGGCGCCTCGATGGCGGAGATCGCCTCCGCCTACCCGACCAGCGGCGCGCTGTACTTCTCGGCCGGGAAGCTGGCCAAGCGGCACCGGGGCGCCTGGTCCTGGTACACGGGCTGGCTGAACTTCGTCGGCCAGGTCGGCGGCACGGCCGCCACCGGCTACGCGGCGGCCACCTTCATCCAGGCGTTCATCGCCATGCAGTGGCCGTCCTACGAGGCCAGCCCGCAGCGGGCGGTCCTGATCACCGCGGCGATCCTCTTCGTCCAGGCGCTCGCCAACACCTTTACGGTGCAGCTGGTCGCGGTGCTGAACCGGATCTCGGTGTGGTGGCTGCTGATCGGCCTGGTCGTCATCGTCACCGCGCTGGTCGTGCTGCCCTCGCACCACCAGTCCCCGTCGTTCGTGACGCACTTCGTGAACAACACCGGGTTCACCAACGGCCTGTACGGCGCGATGCTCGGCCTGCTCGTCACGAGCTGGACGTTCACCGGGTTCGACGGCAGCTTCCACATGTCCGAGGAGACGGTCCGGGCCACCGTCAACGCGCCCAAGGGCATCATGCGGGCCATCGGCTACTCCGCGGTCGCCGGCCTGGTCCTCATGCTCGCCCTGGTCTTCGCGATCCGCGACTACGCGGGCGCGGCGAGCGCCGAGGCACCGCCGGTGCAGATCCTCATCGACGCGCTCGGCACCGGCACCGCCAAGTTCCTGCTGCTGATCGTGATCGGCGCGATGCTCTTCTGCGGCCTGGCCAACATGACCAGCAACACCCGGCAGATCTTCGCCTTCTCGCGGGACGGCGCGATGCCCGGGTCCCGCTGGTGGCACTCGGTCTCCTCCCGCACCCGTACCCCCGTCAAGGCGGTCTGGCTGGCCGCGGCCTGCTCCCTGGTCCTCGTCATCCCCGGCTGGTGGTCGCACACCGCGTTCACCGCCGTCGTCAGCATCAACGTCGTCGGGCTCTTCCTCGCCTACGCGGTACCGATCTTCCTGCGGCTGCGGCTGGACACCTTCCAGCCCGGCCCGTGGAACCTGGGGCGGTACGGCAAGCTGGTCGCGGCCGTCGCGGTGACCTGGATCGTGATCAGCAGTGTGCTGTTCATGCTGCCGCAGGCCTCGCCGATCACTGCTGAATCGTTCAACTACGCGCCGATCGCGCTGGGCGTGGTCCTCGTCATCGCCACGGTGTGGTGGTTCGCCACCGCCCGACGGCGCTTCCAGGGTCCGGTCAGCTACGGTCGGCCCGACGAAGTCGCCGCCATGGACCTCATCTGACCCGCCGCCACCGCCCCGCTGCTCCGCACGGCAGCGGGGCCCGACAGCCAAGGACACCCACCAGGTATGACCTCCCCCGGCGAGACCCCGCACCAGAACGCCACCACCGGCACCCCGGCAGCCGACACGGCCGGCACCGCGACCGCGACCACGACGCCGGCCACGGCCCCGGGCGCCCCGGCCGGTGAGTTCACCGTCCGCCCCGCCACCCTTGAGGAATGGCGCGAGGTGGCACAGTGGGCCGCCGACGAAGGCTGGAACCCGGGCCACCACGACACCGACTGCTTCCACGCCACCGACCCCGACGGCTTCTTCATAGGCACCCTCGACGGACAGCTCGTCTCGTCGGTGTCGGTCGTCAACTACTCCTCGCAGTACGCGTTCCTCGGCTACTACCTGGTGCACCCGGACCACCGCGGCCGCGGGCTGGGCATGGCCACCTGGCACGCCGCGGTGCCGCACGCCGGGGACCGGACCATCGGCCTGGACGCGGTCCCGGCGCAGGAAGCCACGTACCGGCGCTCCGGCTTCACCACCGCCTACCGCACCACGCGCTACCGCGGACGCCCTGTACGCCCCGGCACACCCGCGGCGACGGTGGTCCCCGTCGCGCCCGGCCACCTCGACGAGATCGCCGCGTACGACCGGCAGTGCTTCCCGGCCGACCGGCGGGCGTTCCTCTCCCGCTGGCTCACCGCCGACGGCCACCACGCGTACGCGCAACTGCGGGACGGAAGGATCGCGGGTTACGGCGCGATCCGGCCGGCCCGCGACGGATACCGCCTGGGCCCCCTCTTCGCCGACACGTCCCGCGGCGCCGAGGCCCTGTTCGACGCGCTCACCGCGCACCTGGCCCCGGACGACGTGGTCCACGCCGACATCCCCGACCCGCACCACAGCGCACGTTCCCTGGCCCTCTCCCGGGGCCTGGCCCCGGACTCCCACACGATGCGCATGTACACGGGTCCGGTGGCACCGGTGCAGGCGGAGCGGGCCTACGCGGTGACGAGCTTGGAACTGGGCTGAGCGGAGCGCCGGAGCCTCGCCCCGCCGCCGCCGAAACGCACGCGAATCCCGCGCGCACACGCCTCGAACCCCCGTGCGCAGGACCCGCGTTCACGCGACGTCAGTACCCTCACCTGAGAAAGATGATGTTGCGCGGTGCGCATGGGGCACAGGAGGCTTCGATGGGCGACGGGGAGGCGGGGGGCGAGGACGCGGCGGCGTTCTCCCGGCTGGGGGCGAGGTACCGGGCGGAGTTACAGGTGCACTGCTACCGGATGCTCGGATCGTTCGAGGCGTCCGGCGAGCTGGTGACCGAAACGCTGCTGCGGGCCTGGCGCGAGCGGGAGACCTTCGCCGGGCCCGCGACGTTCCGTACCTGGCTGTACCGCGTCGCCACCCGCGCCTGCCTGGACCACCTGGCCGCCGGCCCGCGCACCCCTGCGACCGTGCAGCCGTGTCCCGACACGCTGCTGGAGCAGGTGCCGGCCCAGGAGCCGGCGTCGGGTGAGGTGGTGGCCGGGCACACGATCGGGCTGGCCTTCGTGACGGCGCTCCAGTCGCTGCCGCCGCGGCAACGGGCCGTGCTCATCCTGCGGGACGTGCTGGGCTGGTCCGCACGGGAGACCGCCGCGACGCTGGAAGTCAGTGTGGCGGCGGTGAACAGCGCGCTGCAACGCGCTCGTCCGCGGGTCCGGGACCGGGCACCTGCGAGATCGGCGGGCTCCGACGAAGGCGCTGTGCTCCAGCACTACGCAACGGCGCTGGAGAGCCAGGACAACAATGCGCTTGCCGCCGTACTGGCAGAGGGGGCAGGCTCTGTCCGGCTCGCCTTGCCCCCGGACCTCCGCACCATTGCCACCTGGATGAACCGGCAGCCCGCTGTCGCGCTCTACGCCCGGGGCCCGGGCGAGCCCGCCCACCGTGCCCACGCCCTCGAAGTGCTGCGCGTCGAGGACGGACGGATCGTGGAGATCACTGTTTTCGGCCCCGGCCTGTTCGCCGTCCTGGGCCTGCCCGTTGCCCTGTGACCCCTATGCCTCCTGTGACCCCTGTGACCCCTGTGACCCCTGTAAGGACATCACCCATGCAGAGAAGTGAGATCGCCGGTCTGCTGGCGCTTCTGGACGAGGAGCGCCGGAGTTCCGGTACGTCCGCCCCGGACGGGACGACCGTGCGGGAGACCGCTCCGGACGGCTCGGAGTGCCGGATCGTGTACGCGCGGTGTACGGAGGAGGACGCCGACCTGGTGATCCGCGCGGAGACGGCGCGTGCCGACGCGCTCGGCTGCACGCTGGAGTGGAAGCTGTACGGCCACGACGTCCCGGCCGGTATGGGAGACCGCCTGCGGGCGGCCGGATTCGAGCCGGACGACGTGGAGAAGGTCCTGATGCTGCCGGTCAGCGAGGCGACGGCAGCGGCATTCCAGGCACCGGCGTACGAGATCCGCCGCGTCCGGGACGCGCAGGGCCTGGACGACGTGGCCGAGATCTCCCGGGACTCGGGGCGCCGCAACGTCGCCGAGGAGCGTCGGCAACTGGAGCTGAGCCTGCGGGACACGCCCGAGGAGATGAGCGTCCACGTGGCGTACGTGGACGGTGTACCGGCGGCCTGCGGGCGAGTGTACTACCGGCCGGGCGGTGCCTTCGCCGAACTGGCCGGCGGGCGGACGCGCCCTTCCTACCGGAAGCGGGGACTGTTCACCGCGCTGGTGGCCGCCCGCCTGCGGGAGGCGGGTGCCCGCGGCCGTACCCACGCGTGCGTGGACGCGCTCCCCACGTCCGAACCGACGCTGGTCGGACGCGGGTTCACCGAGGTGACGACGACCCGGCCCTTCCTGTACGAGCCCGCGGCACGGGTCGGTTAGGCGACGGCGGGCCGCCGGCGTTCTCCCACGGGCCGAGCCGGCTCACGCGACGCGCGCCGGGCGCCCGTCGGCCTCGGTGTCGGCATCCCAGCCCTCGGCGGTGACGCGGGCCAGCAGGGGGCCGGAAACGGCGGCGGGTACGGCGAGCCGGACCGTCAGGTCCCCGCGTACCCCGTCGGCGGGGCGTATCTGCGCGTCCTCGGGACCGACGCCCAGTTCGGTGGTGGCCGCCAGCAGCCGGGAGAGTTCGCCGGGGCGGTCGGCGATCCGGACGCGTACGGACGTGAGATGCGCCGGACGCCCCGGGAGTCCCGTGGAGAGTTCGCCGAGCCCGGTGATGCCCCGGTCGAGGAGGTCGACGACCGCCGCCAGGCTGTGCGCGCTGCGCCGGTCGGCCGGTCCGGCCAGGTCGCGCAGCGCGGTGAGGAGTTCGGCGAGGTCGGCCTGGAGGTCGGTGAGGACACCGGCGACTGCACCGGCGTTGGCCTGGAGGATGTCGCTCCAGAGCCGGGAGTCGCCGCCGGCGATCCGGGTCACGTCCCGGAGCCCCTGGCCCGCGAGCCGCGCGGCCTGCGGAGGCCCGGCGCCGAGCCGGGCCGCCATCAGGCTGGACACCACGTGCGGCACGTGGGACGTGAGCGCCACCGCGTCGTCGTGCGCCTTGCTCTGCATCACCAGCGGTACGGCTCCGCAGAGCCCGATCAGGGAGAGCGCGCGGTCGAGGGCGGTGCGGGAGGTGAGCCGGGACGGGGTGAGCACCCAGACGCGGTCCTGGAAGAGGTCGACGCGGGCCGCGAGGGGGCCGGAGCGTTCACGGCCGGCCAGCGGGTGGCCGCCGATGTAGCGGGTCGGGTCGGGTGCCCTGGCCAGGACCGCCCGTTCCGGCTCGTACTTCACGCTGGCCACGTCGGTGTACGTACCGGCGAGTCCGCGGGCCTGCTGCTGGGCGAGGACGGGGGCGACGAGGCTGGGCGGGACGGCGATCACGGCGAGGTCCACCGGTTCGGGCGGCGGCCCCGGCAGCCCGGCGCCCAGCGCGGCAGCGGTCCGTACGGCGGACGGGTCGCTGTCCTGGAGGTACACCCGGACGCCGTGGCGGGCCGCCGCGAGGGCGAGTGAGGTGCCGATCAGTCCGGTGCCGACGACGGCGAGGGTGCGGATCACCGGGCACCGTCCGGGGGCGGGCCGGCCGGTGCGGCGGGCGAGGTGGCGGCCCCGTCCGCCGCACCGGCCTCCTGGGCCGCCGCACCACCGTTGGTGCGGAGCCGGTCGGTGATGAGCGCGGCGAGCCGGTCGAGGCCCTGCTCGATGCGTTCGGGGGTGAGGGTGCTGATGGACAGCCGGAGCTGGCGGCACTGCGCGGACGCGCCGTAGAAGTGGTGCATCGGGGTGAACAGCACGCCGTAGCGGCGGGCCGCGTGCTGCAGGAAGGCGTCGGTGACGACGAACGGCACGCTGACGACGACGAAGAAGCCGCCGGTCGGTTCGTTCCAGGTGACGCCGGGGCAGTCGGCGAAGCGCCGGGCCAGTCCGGCCAGTACCTGGCTGAGGTTGCGCCGGTAGACGTCCGTCTCGCGGCGGTTGGCCTCGACCATGCTGCAACCGTGCCGGAGCAGTTTGCCGCCGATGACCGCCTGGGCGATCGGCGAGGTGTTGACGGTGAGCATGCTCTTGATCTTCGACAGTTCGTCGGCGAGCAGCCGGTCGCCGCCGTCGCCGGTCACCCGCTGGTCGGCGACCACGAAGCCGACCCGCGCCCCGGGGACCCCGGTCTTGGCGAACGAGCCCAGGTAGACGACCCGGCGGTTGCGGTCCAGGGACTTCAGCGTCGGCGGCCGTTCGGCGGACGTGTGGAAGACGCCGTACGCGTTGTCCTCCAGCAGGAGGAGGTTCTCCTGCTCGGCGATCTCCAGCAGCCGGTGCCGGTCGGCCGGTTCCATGCTGGCGCCCACCGGGTTGGCGAAGTCGGGCGTCACGTAGCAGGCGCGCACCCGCCGGCCCGCGGCCCGCGCGCGGCGCAACTGGGTGAGCAGGTCGTCCAGATCGATGCCGTGCTCCCCGGTGTGCACCGGCAGCACGGGCAGGTCGGCGAGGAGCGCGGCGCCGGTGAGGCCGACGTAGGCGGGCCGGGGCGCGAGCACGGCGTCGCGGCTGCCGGCCCGCAGCGCGCGCAGGACGAGGAACATCGCCTCCTGGCAGCCGACCGTGACGACCACGGACCCGTCCACGGTCTCGATGCCCTCGTCCACGGCCAGGCCCCGCGCGATCAGTCCGGCGATGATCCCTTTCGTCTCGCCGTACTGGTAGAGGGTCCGCGCGATTTCCGTTTCGGTCATCCGGCGCTCGGTCCGCAAGTGATCGCAGAAGGTTTGCAGGTATTCATGCACCTGAGCTGCGTCATAAAAGCCTTCGTACGGCCGTCCCGCCGCGAAAGAGATCGCTTCCGGATACTCGTCGGCGATCTGATTCAGAAGATTCATGGACTCCATCGAGGCGTCGGCCAGCGAAGCGTGCAGCGTCGCGGCATTCAACTCGGCGACAATTTCCGGTTGCATGATTTCCATGGCTGCCTTCTGTCAGTCAGGAAGGGGTACGGCGCGCGCGTCCGCGGTCCGCGCCGGGCCCTCAGCATCCCCCAGGGCCGGATCGACAGCAATGGTTCTCCCGCGCGCGTACGGGGTCAAGGTGATACCACTCCGACGGCCGGGCCCATCGTATTTCTTGACAGGTGCGACAGCCGTAGCGCCGGAGTAATGTCGGGCATCACCGAAATGGTTCGCCTTCCGCTGTCCGGCGGCAGTGGCGAACACGCGAAGAGGACGAAGAGGTCCACGGATTGGACCGGGCCGGGCCGGGCGGTCATCGGCGCGGTCGTGCGGCAGGAAATCCGTCCACTCCGGTAGGCGAGCCGGCTCGACGAGCCGCGTCCAGATCATTCCTTCAAACGGGGACTCTCATGACAGTTTCTACCACCACAGCGGCCACGGCTGCTGTCAGCCCGGTCAGCGATCTCGCGATCGACTACGTCGAGATGTACGTGGAAGACCTGGACGCGGCGGCGTTCGCCTGGGTCGACCGGTACGCGTTCACCGTCGTCGGCACCGGCGGCTCCAGCGAGCACCGCAGCATCGCCCTGCGGCACGGCACGATCACCCTGGTGCTCACCATGGCGACCTCCGACCGGCACCCGGCGTCGGTGTACGTCCTGGCGCACGGCGAGGGCGTCGCGGACATCGCGCTGCGCACCGCCGACGTCGAGGGCGCGTACGCCCACGCGGTGGCCAACGGCTCCCAGCCGCTGCGCGAGCCTGCCCGGCACGGGCCCGACGGCGGTGTCACGGCCACCGTCAGCGGCTTCGGCGACGTGGTGCACACGCTGGTGCAGCGCGCCCCGGAGGAGGGTCCCGGGCTGCCGGTCGGCTTCGTACCGACGCTCAAGTCCCGGCAGCCGGTGCCCAGCGAGGTGGGGCTGCTCGAACTGGACCACATCGCGGTGTGCCTGAACAACGGCGACCTCGACGCGACCGTCGCGTACTACCAGCGGGCGCTCGGCTTCCAGGAGATCTTCGAGGAGCACATCGTCGTGGGCGCGCAGGCGATGGACTCCAAGGTCGTCCAGAGCCCCACCGGCCGGGTCACCCTGACCCTCATCGAGCCGGACACCACCGCCGACCCGGGGCAGATCGACGACTTCCTCAAGAGCCACCACGGGGCGGGGGTCCAGCATCTCGCCTTCTCCTGTGACGACGCCGTGCACGCGGTGCGCACCCTCGGCGGCCGCGGCGTGGAGTTCCTCAGCTCCCCCGCCGCCTACTACGACCTGCTGGGCGAGCGGATCGCCCTCAGCGACCACAGCCTGGACGACCTGCGGTCGACCGGTCTGCTGGCGGACCAGGACCACGGCGGGCAGCTCTTCCAGATCTTCACCGCCTCCACCCACCCGCGGCGCACGATCTTCTACGAGATCATCGAGCGGCAGGGCGCGGAGACGTTCGGCAGCTCCAACATCAAGGCGCTGTACGAGGCCGTGGAGCTGGAGAAGAAGGGCCAGCGTGTCCTGTGAGGACCCGGCGCCCGGCGGCGCGGCGGCGGACACGCTCCTGACGCTCGACGACGTCGAGCGTGCCGCCGCCGCGGTGCTGCCCGCCGGGGTACGGGACTTCGTCGCGGGCGGCAGCGGAAGTGAGCGTACGCTCGCCGCCAACCGGGAGGCGTTCGACCGGGTCTTCGTGCGGCCGCGGGTGCTGCGGGACGTGTCGCGGTGTGCGACCGGCGCCGACCTGCTGGGCCGTCCGGCGCGGATGCCGGTGGCGGTGGCACCGGTCGCGTACCAGGCCCTGGTGCATCCGGACGGTGAGCTCGCGGCGGCGCGGGCGGCGAAGGCCGCGGGGGTGCCGTTCACAGTCAGCACACTGAGCACCGTGCCGGTGGAGGAGATCACCGTGCTCGGCGGCCGGGTCTGGTTCCAGTTGTACTGGCTGCGCGAGCCGGGCCGGGCCCTGGAGCTGGCGCGGCGTGCGGAGGACGCCGGCTGCGAGGCGCTGATGCTGACCGTGGACGTGCCCTGGATGGGGCGGCGGCTGCGCGACGTACGCAACGAGTTCGCGCTGCCGGAGCGGGTGCGGGCGGCCCACCTGGACGGCGGCGGCGCCTCGGCCGCGCACCGGCGCGCCGCCGGAGCCTCGGCGGTGGCCGTGCACACCGGCCAGGAGTTCTCGTCGGCGCTGACCTGGTCGCAGGTGGCGGAACTGCGGGCGCAGACCCGGCTTCCGCTGCTGCTCAAGGGGGTGCTGGCGGCCGAGGACGCGGTGCGGGCGGCGGAGTTCGGGGTGGATGCCGTCGTGGTGTCCAACCATGGAGGTCGACAGTTGGACGGTGCCCTGCCGAGCATCGAGGCGCTGCCGGAGATCGCCGAGGCGGTCGGCGGGAGCTGCCAGGTGCTGCTGGACAGCGGCGTCCGCTCGGGCACGGACGTGCTCAAGGCGCTGGCGCTGGGCGCGTCCGGGGTACTGGTCGGGCGCCCGCCGGTGTGGGGCCTGGCCGCGGCCGGGGAGGCGGGTGTGCGCCGGGTGCTGGGCCTGCTGGCCGCCGAACTCTCCGACGCGCTGGGGCTGGCGGGCTGCGCCACGGTGGCGGACGCGCGTCGGCTGCGTACGGTGCGGATCGGCGCTCCGGCGGGGGCGGCCGGGCCGATCGGATCGACCGGGCCGACCACACCGGACCGGCCGGGCGGTCCCGGGGCCCGGGCCGACGCCGTCCGGTCGGAGCCGGACGGGCCTTAGTCAGCCGGAGACCGGCGGGCCTTGGCCGGTCCGAGGCCGGCGGGCCGCAGCCCCGGCATGCGGGGTTCCGCACGGCAGGCACGGCGAAGCTCCTGGTGGCCGATTCCCGGCCCCCAGGAGCTTTGTCGTGGTGTTCCCGGTGGCCCGGCGCGGTGCCGGGCCCGGTGGCGCTACGAGGCGTCGGTCTCCATCTCGTGCACCGCGATGGCGCCGGCCGGGCAGCGCAGGGCCGCCGTCCGTACCTTCGCCACCAGTTCCGCGGGCGGCACCGGGTCGGTGAGCCGCACCGTGCCGTCCTCCTCCGACTGGTCGAAGACCGCGGGCACCAGCAGCTTGCACATGCCGGAAGCGGCGCAGATCTCCGGGTCCACCCGTACCTCGACCATCGTGCTCTCCTCATCTCCGGGGTGTCCGGGCGCCGGGCGCCCTGGTGGTTCCCGGCCGTCACCAGGCGACCGGGAGGCGCTCCAGGCCGTAGGCGATGGAGTTCGTCTTGTGCGGTACGTCCGCGGCGGGTACGGCCAGCCGCAGGTCGGGGAAGCGCCGCCACAGCGCCAGGTAGGCGGTGCGCAGTTCCATCCTGCCGAGTGCGGCCCCGATGCAGTGGTGGATGCCGTGCCCGAAGGCGATGTGCGGCAGCGGGTCGCGCTCGACGTCGAACCGGTCGACGTCGGGGCCGAGTACCGGGTCGCGGTTGGCCATCGGGATCGAGCAGACGATCTCCTCCCCGGCCTTGACGAGCTGTCCCGCCACGACCACGTCCTCGACGGCGGTGCGCGGGGTCGGCGCGTGGGCGACGGACAGGAAGCGCAGCAGTTCGTCGACCACGCGGTCCACGTTCTTCTCGGGGTCCGCCAGCAGGATGGCGAGCTGGTCCGGGTGTTCCAGGAGGGCCAGTACGCCGAGGCTGATCATGCCGGTGACGTTGTCGAGCCCGGCGAGCACCATCAGGCCGCAGATGCCGAGCAGTTCCTCGTCGTCGAAGTGGTCGCCGTGGTCGCGGATGAGCTGGCCGATGAACCCCTCGTCGGGGTCCTTGCGCTGCCGTTTGACCAGTGCGCGCAGGTAGCCGGAGGTGTACGCCTGGGCGGCGGCCCGGTCCTTGCGGCTGCGGTCCTGCTCCAACTGCCACTGGTGCTTGACCAGGAACTCGCGCCGGTCGTCGCGGGGCACGCCGAGCAGTTCGCACAGGACGGCGCCGGAGATCGGGCTCGCGTAGAGCTCGACGAGGTCGGCGGGCCGACCGTTGCGCTCCATGGCGTCCAGACAGCGTTCCGCGATCTGTTCGGTCACCGGCTTGAGCCGCTGGATGCGGCGCACCGTGAACTCCGGTGTGAGCATCTTGCGGAGCCGGGTGTGCTCGGGCTGGTCGTAGTCCATGAGGTGGCCGGACATCTCCTGCGGGCGGTGCTTGCTCCCCCCGCGGACGGCCTGGGCGCGGAACCGGCGCTGGTTGCTGAAGCGGACGTGGTCGCCCATCACCTGCCGGACCGCTTCGTAGCCCAGGGCCATCCAGATGGACTCGGTCGCGGCCCCGGGCGCCGGGGCCACCTCTTCCTTGACGAGGGCGCCCTGGGCGCGCTGCTGACGGATCTCGTCCGACGGGCCGAAGCCCGCCCGGCGGGCGTGGTCGAACTGGTGCTGGGTCTCCTCCGGCATTGCGTCTCCTACCATTCGACGGGCAAGGATTCCAAGGCGTACTGGCGTGAGCGGGCGGGCCGGAAGCGGACCTTCTCCGGCGGTACCGCCAGCCGGAGGCCGGGGAAGCGGCGCAGCAGTGCCGGGAAGGCGATGCGCAGTTCCATCCTGGCCAGCGGGGCGCCGAGGCAGTGGTGGATGCCGTGCCCGAAGGCCATGTGCGGGGTCGGCTCGCGGGTGATGTCGAAGCGGTCCTCGGGTTCGCCGGCGGCCGGTACACGGTTGGCGGCCAGCAGCGAACAGGCCACGCTCTCCCCGGCCTTGATGTGCCGGCCGCCGATGGTGACGTCTTCCAGCGCGGTGCGGGGCGAGGCGGTGTGGATGACGGTGAGGTAGCGGACCATCTCCTCCACGGCGCGGTCGGTCAGCTCGGGGTTGTCGCGCCAGAGGGCGAGCTGGTCCGGGTGCTCCAGCAGCAGCAGGGTGCCCAGGCCGATGATGCTGGCGACCTGTTCGAAGCCGGCCGCCATCACCGTCGCGCCGATGCCGGCCAGTTCCGCGTCGGAGACGGCCGAGCCCTGTTCGCGGACCAGGTTCCCGATCATGTCCTCGCCGGGGTTGCGGCGGCGCCGCTCGGCGAGCTGTCCCATGTACGCCCAGTACGCCTTGCCGGCGGCCAGCTGCTGTTCCTGGGTGCGGCCGACGTCGCGGGTGATGTCGAGGTAGCGCGCCAGTTCCGTCTGGTCGTCCCGGGGCACGCCGAGCAGCTCGCAGCTGACGAGCCCCGGGATCGGCCAGGCGAAGTACCGTACGAGGTCCGCCGGGCGCCCGATGCGCTCCATGGTGTCGAGACAGTCCTCGACGACCTCCTCGACGCGGGGCTCCAGCCGGCGCATCCGCCGCACCGTGTACTCCGCGGTGAGCAGTTTGCGCAGCCGGGTGTGGTCGGGCGGGTCGTACTGGAGGAGGTTGCCCGCCTGCACCAGGTTCTGCGCGTCCTCCTCGCTGTCGGCGGGCGGCCGGGTGCTGAACCGTTCGGTGTCGGAGAGCACCGCCCGTACCTCGGCGTGCCCGGTGGCCACCCAGCCGAGCTGGCGGGACGGGCCGATGGTCACGTCGGTCTCGACCAGGGGCGTCTCCCTGGCCATCCGGACGAGTTCGGGCACCGGGTCGAAGCGGTCCCGCCGGTAGTGGGCGGGAATCTCGGGTGTCTCGGGCATCCGCGGATCCTTTCCTTCCTCGGGGTCAGCCGCTGCTGGCGGGGAGCCAGAACATGCCGTCGGGGGACGAGACGAGCCCGCCGGGGACGAGAGGGGCCTCCGGTTCGGCGTCGGCGCCCAGCAGGGCCCGCATCTGCACCTGCGAGCCCTCGCGGGTCACCTGGCTGACCACGGCGGACTTGAACAGCGGCAGCATGCTGCCGTCCTCGCTGTGCGCCAGTTGGTCCACGGCGCCCGCGAACTCCGCCGAGCCGGCCTGCAGCCGCTCCGCCATCGCGTCGGCTTCGGAGAGCGCCGCCTCCCCCGACGAGACGCCGCCGACCAGGTCGACGAACGCCTCCATCTCGGAGCGGTCGTGGTGGGTGACCTTCTTCGCCTGCCAGAAGTAGGACTGCTCGCTGTGGTGCATCTCGTAGAACGAGAGCAGGAACTCGTAGAAGACGCCGTACTCGCGCCGGTAGCGGGCCTCGAACTCGCGGATCGCCACCGTCTCGTCGACCAGCCCGGCCAGCGCGCTGTTGATGCTGCGGGCGGCCAGCAGGCCGCTGTAGGTCGCCAGGTGGACGCCAGAGGAGAACACCGGGTCGACGAAGCACGCCGCGTCGCCCACCAGGAACATGCCGGGGCGGGCGAACGTCGTCTGGTGGTACGAGTAGTCCTTGCGGACGCGCAGGTGGCCGTACTGGCCGTCGGTGACCCGGGTGGCGCCGGACAGGTACTCCGAGATCAGGGGGCACTCGGCGATCAGGGCCGCGAGCGCGCGCTCGCGGTCGCCCTGGATCTTGTCCGCCATCTCGCGCCGTACCACCGCGCCCACGCTGGTCAGGGTGGGGCTGAGCGGGATGTACCAGAACCAGCCGCTGTCGAAGGCGACCGAGAGGATGTTGCCGGAGTTCGGCTCGGGCAGTCGCTTGCCGCCCTCGAAGTAGCCGAACAGGGCGAGGCTGCGGAAGAACTCCGAGTACTTCCGTTCGCCGCCCACCCGCTGGAACAGCCGGCTCTTGTTGCCCGAGGCGTCCACCACGTACGTCCCGTACGCCTCGTGCTCCACCCCGTCGGCGTCGGTGTAGCGCACGCCGCGTACCCGCTCGGCGTCCGCGATCACGTCCGCGACGGCGCACCCCTCACGCACCACCGCGCCGCACCGGCCGGCGTGCCGCAGCAGGATCTCGTCGAACTTCGAGCGCTCCACCTGGTACGCGTACGAGGTCGGCCCGGCCATGCGTTCCGAGACGGAGAAGGAGAACGTCCACGGCTCGGGCGTCGCCCCCCAGCGGAAGGTGCCGCCCCGTTTGCGGGTGAAGCCCGCTGCCGCCAGGTCGTCCGCGACCCCGGTCAGCCGGCACACCCCGTGCACCGTCGACGGCAGCAGCGACTCGCCGATCTGGTAGCGGGGGAAGAACTCCTTCTCCAGCACCAGTACCCGGTGGCCCTGCCGCGCCACCAGCGCGGCCAGCGTCGAGCCGGCCGGCCCGCCGCCGACGACCACCACGTCGAACGTCTGTGAGCGAGCGGAGTTCCCTGCGTCCGCTGAATTCACCACGGCCCTCTCCCCCATTCTCGGGCGGAATGCGCCTGTGCGTTTGCGCACGGGCTCCAGTCCGCCTGCTATTCGATTGTTAATTTTCCCTGAGAAGCCGTCAAGGAAGGCGTTTTGACAACTCCTTCAGGTGTACCGCGCCGTCCGATCAGGGACAGCAATGGTCCGGTCATGAAGGTGGTGATCAGCGCCATGAGTACCAGCACGGTGAAAAGTCCGGGGCCGATGACACCGGATTCCAGACCCACGTTCAGGACGATCAATTCGGTCAGTCCCCGGGTGTTGACCAGCGCGGACACCACTGCCGACCGGTGCCGGTCGAGCCGGCTGAGCCGGGCCGCCGCATAGGCCGGTACGAGTTTGCCGACGGTGGCCACGGCCACGATCAACAGCAGCAGCAGACCGGCGTTCCCGTCCAGCGCGCCGAGGTTGAACGACAGGCCGGTGGTGACGAAGAAGAGCGGCAGCAGCAGACCGGCGCTCTGCTCCATCGGGCGCAGCACGTCGGCGTCCGGCGCGCCGTCGCGGCGGGGCATGGCCAGGCCGGCCAGCAGCCCGCCGAAGACCGGGTGCAGGCCCAGCGACGCGGTGACCCAGGCGCTGCCCAGCGCCAGCGCCAGCGCGAGGGTGACCTGGTTGGCCATCAGCGCCCTGGAGCGCCGCAGCCACCAGCCGAGCACCGGGCGCACCACCAGGAACATGCCGGCCACGAACACCACGAGCAGCAGCAGGGTCACGGCCCACGACGGCCCCGTCGCGTGGCCGGTGCCGACCAGGGCCGCGGCCAGCACCAGCCACGCCGCGACGTCCATGAGTCCGGCCGCGGTGGTCGCCACCGTGCCGGCCGGGGAGCCCGCCAGGCCGCGTTCCCGGACGATGGCGACCAGCACCGGCAGGGCGGTGATGGAGACCGCCACCGCCATGAAGAGCAGGAAGGGCCGGCCGCCCGCGTGGTGCGGGTCGACCGCTTCGAAGACGCCGGGCAGCAGTTGCACCGTCCCGACGCCCAGCCCCGCGGGCACCAGCAGCGCGAACAGCGCCACCGTCGCGGCCGCGCGGCCGCCCCGGCGCAGTTGCCGCGGATCGATCTCGTAGCCCGCCACGAACATGAAGAGCACGATGGCGACCTGGGACAGCACGGTCAGGAACGGCAGGACCTCCCGCGGGAAGAGGTGCTCCGTCAGGTTTCCGGGGAGCCGGCCCAGCAGGGTCGGCCCCAGCGCGATACCCGCCACGATCTGGCCGATGACGACCGGCTGGCCGATCCGGCGGGCCGCCGCTCCCAGCAGCCAGGAGACGACGACGATCAGTGCGACATCACCGATGACGACGGTGACGACGGTTTCTGTATTCACTGTGAAAGCCTCCCCCGCAGGGGCGGCCCGTATCCGGGCCGCCCCTTCATGGCCGTGCCGCGCGGGCGCCTAGGAGGCGTTGCCGCTCGCGCTCATTTCCGCGATGAGACTCTTCGGACGCATATCCGTCCAGTTCTCGTCGATGTAGTCGAGGCATTCCTGCCGGCCGGCTTCTCCGTGCACGGAGGTCCAGCCTTCCGGAATTTCCGCGAAGGCGGGCCAGAGCGAGTGCTGGCCCTCGTCGTTGACGAGCACCAGGAAGGTGCCGTTCTCGTTGTCGAACGGATTGGTCATGACGGGTTCCTTTCCCCTGTCGGCCGCACGGCCTGGAGCTTTTCTGCGACGACGCGCCCGATCTGCGCCAAGGGCGCGGGCTGGAGCATGTCGTTGTGGTCGACGGCGATGTCGTGGGTGTCGATGTCGCCCGCGACGAAGGTCCGCCAGCTGGCGACGGCGTCCCACGCCTGGGAGTTCTCGGGCCGGCCGACGGTGGCGACGAACACCACGAGGTCGCCGCCGAACCGCTTCGGGGTGTAGCCGTAGGAGAGCCGGCCGGAGTTGACGGTCACTTCCCTGATGGCGGTCAGGAGCTGTTCGTCCAGCCCCAGTCCGGCGCCGCCACCGTCACCGCCGGGCTCCTCGCCGCCGTCCGGCGGACCCTGCTCGCCCAGCTCGCGGCGCATCGTGACGTCCTCGCCCTCGCGGGCGGCGGGCGTCTCGTCGAAGAACTCGCCGGTGTCCCCGCCGAGGTAGGTGTCGAGCAGGGCGAGCAGGGCGACCTTCTCGCCCTGGGCCTCCAGGGCGGTGGCGACCGCGTAGGCCACCGTACCGCCGAAGGACCAGCCGAGGAGGTGGTACGGGCCGCTGGGCTGGACGGTGCGGATCTGGTCGACGTA
This sequence comes from Streptomyces sp. NPDC026394, assembly GCF_055567735.1. NCBI lineage: Bacteria > Bacillati > Actinomycetota > Actinomycetes > Kitasatosporales > Streptomycetaceae > Streptomyces > Streptomyces sp. NPDC026394. Next base: position 233,122 of record NZ_JBVHPX010000006.1, read on the forward strand.
GTCGGCGGCCATCTCCTCCATGGTCAGCGGCAGCGGCTCGGGCCCCGACAGGCCGCGGGCCTGGAGCCCGTAGACCGGCCGGTCGGCGGGCAGGTGCGGCAGCAGGCCCCGGTAGCCCCAGCTCAGCCCCAGGCTGGGGTGGAGGCAGAACAGTGGCGGCTGGCTGCCCTGGGTCCGCAGGGGCAGCAGGACGCCGAGGTCGCCCCGGCTGGTGCCGCGGGCCGCGCCGGTACCGGCCGTGCGCGCGCTGCTCGCGTCCGCCACGGTGATCAGGCCGGTCGTGCTGCGCCGCGCCCGGTCGCCGGTGTGCAGCATCCGCTCGCCCGCGGGGCCGAAGGGGTCGGCGACGAACCGTTCACCGGTCCGCGCGGAGCCGCCCGCGTAGCCGCGTGCCACCGCCGCGCCCGCGACATACAGGTCGCCGGTGACACCGGGCGGGACCGGCCGCAGCAGGTCGTCGAGGACGTAGGCGCGGGTGTTGTGCACCGGCCGGCCCGTGGGCAGCGGCGACGGTACGGGCTCGCCCGGGGCCGCGCGGTGTTCGAGCCAGGGGCCCGCCGTCCCGGTGGCGCCGTGGCCGGTGACCACGGTGACGTCCGGGTGCATCGCCCGCCACTTCAGCAGGCCGTCGTCGGCCTCCGGCGTGCCCGCCGACACCACGAGGACTTCCGTGGGCCGCTGTCCGTCCGGCAGTTCGGTGAGCGTCGGCAGCAGGTCCCGGGTGGTCACCAGCAGCCGTGCGGTGCCGGGCCCGGCGGGTGTGCGGACGTCCTCCGGGGCGCCGAGCCGGACGCTGCCGCCGCCGCACAGGGCCGCGAGCAGCGGGGTGACGAGCGCCGCGACGGGGGCCCGGGTGTCGAGCAGGGCCGTGCCGCGGGCCGCCGGGGTGGCCTGGGCTCGGTACGCCGTCTGGGCGGCCAGGGTCCGGTGGTCGACGACGGCCGCGGGGCCGTCCGGTGCCGTGCCGCCGAGCACCAGCGCGGGCTGGGCGGGCAGCGGCGGCCGGAACTCCGGTCCCGCCGGCTCGGCGCCGCCGGGTGCGACGGTCAGCGGGCCGTCCAGGACGACGGTCGGCGCCGGGCCGTCCGCGGACAGCCGCGCGGCCGTGGCCGGGGTGCAGACCAGGGCGGCGGGCCGGCTCGCGCGCAGGTCGGTCTCGATGTCCTCGACCGGCCGGTGGGAGTCCACGAGGCGGCAGGCGGCGCCGGTCTTCAGGACGCCGGTCAGCGCGACCAGGAACGCGGCGGTGACCGGTTCCGCCACGGCCACGACGTCCTCGGCGCCGATACCCCGCTCCGTGAGCCGGCGGGCCAGCGTTCCGCTCGCGGTGTCCAGCGCGCCGTAGGTGAGCACGCCGTCGGGGCCGGTGGCGGCCACCGCGTCCGGGGTGCGGGCCGCCTGTGCGGCCAACTGCTCGACGACGGTACGGTCCGGGGCCTCGGCCGCGGTGCCGTGGAAGTCCGCCACCAGGCGGCGGAACTCCTCCTCGTCCAGCAGGACGTCCACCTGGCCCAGGGACAGTTCGGGGTCGGCCGCGAGCTGTTCCAGTACGCGCACCAGCCGGTCGGCGAACGCCTGCGCGGTGTCCTGGTCGAACAGGTCGGTGGCGTACGTGAGGTGGCCGTCCATGCCGTCCGGGGTGCCGTCGGCGCGCTGCCGCTCGGTCAGGCCGACCGACAGGTCCAGCTCGCCGGTCGCGCCGCCCACGTCGAGGCGGCCGGTGCGCAGGCCGGGCAGCTCCCACGGGTCCCACACCTCGGTCTTGCCCTCGTGGACGTCCAGGCCGACCTGGAAGACGGGGTGCCGGTCCACGGAGGGCGGCAGCGGCAGCGCGTCCACCAGGCGCTCGAAGGGCACGTCCTGGTGGTTGACGGCCTCCCGGTGGGTCTGCTGGACGCGGCGCAGCAGTTCGAGGAAACCGGGGTCGCCGGAGGTGTCCGTACGCAGGGCCAGCGGGCCGTCGAACGGACCCACCAGTCCTTCCAGGCCGTCCTCGTCCCGGCGTGCCCGGGTGGTGCCGAGGACGATGTCGGTGCCCGCGCCGAGCCGGGTGAGCAGCAGGGCCAGCGCGGCCTGGACGACCATGAAGCCGGTGGCCTCGCGGGGTTCGGCCGCCGCCATCAGCCGGGCGTGGGCCGCCGGGTCCAGGCGCAGCGGTACGCGTTCGACGCGCCGGGAGGGCAGTGCGGGCCGCGGCCGGTCGGTGGGGAGTTCCAGTTCACCGGCGAGTCCGGCCAGGGCGTCCTGCCAGTACGTGAGCTGGTCGCTGACCAGGCTCTCCGGCTCGTCGGCGCCGCGCAGCAGCTCCCGCTCCCACACGGCGTAGTCGGCGAACTGGAGCGGCAGCGGGGCCCGTTCGGGTGCCCGGCCTTCGCAGCGCGCGCCGTACGCGGCCGACAGGTCGCGGAAGAGCGGGTCGAGGGACTGGTCGTCCGCGGCGATCCGGTGGACGGTGACCAGCAGGACGTGCTCGGTGTCCGACAGCGTGAACAGGAGCGGCGCCCAGGGAGCTTCCCGGGTCAGGTCGAAGGTGCGGGCGGCGCGGGTGGCCAGCAGCTCCGGCAGTTCCTCCTCGGTGGCCGCGGTGACCGGCAGCCGCGGGCGGGCGGCGTCGTCGGTGGCGGGCACGATGTGCTGGCGCAGCTCGTTGCGGGCGCCGGAGAAGGTGGTCCGCAGGATCTCGTGCCGGGCCGCCACGTCACCGAGTGCGGCTTCCAGCGCCGCGCGGTCCAGCGCGCCGGTCAGGCGCAACGCGGCCGAGAACTGGTGGGCCGGGCCGCTGTCGTGCAGCCGGGTCAGCAGCCAGGTGCGGAGCTGGGCGACGGTGGCGGGTGCCTCGCCGTCGTGGCCGGCCGGGTTCAGGACCGGGCGGGCCTTCGTGGCCAGGGTGCGGGCCACGCCCGCCGCGGTGGGCGCGCTGAAGAACTGCCGCAGGTTCAGTGCCGCGTCGAACTCCTCGCGGATCCGCCCGATCAGGCGCATCGCCAGGCCGGACTCGCCGCCCAGCTCGAAGAAGTCGTCGTCGGCGCCGACCTGTTCGAGTTTGAGGACGTCGGCGAAGAGGCCGCAGAGGATCTCCTCGGTCTCGTTCTGCGGCGCCCGCTGGGCGACCCGTTCGGCGAAGTCGGGGGCGGGCAGGGACTTGTGGTCGACCTTGCCGTTGGCGGTGACGGGCAGCGAGCCCATCACGACGACCGCGGCCGGGACCATGTAGCCGGGCAGGACCTTGGCGGCGTGGGCGCGTACCTCGTCGGAGTCGACCTCCTGGCCGTCCGGGACGACGTAGCCGACCAGCAGCCGCTCGCCCGGCCGGTCCTCGCGGGCCGCGACCACGGCCTGGCCGACCGCCGGGTGCGCGGTCAGGGCCGCCTCGACCTCGCCGAGCTCCACCCGGAAGCCGCGGATCTTGACCTGGTCGTCGGCCCGGCCGGCGAACAGCAGCTCGCCCGCCTCGGTCCAGCGCACCAGGTCCCCGGTGCGGTACATCCTCCCCCCGCCTTCGGCCGGGGGGACCCCCACGCCGGGGGCGAACGGGCAGGCCACGAAGCGTTCCGCGGTCGGTCCGGCGCGGTTGAGGTAGCCGTGGGCCAGTCCGGTGCCGGCCACGTACAGTTCGCCCACGGTGCCCGCGGGCACCGGCTGGAGGAACGCGTCCAGGACGTAGACCTGCCGGTTGCCCAGCGGGCGTCCGATCGGCAGCACGGCGGCCGGCCCGTCGTCCGGCCGGGTCAGGTGCCAGGTGGCGCAGAGCGTGGTCTCGGTCGGTCCGTACAGGTGGCGTACGGCGGTGCCGGGGCAGGCCGCGCGTACCCGGTCGACGGCCGCGGCGGGCACCACGTCGCCGCCGGTCAGCACCTCGCGCAGGCCGTGCAGGCACTCCGGCGACTCCTCCGCCACGACGCGGAACGTGCCGGCCGTCAGGTGCACCGCGCTCACTCCGGCGGCCACCGCGGCGCGGATGTCCTGGGCGTCCACCGCGCCCGGCGCGGCGACCACCACCCGGCCGCCGGAGGCCAGCGGCACCCAGATCTCGAACAGGGAGGCGTCGAAGGCGTGCGGCGCGTGCATGAGCACCGCGTCCCGCGGGCCCACCGACCAGCCCAGGTCGCCGACCAGGCCGGCCACGCTGCCGTGCGGTACGGCCACGCCCTTGGGCACACCGGTCGATCCCGAGGTGTACATGACGTACGCGAGGTCCTCCGCTCCCACGCGTACCGGCTCCAGGGCGTCGGCCGGGCCCACCGCGACGGCGGCCAGGGTCCGGTCGTCGTCCAGCACCACCAGTTCCGCGGCGGCGTCGACGGGCACCGCGTCGCGGGTGGCCCGTGTGCACACGACCGCCGAGGGGCCGGAGTCCGCCAGCAGGAACGCGACCCGCTCCGCCGGGTACCCGGGGTCCACCGGGACGTACCCGGCGCCCGTCTTCCACACCGCGAGCAGCGTCACGAGCAGGTCGGCGGAGCGTTCCATCAGCACCGCGACCCGGTCGCCGCGTGTCACGCCGCGGCCCGCGAGGTAGGCCGCGAGCCGGTCCGACTCCCGGGCCAGTTCGGCGTAGGACAGGGAGCGCCGCGGGTCGCTCACCGCGACGGCGCCCGGCACCTGCGCGGCCTGTCCGGCGATCAGTTGCGGCACCGAGGTGCCGGGGGCCTTGGCGGCGGTGGCGTTCCAGCCCGCCAGCACCAGGGCGCGCTCCTGGTCCTCCAGGACGCCGATGCGGCCCACCGGCATCGTGGGGTCGGCGGCCAGTTGGGTGAGCACCCGGACCACCCGCTGCCCGATCAGCCGGGTCGCCTCCGCGCCGAACAGGTCGGGGCGGGAGGACAGCCGCAGGCTGATGCGGTCGCCGGGGAACACGCCGAGGGTGATCGGGTAGTGCGCCGCGTTGCGGGACAGCCCGGCCGGCTCCAGGGTCAGGGCCCGCGGGTCGTCCGGTCCGGCGGGCGGGCGCGGGAAGCTCTCGTAGACCACGAGGGTGTCGAAGGACGCGCCGGGCCCGGCGAGCTGCTGCACCTCGGACAGGCCCAGGTGCTGGTGCGGGAGGAGCGCCGACTGGCGTTCCTGGAGCGCGCTGAGCATGTCGATCGCGGGCTGTCCGCCGTCGAGCCGTACCCGTACCGGAAGGGTGTTGATGAACAGGCCGACCATCGACTCGACGTGCGGCAGGTCGTGCGGGCGGCCCGCGACGGTGGCGCCGAACACCACGTCGGTACGGCCTGCCAGCCGGGCCAGCACCAGGGCCCAGGCGCCCTGGAAGAGGGTGTTGAGGGTCAGTCCGTAGCGGCGGGCCAGGTCGGTCAGCTCCCTGGAGGGCCCCTCGGGGATGTCGATCAGGACGTCCTCGGGCACCACACTGGCGCGGGTGCGGTCCGCCGGGACCACCAGGGTGGGCTCGTCGGCACCGGCCAGCTCGGCCCGCCACGCCTCGCGGGCGGCGTCCTTGTCCTGCCGGTTCAGCCAGGCCAGGTAGTCGCGGTAGGAGGCGGTCGGCGGGAGGGCGGCGGCATCGCCGCCCGCCGCGTAGGCCGCGGACAGCTCCGTGAGGACGATCGGCATCGACCAGCCGTCCATCAGGATGTGGTGGCTGGTGACGACCATCCGGTGCCGGTCCGCGCCGAGGCGGATCAGCAGGACCCGCAGCAGGGGCGCGGTGGCCAGGTCGAAGCGGCGGGCGCGCTCGGCGTCGGCCAGCCGCCCGGCCTCGGCCTCGGCGTCGTCCGGGGCGAGGCCGGACAGGTCGGCCTCCTGCCAGGGCAGTTCCACCTCGCGGGCGATGACCTGCACCATGCGGGCCCCGCTGACCCGGCGGAAGCAGGCGCGCAGGGCCGCGTGCCGGGCGACCAGGGTCTCCCATGCCGCGCGCAGCCGGCCCGCTTCCAAGGGTCCGTCGACGGCGTGTGCGGACTGCACCGTGTAGACGTCCGGCCCCTCCTCGTCAAAGGTGGCGTGGAAGAGCAGCCCCTCCTGCAGTGGTGACAGCGGCCACACGTCCTCGACCATGGATCGGGTCATCGCTTTCTCCTCACAACGCCTCGTCGTCCTCGGTAGCTAGCGCTTGTCGTCGGTGAATCCGGCTTCCAGCTCGTCGATCTGCTGCTGGGCGAGATCGATCAGGCCGAAGTCGGAGGGGGTGTGACCGCCCGCCGTGGGATCGGTGGTGTGCGCGGCCAGGGCGGCCAGCAGGTCCAGCCAGGCCTGGCCGACGCGCTCGGCCGTCGCGTCCGCGGTGTGGGCGGTCCGGGCGAGCGTGAGGGTCAGTTCCGGCTCGTCCGGGGTGCCCCGGAGGACGGTGCTCGCCTCCAGGTCGTACGGGGCGGCCGGGCCCGGCCGGGTGGTGCCGCCGGCGGCCGCGGGTCCGGCCGGCTGCCAGGGCGTGTCCCCGGGCCCGGTGCGGGTCCGGTCCCGGTGGGTGAAGGAGAGGCGGGGTTCCGGCAGGGCGTCCGGGACCGCGCCGGGCCCGGGGTCGGCACGCAGGTGTTCCTTGACGGCCTTCAACAACGTACCGGCCGCCGGTCCGCCTGCCCAAGCCCCGTCCAAATCCGCGCCGGACAGGTCCAGCCGTACGGAGCGGGTGCGGGTGAACCGGCCGACCGTACGGGCCAGTTCCCCGTCGTCCGCGTCCGGCGCCGACCGCCTGCCGTCCGCCTCGACGGCCACCAGGACGGGTTCGCCGTCCCCCTGGCGGGCGATCGCGCCCACCAGGGCCGCGAGCAGCACCTCGTCGGTCCCGCAGTGGTAGAGGGGCAGGGTCCGGTGCAGCAAAGTGGCGGCGATGTCGCGCGGTACGGTCCACGACCGGTGCTGTACGGAGGCGGCGGCGTGCGGTTCCGGCGGCTGCCCGGTGGGCCCGCCGTCCTCGGTCCGCGGCGCGTCCAGGTCCGCGGCCCACCGCCGGAAGGACGTACCGACGGGTGCGAGTTCCGGTACGGCGTCGGCCGCCGCGGCGGCGCAGGCCGCCGCGAGGTCGGTGACCAGGACGCGCCAGGACGGCTCGTCCACGACGAGGTGGTGGGCCGCGAGGGCCAGCCGGCCGGTCCGTCCGGTTCCGGCGTCGAGCCAGACGGCGCGGAGCGCGGGGCCGGTGGCGGGGTCCAGTTGTTCCGCCGCCTCGCGCCCTGCCCGGTCCGCCACGGCGTCCAGGTCGTCGTCGGGGATGCGGGTGCCGTCGATACGGAGGACGGCCGAGTCGGCGTCCACCGTGCCGCGTTCACCGGCCACCAGCACCGGCCGCCCGTCACCGTCCGGCAGGACGCGGGCCCGCAGCATGTCGTGCGTGTCCAGTACGGCGGCGAGGCCGGCGGTCAGGGTGTGCGTCCGCAGGCCGGCCGGCGCGGTCACGACGATCCACTCGGCGAGGCCCCGGCCGAAGGCGACTGCGCCCAGTTCCCGCATGGCGGGGGTCGGTGCGATCTCTCCGGTGCCCACGTTTCCGGCCGCCCGCGCGCGGTCCGCCGCCCGGTCCGATTCCACGGCCTCGGCGAGGCGTTCGGGGGTCGGCTGCTCGAAGACCTGACGCGGTGTCAGGGTCAGTCCGGCGCGGCGGGCCCGGGAGGCCAGTTGCATCGACATGACGGAGTCGCCGCCCACGTGGAAGAAGTTGTCGTCGATGCCCACCCGTTCGAGCCCGAGAACCTCGGCGAACAATGTGCACAGGGTCTCTTCCACCGGGGTACGCGGGGCGCGTCCGGAGACCTGGCCGGCGAAGTCCGGCGCGGGCAGCGCCGCGCGGTCGGTCTTGCCGTTCGGGGTCAGCGGCAGCCGGTCCAGCGGCACCAGGGCCGCGGGGACCATGTACTCGGGCAGCCGCTCGGCGACGTGTTCGCGCAGGGCGGCCAGCAGCGCTCCGGTGTCGCGGCCCGCGGCGGGCGCGTTGGTCCACGCCGTCAGCGGGGCCGCCGGGTCCGCCGGGCCCGCGGCGGGGACGTAGGTGTCCACCGGCGCGCGGCCGTCGGCCAGTTCGGTGCGGACGAACGCGAGGCCCAGTGTCTCCGGTGTGCCGGTGGACCAGGTGGCGCCCACCCAGTAGCCCAGGCTCTCCCCCAGCTCGTGGAACGCCTCGACGTCGGGGGTTTCGACATCCGGGCGCCAGTGCCCCGTGGCGCCGCCGGAGGCCGGCTGTGCCGGGTCTCCGCCGTCCTGCACGGTACGGGCGAGCGCGGCCTCGTGCGCGACGCGGGTGTTGGGCACGCCGGTGACGCGCAGCCGGTCCGGGCGTTCGGCGTCCAGGTGGCGCCGCAGCGCGGTGAGGCCACCGTGCTGCCCGTCCCAGTCCCGCTCGGGCGCGCCGTCGAGGGAGAGCACGGCGGCTCCCCGCTTGTGCAGCGTCACGTCGTAGCGGTAGCGGGTCAGCTCGTTGTGGTGGTGTCCGCGCTTGAGCTGGATGTCCACTCCGGCGGCGTCCGGCAGCCGGTCCCGCAGCGCGGTGAAGAACTCCGGGTCGACCAGGAGTTCCTTCTCCAGGACGACGCTGCGCTCCACGGCCCGCCGCAGTGCGGCCGGGTCGCCGTCGTGCGCCGCGCGGCCCGCGTGCACGGCGGTGGCCAGGGCCCGCAGGAGACGGACGTTGCGCACGTCGCCGACGAACAGCGCGCCGCCCGGTGCCAGCAGCCGTAGGGCCAGTTCGACGACCTCCTGGAGGTATCCGGCGTTGGGGAAGTACTGCGCGACCGAGTTGAGCACGATCGTGTCGAAGTACCCGGCGGGCAGGCCCTCGGCCTCGTGCGCTGCCTGGGTGCGCAGCTCGACCCGTTCGGCCAGCTCCTTGTCGGCGTTCACGTGCCGCCGCAATTCCTCGATCGCGGAGGCGGAGAAGTCGGTGCCCCAGTACGTCTCGCAGTCGGGAGCGAGCTGGGACAGGAGCAGGCCGGTGCCGACGCCGAGCTCCAGCACCCGGCGGGGGCGCAGGGCGCGGATGCGTTCGACGGTGCGTGCCCGCCATTCGCGCATCTGCTCCAGCGGGATGGGCTGTCCGTCGTAACTGCTGTTCCAGCCGGCGAAGTTCTCGCCGAGGACATCGGACTCCGGGTTGGCGTGCAGCGTGTCGTACAGGTCCTGCCACTCGCCGACGTGTTCCTGTTCGAGCCGCTCGTCGCGGTCGCCGGTGGCCGTGTCCGCGACCACGTAGCCGACCAGGCGGCGTTCGCCGGGCCGGTCCTCGCGGGCCACCACGACGGCCTGGGCCACGGCCGGGTGGGTGGCCAGCGCGGCCTCGACCTCGCCCGGCTCGACGCGGTACCCGCGCACCTTGACCTGGGCATCGGCGCGGCCGACGAAGACCAGGTCGCCGTCCGGCGTCCAGCGCGCCACGTCACCGGTGCGGTACATCCGCTCGCCCGGCGCGAACGGGCAGGCCACGAAGCGTTCCCCGGTCAGGCCCGGCCGGTCGAGGTAGCCGCGGGCGAGGTTGACGCCGGTGACGTACAGCTCGCCGGCGACGTCCGGCGGGACCGGCTGGAGGAAGGCGTCCAGCACGTACGTACGGGAATTGATGATCGGCCGGCCGATCGGCACCACGTCGGCGTCCGGTGTCAGCGGGGCGCTCATCGCCGCGCACACCGTCGTCTCGGTCGGCCCGTACGCGTTGACCATGCGCCGTGTCCCGGCCCAGCGGGCGGGCAGGCCCGGCGGGCAGGCCTCGCCCGCCACGGTCAGCGTCTCCAGCGTCGCGGGCAGTTCCTCGGCCACCGCCAGCACGCTCGGCGGGACCGTGGCGTGGGTGATGTCCCAGCGGCGCAGCGCGGCGCCCAGCGCCACGTGGGGCGGCAGCCCTTCCGCGCCGGGGACGACCGAGGCCGCGCCGGACAGCAGGGCCATGCACAGTTCGGAGACCGCGGCGTCGAAGCTCAGCGACGCCATCTGCAGGACCCGGGACTCCGGTGTCACCGCGAACCGTTCGATCTGGGCGCGGGCCAGGTTCCCCACGCCCGCGTGCGGGACGACGACGCCCTTGGGCCGTCCGGTGGAGCCGGACGTGTAGGTGACGTACGCCGCGTGGGCCGGGCGCAGCGGCGCGGTCCGCTCGGCGTCGGCCAGGGGGCCGCCCGGCAGGGCCGCGGTCTCGGCCGCCACCGCCGGGTCGTCCAGGATGACGACGCGTCCGGCGTACCCGTCCGGTACGACGTGCCGGGTCCGCGTGGTGCACAGCACCACCGGCGGACCGGCGTCGGCGAGGACGTACGCCACGCGCTCCGCCGGGTGTGCCGGGTCCACCGGTACGAACGCGCCGCCCGCCGCCGCCACGGCCAGTACGGCGGTCACCATGGCCGCCGACCGCTGCACGGCGACCGCGACGCGCTGCTCCGGCCCGACGCCTAGCCCGGTCAGGTAGCGGGCCAGGCGACCGGTCTCCTGCGCCAGTTCGCCGTAGGTCAGCGTGCGGTCGTCCGAGACCAGGGCCGTCGCGTCCGGGGACGCGGCGGCTCGGCGGGCGAACAGGTCCGGCAGGGTGGCGGCCGGGGCCGACACCGCGGTGCGGTTCCACCGTGTCTCGACCAGCTCGCGTTCGTCCGCGCCCAGCAGCCGGACGCGGCCCACGGGCGTCGTAGGGTCGGCGACCACCTGTTCCAGGGCCCGGACCAGTGCGGCCTGCATCCGCTCGGCGCGGGCGCGCGGGAAGACGTCCGGGCGGTAGATGAAGTCGCCCTGGGCGCGCTCCCCGGGGGCCACGATCCAGGTGAGGGGGTAGTGGCCCCGGTCCTCGGGGATCCCGGCCGGGCGTACGGCGAGGGAGTCCGGGTCGGCGGGCGGCTCGGGCGGCTCGGGCGGCTGCGGATAGTTCTCGTAGACCACGAGCGTGTCGAAGGTCGCGCCGGGCCCGGCGAGGTGCTGGATCTCCGGCAGTCCGACGTGCTGGTGGGCCATGAGCGCGGTACGGCGGCGCTGGAGGTCGGTGAGCATGTCGACGACCGGCTGCGCGCCGTCCAGGTGCACGCGGACCGGCAGGGTGTTGATGAACAGGCCGATCATCGACTCGACGCCCGGCAGCTCCGGCGGGCGGCCGGCCACGGTGGTCCCGAAGACCACGTCGGTGCGGCCGGTCAGCCGGGCCAGCAGCAGGGCCCACATGCCCTGCAGCACGGTGTTCGTGGTCAGGCCGAGGCCGCGGGTCAGCTCCGTCAGCCGCCGGGTGAGGTCGTCGGTCAGCTCGAAGCGGATGCGTTCCGGCACGGCGGGCTCCCGGACCAGTTCGGCCGGGACCACGCTGGTCGGCTCGTCCACCCCGGCCAGTTCCGCCCGCCACGCGGCCCGGGCGGCCGCCTTGTCCTGGCGGTCCAGCCAGGACAGGTACTCGCGGTAGGAGGTGGCCGGCGGCAGCGTGCGGTCGTGGCCGCCCGCCGCGTACACCGCGGCCATCTCGTTGATGAGCACCGGCAGCGACCAGCCGTCCTTGACGATGTGGTGGCTGGTCAGCACCAGCATGTGCCGCCGCTCGCCGAGCCGGACCAGCAGCAGCCGCAGCAGCGGCGCGACCGTCAGGTCCAGCCGGTGCTCGCGGTCGCCGTCGGCCAGTTCCTGGAGCGCGGCCGGTACGGCATCGGCGGGCACGTCCGACAGGTCGGCCTCGCGCCACGGCAGCGGCACGTCCCGGGCGATGACCTGCGCGGTCTCGCCCGACGCGCGCGGATGGAAGCTGGCCCGCAGGGACGGGTGGCGTACCAGCAGCGTCTCCCATGTGGCGCGCAGCCGGGCGACGTCGAGCGGGCCGGTCAGCTCCATCATCCGCTGGCCCTCGTAGATGTCGGGGCCGTCCTCGTCGAACGCGGCGTGGAACAGCAGCCCTTCCTGGAGGGGCGACAGCGGCCAGATGTCGGCCAGGGACGGCACGGCGGTCTCCAGTTCCGCCACGGTGTCCTGGGTGAGCTCCAGGAGGGGGAAGTCGGAGGGGGTGTGCCCGCCCGCGCCGGGCCCGTCGGTGTGCGCGGCCAGGCCGCCGAGCGCCGTGAGCCAGTCCTGTCCGAGCCGCCGTACGGCGTCCTCGTCCAGCAGCCCGCCGGGCCAGCTGAGGGTCAGGGTCAGAGCGGGCCCGCCGGGGCCGTCCTGGACCACCGCGCCCGCTTCCAGGGCGTGCCGCGCGGGCATGGTCTCGTCCACCGAACCGCCGAGCGCCGCCTCGCCTGCCATCTGCCAGGGCGCGGTCGTCTCCGGCGCGGCCCCGGCGGTGAACCGGCCGAGGTAGTTGAACGCGATCTGCGGGGCCGGGAGGGCGGCCAGCACGGGGCCGGTCTCCGGGTTCAGGTGGCGCAGCAGCTCGTGACCGAGCCCGTCACCGGGCACGGCACGCGCCTGTTCCTTGACGGTCTTGAGCAGCGCTCCGGCCGCGGGCCCGCCCGTCAGGGCCTGGGCCAGGTCGAGGCCGGTCAGGCGCAGCCGCAGCGGGTGCGTGCTGGTGAACCAGCCGACCGTACGGGAGAGGTCGGCTCCCGCGACCGGCTCGCGCCCGTGTCCTTCGACGTCCACCAGGACTCCGGCGCCGGTGTCCTGGCCGCGCTCCTGCTGCCGCCGGGTCACGGCGGCGGCCAGCGTGGCCAGCAGCACGTCGTGGACGCCGCAGTGGAAGGCGGCCGGTGTCCGGGCCGCGAGGACGGCGGCCGCGGTGGCGGGCACGGTCCAGGTGAGGCGGCGGACGGTGGCCGCGGTGTCCCGCTCCGGGTCGAGTGCGCGCTCGCCCACCAGCGGGTCGGGGCCGTCCAGGAGGGCGGTCCAGTGCTCCAGTTCGGCGGTGCGTGCGGGGTCCGCCGCCTGTTCGGCGAGCAGGGCCGACCACTGTGCGAAGGTCGTGCCGACCGGGTCGAGGTCCGGCTCGCGGTCCGCCGCGACGGCTTCGCAGGCGGCTTGCAGGTCCGGGACGAGGATGCGCCAGGAGACGCCGTCGACGACCAGGTGGTGGACGGCGAGCACCAGCCGGCCGGTCCGCGCGGGACCGGCGTCCAGCCACACCGCCTGCACCAGGACGCCGTCGGCGGGCGCCAGGCGCCGTACCGCCTCCCGCGCGGCGCGGTCCGCCGCCCCGTCCAGGCCGTCGTCCGGCACGTGCGTGGCGTCGACGCGGCTGACCAGCGCGGCGGCGTCCACCGCGCCGCGCGGGGCGACGTGCAGCGCCGGTTCGGGGCCGCCGGTCACCTTGGCACGCAGCATGGCGTGGGTGTCCAGTACGGCGGCCAGCCCGGCGGCCAGCACCTCCTGGCCGAGCCCGGCGGGGGCGCCCACGACGGCCCACTGAGCGAACTCGCCGCGCGTCGCGGCCGGTACGCCGAGGGCCCGTACGACCGGGGTCCAGGCGACCTCGCCCGATCCGGCGTCGGCCGGTTCCGGCGCGGCCGCGGTGTCGTCCCCGGCCGTCTCGGCCACCTCGGCCAGCCGTTCCGGGGTCTTCTCCTCGAACACCTGCCAGGGCGTGACGACCACCCCGGCGCGCCGGGCCCGGGACACCAGTTGCAGCGACATGATCGAGTCGCCGCCCAGCTCGAAGAAGCTGTCCTCGACGCCGACCCGGTCCAGGCCCAGCACCTCGGCGAACAGCGCGCACAGGGTCTCCTCGGTGCCGGTGCGCGGCGCCCGCCGCGCGGCGCGCGCGGCGAAGTCGGGTGCGGGCAGCGCGGCCCGGTCGACCTTGCCGTTCGCGGTCACCGGGAGGGTGTCGAGGACCACCACGGCGGCCGGGACGAGGTAGTCGGGCAGCAGTCCGGCGACGTGCTCGCGGACCGCCTCGGCGGCCACGGCGGTCCCGTCCGGGACGACGTATCCGATCAGGCGCCGCTCGCCGGGCCGGTCCTCGCGGGCCACCACCACGGCCTGGGCGACCTCGGGGTGCCCGGCCAGCGCCGCTTCCACCTCGCCGGGCTCCACCCGGTAGCCGCGCACCTTGACCTGGGTGTCCGTCCGCCCGGCGAAGACCAGTTCGCCGTCGTACGTCCAGTGCGCCAGGTCGCCCGTGCGGTACATCCTCCCCCAGCCCTCGGCCGGGGGGACCCCCGTGCCGGGCGGGAACGGGCAGGCGACGAACCGTTCGGCGGTCGCGCCGGGACGGTCGAGGTAGCCGCGGGCCAGACCGGCGCCGGCCAGGTACAGCTCGCCGTCCACTCCCGGCGGTACGGGCCGCAGGAAGGCGTCGAGCACATACGCCCGGCGGCCGTCCAGCGGGCGCCCGATGGGCAGCACGTCGTCCGTCACCGGCTCACCCGGCCGCAGCGGCCGCCAGGTGGCGCACAGGGTGGTCTCGGTCGGCCCGTACATGTGCCGGACCACGACGCCGGGGCACGCTTCCCGTACGCGGGCGACGGACCCGGCCGGGACCACGTCGCCGCCGGTCAGCACCTCACGCAGGCCCGCGAAGCAGTCCGGGGACTCCTCGGCGACCACGCGGAACAGGCCCGCCGTGAGGTGGACCGCCGTCACGCCCGCCGCCACCGCCTCGCGGACGCGCCGGGCGTCGACCGTGCCGGGGGCGGCCACCACCACACGGCCGCCGGTGGCCAGCGGCGCCCAGATCTCGTACAGCGAGGCGTCGAAGACGTGCGGGGCGTGCAGCAGCACCGCGTCGTCGGGGCCGAGCGCCCAGCCGCGGTCCGCCGCCAGCCCCGCCACACTGCCGTGCGGCACGCCGACGCCCTTGGGCACACCGGTGGAGCCGGAGGTGTACATCACATACGCCAAGTCGTGTGCGGAGAGCGGCGGTTGCTGGGCACCGGCCGGGCACGCCGCCACGGCCGCCCGTACCTCCGGCGTGTCCAGCACGACCACCTGCCCGGCCACGTCGGCCGGCACCGCCGCCCGCGTGGCCCCGGTGCACAGTACGGCCGACGGGCCCGAGTCGGCCAGCATGAACGCGACCCGCTCCGCCGGGTATCCGGCGTCGACCGGCACGTACGCCGCACCGGCCTTCCAGATGCCCAGCAGCACCGCCACCAGGTGGGCCGAGCGCTCCATCAGCACCGCGACCCGGTCGCCACGGCCCACACCGAGGCCCCCCAGGTACGCGGCGAGACGGTCCGACTCGGTGTCCAACTCGCCATAGTGAACAGTTCGACCCCCGTCCGCCACGGCCACCGCCGAGCGGGCACGGGCCACCTGGCGGGCGAACAGCTCGGGCACCGAGGCGGCGGACGGCTCCACGGCGGCAGCCGGGTTCCACTCCGCCACGGCACGGTGGTGCTCCGGTGCGCCCAGGACGCCGATCCGGCCGACGGGCGCCTGCGGGTCCGCCACGACCTGTTCCAGTACGCGGACGACGCGCTCGCCCAGTTGCCGGGCCTCGCGCCGGTCGAACAGGTCCGGGCGGTACGTCACGTAGATCCGCAGCCGGTCGCCGGGGACGACGCCCACGGCCAGCGGGTAGTGGGTGCCCGCCACCAGGTTCGCCTGGGAGATCGTCACCTCGCCGCCCGCCCGCATGGAGGCGGACAGGGTGGCGGTGGTCCGCGGGTAGTTCTCGAACATCAGCATGGTGTCGAAGACCGCGCCGGGACCGGCCAGGCCCTGCACCTCCGGCAGGCCGAGGTGCTGGTGGGCCATGAGCGCGGACTGGCGCTCCTGGAGGCCGGTGAGCATCCGCAGGACCGGCTCGGCGCCGTCCAGCCGTACCCGTACCGGCTGGGTGTTGATGAACAGGCCGACCATCGACTCGACGTCGGGCAGCTCCGGCGGCCGGCCGGAGACGGTGCCGCCGAACACCACGTCGGTCCGCCCGGCCAGGCGCGCCAGCACCATCGCCCAGGCACCCTGCACCACGGTGTTGACGGTCAGGCCGTGCTGCCGGGCCAGCCGGGTCAGGGCCCGGGTGCCGTCCTCGGAGAGTTCGGCGGCGCCGGTCTCGGGCTCCGCCGGGGCCCGGCCCTGGCCGGAGCGGGCCACCAGGGTGGATTCCTCGGCTCCGGCCAGTTCCGCCTGCCAGGCGGCCCGCGCGGCGTCCTTGTCCTGCTCGTCCAGCCAGGCCAGGTAGTCGCGGTAGGAGGCGGTCCGCTTCAGGCCCGCGCCGTCGCCGCCCGCGGCGTAGGCCGCGCCCAGTTCGTCGAGGACGATCGGCATCGACCAGCCGTCCAGCAGGATGTGATGGCTGGTGACCACGAGGAAGTGCCGGTGCTCCGTCAGGCGTACGAGGAGCAGCCGCAGCAGCGGGGCCGCCGCGAGGTCGAAGCGGCGGGCCCGCTCGTTGGCGGCGAGCCGGTCCAGCGCGGCCTGCTGCTCGGGTTCCGGCAGCGCCGACACGTCCGCCTCGCCCCAGGGCAGTTCGACGTTCCCGGCGACGACCTGCACGGTGTCGCCGGACTCCCGCTGGTGGAAGCCGGCCCGCAGCGCGTCGTGCCGGGCGAGCAGTGTCTGCCAGGAGGCGCGCAGCCGGGCGGCGTCCAGGGGGCCGGTCAGTTCCAGCAGCCGCTGGGTCTCGTAGACGTCCGGGCCTTCCTCGTCGAAGGCGGCGTGGAACAGCAGCCCTTCCTGGAGGGGAGAGAGCGGCCAGATGTCCGTCAGGGACGGCACGGCGGCCTCCAGCGCCGCCACGGTCTCCTGGCTGATGTCCAGGAGCGGGAAGTCGCCCGGGGTGTGCCCGCCCGCGCCGGGGCTGTCGGTGTGGGCGGCCAGGCCGCCGAGGAGGTCCAGCCAGGCCTGGCCGAGTCCGTCCACGGCGGTCTCGTCGAGGAGGGCGGCGGGCCAGCTCAGCGCGAGGTCCAGGGCCGGCCCGTCCGGGGTGTCGCGGACGACGGCGCTCGCCTCCAGGGCGTGCTGGACGGGCAGGTCCGGCGCGGCCGTACCGCCGATCGCGGTGGTGCCGGCCGTCTGCCACGGGCCGACGGCGCCGCCGTCCGCGCCCGCGGCGAAGCGGCCGAGGTAGTTGAAGCCGATCTGCGGGGCCGGGAGGGCGGCCAGCACGGGGCCGGTCTCCGGGTTCAGGTGGCGCAGCAGCTCGTGACCGAGCCCGTCGCCGGGCACGGCACGCGCCTGTTCCTTGACGGTCTTGAGCAGCGCCCCGGCCGCGGGCCCGCCCGTCAGGGCCTGGGCCAGGTCGAGGCCGGAGAGGTCCAGGCGGACCGGGTGGACGCTGGTGAACCAGCCCACCGTACGGGTCAGGTCGGTGCCGTCGAGCGGTTCCCGGCCGTGCCCTTCGACGTCCACCAGGAGCGCGGTTCCGTTGCCGGGCCGCCGGTGGGCGACCGCTCCGGCCAGCGTGGCCAGCAGGACGTCGTGCGCTCCGCAGTGGAACGCCGCCGGGGCGCGGTTCAGCACGGCCGCGGCCGTCGCGCCGGTCAGCGTCCAGGAGCGGCGGCGCAGGGTGGCCGCGGTGTCGGTGTCCGGGTCGGGCGTACGGGTGCCGAGCTGGGGGGCCGGGGTGTCGAGCAGGGCGGTCCAGTCGGCGAGTTCGGCGGTACGGGCCGCGTCGGTCGCCTGGGCGGCGAGGAGTTCGGCCCACCGGCGGAAGGACGTGCCGACGGGGTCCAGTTCGGGCACCTCTCCCGCGGCCGCCGCTTCGCAGGCTGCTCGCAGGTCGGGGGCGAGGATGCGCCAGGACACGCCGTCCACGACCAGGTGGTGGGCGACCAGGGCCAGCCGCCCGGTCCGGTGCGGTCCGGCGTCCACCCACACCGCGCGGACCATCACGCCCGCGGCCGGATCCAGCCGGGCGGCGGCCTCGCGGGCCGCGTCCTCGGCGATGCCGTCCAGGGCGTCGTCCGGCGCTTCCGCGGCGTCGGTACGGGTGACCAGCGCGGCGGCGTCCACCGCGCCGCGGCCCGGCACGTGCAGCGCGGGCCGCTCGCCGGTCTCGGCCCGGGCCCGCAGCACGGCATGGGTGTCCAGTACGGCGGCGAGTCCGGCGGTCAGCGCGTCCAGTCCCAGCCCGGCCGGCGCGCCCATGACCATCCACTGGGCGAAGCCGGGACGGGCGGCCCGTTCCCCCAGCGCCCGCATCACGGGCGTCCACGGGATCTCGCCGTCGTCCGTGTCGGAGCCGGTGCGGGCCGCCGCGTCGGCGGGGGCCGCCACCGCCGCCAGCCGCCCGGGCGTCTTGAGGTCGAAGACCTGACGCGGCGTCAGGACCAGTCCGGCGCGGCGGGCCCGCGACACCAGTTGCATCGAGCCGATCGAGTCGCCGCCCAGCGCGAAGAAGCCGTCGTCGGCCCCCACCCGCTCCAGGCCGAGCACCTCGGCGAACAGGCCGCACAACAGCTCTTCGGCCGGGGTGCGCGGGGCCCGTCCGGACACCCGTCCGGCGAAGTCGGGGGCGGGCAGCGCCACCCGGTCCACCTTGCCGTTGACCGTCACCGGCAGCGACGGCAGCACCAGCACGGCCGCCGGGACCATGTAGTCCGGCAGCACCTTGGCGACGTGCTCGCGGATCTCGTCCGCGTCCGTCTCCTGTCCGTCGGGCACCACGTAGCCCACCAGGCGCCGCTCGCCGGGGCCGTCCGTACGGGCCACGACCACGGCCTGGCCGACGGCCGGGTGCGCGGCCAGCGCCGCTTCCACCTCGCCCAGCTCGACGCGGAACCCGCGCACCTTGACCTGCGCGTCCGCCCGCCCGACGAAGACCAGCTCGCCCTCGGCCGTCCAGCGCACCAGGTCGCCGGTGCGGTACATCCGCCCGCCGGCGCCGAACGGGCACGCCACGAAGCGTTCGGCGCTGAGCCCCGCGCGCTGCCAGTAGCCCTGGGCCAGGCCGGTGCCCGCGACGTACAGCTCGCCCACGACGTCCGGCGGTACGGGCTGGAGGAACGCGTCCAGGACGTACACCTGCCGGTTGTCCAGCGGGCGGCCCACCGGCAGTTCCGCACCCGCGTCGGCGCCGGGCGGCAGGACGTGCCAGGTGGCGCACAGCGTGACCTCGGTGGGCCCGTACAGATGCCGTACGGTCACCTCGGGGCACGCCGCGCGCACCCGCGCGACCGACGCCGCCGGGACCACGTCGCCGCCGGTCAGCACCTCGCGCAGCCCGGCGAAGCACTCCGGGGCGTCCTCCGCGACCACCCGGAACAGCCCGGCCGTGACGTGCACCGCCGTCACGCCGTCCGCGACGGCCTCGCGGATCCGCTGCGCGTCCACCGCGCCCGGCCGCGCCACCTCGACGCGGCCACCGGCGACCAGCGGCGCCCAGATCTCGAACAGCGACACGTCGAAGGCGTGCGGGGCGTGCGTCAGCACCGCGTCGTCCGGGCCGAGCGCCCAGCCGCGGCTGCCGGTCAGCGCCGCCACGCTGCCGTGCGGCACGGACACACCCTTCGGTACGCCGGTCGAGCCGGAGGTGTACATCACGTACGCCGTGTCGTCGGCCGTGAGCGGCGGTCCGGGGGCCGGGCCGTCGTACTCGGCGACCTCCGGCGCGTCCAGCACCGCCAGGCGGCCGTCCGTGTCGACCGGGACCGCCGAGCGCGTCGCCTCCGTGCACAGCACCGCCGCGGGCCGCGCGTCGGCCAGCATGAACGCGATCCGTTCCGCCGGGTACCCCGCGTCCACCGGCACGTACGCCGCTCCGGCCTTCCACACCGCGAGCAGCGCCACCACCAGGTCGGCGGACCGTTCCAGCACCACCGCGACCCGGTCGCCGCGCCGCACGCCCGCACCGTCCAAGTACGCGGCCAGCCGGCCCGCCTCGGCGTCCAGCCCGCCGTACGTCAGCGTCCGCCGCTCGTCCCGGACCGCCACGGCGTCCGGCGCCGCCGCCACGCGCCGGGCGAACAGCTCCGGCACCGACGGGCCCGGCGCCTCCGCCGCCGTCGCGTTCCAGCCGTCCACCACGAGCTGCCGCTCGTCCGTCCCCAGGACACCGATCCGGCCCACCGGTGCGGACGGGTCCGCCACCATCTGCTCCAGCACCCGCACCAGCCGGGCGAACACGGCCTCGGCGGTACGGAGGTCGAACAGGTCAGGGCGGAAGTCGAGCTTGCAGAGCATCCGCTCGCCCGGCACGACGACCAGCGTGAAGGGGTAGTGGGAGGTCTCCCGCCCTTCGAGGAAGCGCAGGGTGAAGGCGTCCGGACCGGTCGCCCCGGCGGGCGCCGCCGGATAGTTCTCGAACACCACCAGGGTGTCGAAGACCGCCCCGGGCCCGGCCAGTTTCTGGATCTCCCCCAGGCCCAGGTGCTGGTGGGACATGAGCGCGGTCTGCCGCTCCTGGATGCCCGCGAGGAGCCGGTGCAGCGGCTGACCGCCGTCCAGCCGGACGCGGACCGGCAGCGTGTTGATGAACAGGCCCACCATCGACTCGACACCGGGCAGGGCGTCGGGGCGGCCGGCCACCGTGGCGCCGAACACCACGTCGTCGCGCCCGGCGAGCCGCGCCAGGAGCAGCGCCCAGGCGCCCTGCACCACGGTGTTCACCGTCAGCCCGTGGGCGCGGGCCAGCCCCACCAGGCCGCGCGTCAGGTCCTCGGGGATCTCGCTGATCAGGCTCTCGGGGACCACCGGCAGCCGGGCCGGGTCGGCCGGTGCCACCAGGGTCGGCTCGTCGTTGCCGGCCAGTTCGGCCCGCCACGCCTGCCGGGCGGCGTCCTTGTCCTGGCGGTTCAGCCAGGCCAGGTAGTCGCGGTAGCGGGCCGCCCTGGGCAGGCCGCGCGCGTCACCGTCCGCCGCGTACACCGTGGTCAGTTCGTTGAGCAGCACCGGCATCGACCAGCCGTCCATCAGGACGTGGTGGGAGGTGATGACCAGTCGGTGCCGGTCGGTGCCCAGGCGGATCAGCAGCAGGCGCAGCAGGGGCGGCACCGCCGGGTCGAACCGCTCGGCCCGTTCCCCCGCGGCCAGCCGTTCGGCCTCGGCGTCGGCCGCCTCCTCGTCCAGGCCCGACACGTCGGCCTCCCGCCACGGCAGCGTCACCTCGCGCGCGACGACCTGCACCGGGTCGCCCGACCTGCGCCGCCGGAAGCCCGCCCGCAGCACCGGGTGCCGGGCGACCAGCGCCTCCCACGAGGCGCGCAGCCGGTCCGCGTCCAGCGGGCCGTCCAGGGCCAGCGTCCGCTGGCCCTGGTAGACGTCCGGGCCCTCCTCGTCGAAGGCGGCGTGGAACAGCAGCCCTTCCTGCAACGGCGAGAGCGGCCACACGTCCTCGACAAGAGATCGGGTCATCGCTTACTCCTCAAAACGACGTGCGTTCATCGGGCTACGGGTGCTGCGGCGGCTCACGGACTACGGGGCACCGTCCGCGAAACCGGCTTCGAACTCCTCGACCTCGTCCTGGCCTAGGTCCAGCAGGGGGAAGTCGGAGGCGGTGTGCCCGCCCGCGGCCGGATCGGCGGTGTGCGCCGCCAGGCCGTCCAGCAGGTCCAGCCAGCGCCGGCCCAGCCGCTCGGCGGCCGCCTCCGGCCACAGACCGGCGGGCCGGCCGAGCGTGAGGGTCAGTTCCGGCCCGTCCGGGGTGTCCTGGACGTACGCCCCCGCCTCCAGGGCGTGCGGGGCGGGTGTGCGGGGGTCGGCCGAACTGCCGACCACCGAGGTGCCGGCCGGCTGCCAGACGTCCCCCGGCGCTCCGGCCCGGCCCGCACCCGCGAACCTGCCCAGGTAATTGAACCCGATGTGGGCGTCCGGCAGGGTGTCCAACTCCGGTGCGGTGAGCGGGTTCAGGTGGCGCAGCAGGGCATGGCCGAGGCCGTCGCCGGGCACCGCCCGCGCCTGCTCCTTGACGCGTTTGAGCAGCTCACCGGCGGCCGGGCCGCCGCGCGGCGCCTCGTCCAGGTCGATGCCCGACACGTCCAGGCGTACCGGGTGGACGCTGGTGAACCAGCCCACCGTCCGGGACAGGTCCGCCCCGCCGGCCGGTTCGCGTCCGTGTCCTTCGATGTCCACGACGAGCGCGGCTTCCGGCCGGTCGTACGCGACCGCGCCCGCCAGCGTCGCGAGCAGCACTTCGTGGACGCCGCAGTGGAACACTCCGGGAGCCGTGCCCACGAGGGTGGCCGCCGTCGGCCCCGGCAGCGTCCAGGTGCGCCAGACCATGGCGGCCAGGGTGTCCTCGGCCGGATCGAGCGCCCGTCCGCCCAGCGGGGGCGCCACGTTCTTGAACAGGGCCGCCCAGTCCGGCAGTTCCGATATTCGGTGTTCGGCGGTGGCCTGGGCCGCGAGGGCGCCCGCCCACTGCCGGAAGGAGGTGGGGACGGGGTCGAGTTCCGGTGCGCGCCCGCCGGCCACCGCTTCGCAGGCGGCTTGCAGGTCCGGGAGCAGGATGCGCCAGGACACTCCGTCCGTCACCAGGTGGTGCACCACGAGCGCCAGCCGGCCGGGCTCCGCGGGCCCGGCGTCCAGCCAGACGGCCTGCACCAGCACGCCGTCCTCGGTGTCCAGCCGTCCGGTCGCCTCCCGGGCCGCGCCGTCGGCCATGCCGTCCAGGGCACCGGCCGGTACGTCCGTGGCGTCGATACGGGTGAGCAGGGCGGTGGCGTCGACCGTGCCGCGCCCCGGCACCACCAGGCGTGGTCCGCCCTCCGCGCGCACCACGCGGGCCCGCAGCATGTCGTGGGTGTCCAGTACGGCGGCCAGCCCGCCGGTGAGCGCGTCCGGCCGCAGGCCCGCAGGGGTGGTGACGACCATCCACTGCGCGAAGCCGCCGCTCAGCGCGTACTCCCCGAGCGCCGCCATCGTGGGGGTCCAGGCCACCTCGCCCACGCCCGCGTCCGGGGCTGCGCGCACCTCGTCGGCGAGGCGGGCGACGGCGGCCAGCGCGCCCGGCGTCTCCTGTTCGAAGACGTCCTGGGCGCTGAAGACCACCCCTTCGCGGCGGGCCCGGGTGGCGAGCTGCATGGACATGATGGAGTCGCCGCCCAGTTGGAAGAAGCCGTCCTCCGCGCCGACGCGTTCCAGGCCGAGCAGTTCGGCGAAGAGTCCGCACAGGATGTCCTCCGCCGCCGTGCGCGGTGCGCGGCCCGCCGCCTTCCCGGCGAAGCCGGGCGCGGGCAGGGCCTTGCGGTCCACCTTCCCGTTGGCCGTGACCGGCAGGGCGTCCAGGACGAGGACGGCGGCGGGCACCATGTACTCCGGCAGTACGCGGGCGAGGTGCTCGCGCAGTGCCTGGCCGTCCGGCGCTGAGCCGTCAGTGCCGTCCTTGCCGCCCCCGGCCGCCACCACGTAGCCGACCAGCCTGCGCTCACCCGGCCGGTCCTCGCGGGCGACGACGGCGGCCTGGGCCACTCCCGGCGCGGCCGCGAGCACGGTCTCGATCTCGCCCGGTTCGATCCGGTAGCCGCGCACCTTGACCTGCGCGTCGGCGCGCCCGGCGAAGACCAGTTCGCCGTCCGGCGTCCAGCGCGCGAGATCGCCCGTGCGGTACATCCTCCCGCCGGGTCCGAAGGGGTTGGCCGTGAAGCGTTCAGCCGTGGCGCCGGGGCGGTCGAGGTAGCCGCGGGCCAGGCCCGTACCGGCCAGGTACAGCTCGCCGGCCACGCCGGGCGGTACGGGCTGGAGGAACGCGTCGAGCACGTACGCCTGCCGGTTGGCCAGCGGGCGTCCGATGGGCAGCACGTCCGGGGTGGGCCCGCCGGGCCGGAGCCGGTGCCAGGTGGCGCTCAGGGTGGTCTCGGTGGGCCCGTACAGATGCCGTACGGACACCTCGGGGCAGGCCGCGCGCACCCGCGCCACCACCCCGGCGGGCACCACGTCGCCGCCGGTCAGCACCTCGCGCAGCCCGGCGAAGCACTCCGGGTCCTCCTGCGCGGCCACCCGGAAGGACCCGGCGGTCAGGTGCACCGCCGTGACACCCGCCGCCACCGCCTCCCGCACCCGCTGCGCGTCCACCGCACCGGCCGCCGCCACGGCCACCCGGGCGCCGGAGACCAGCGGCACCCATATCTCGAACAGGGAGGCGTCGAAGGCGTGCGGGGCGTGCATCAGTACCGCGTCGTCCGGGCCGAGCGCCCAGCCGCGGTCCCCGGCCAGCGCCGCCACACTGCCGTGCGGCACGCCGACGCCCTTGGGCACACCGGTGGAGCCGGAGGTGTACATCACATACGCCAAGTCCTGCGGGTGCAGGGGCGGTCGGGGCTCCCCGGCGGGTGCTTCCGCCACCGCCGTCCGCACCTTCGGGTCGTCCAGCACGACCGTCTGCCCGGCCAGTTCCGCCGGGACCGCCGCGCGGGTGGCCTCGGCGCACAGCACGAGCGCGGGCCCCGAGTCGGCCAGCAGGAACGTGATCCGCTCCGCCGGGTACCCGGCGTCCACCGGCACGTACGCGGCGCCCGCCTTCCACACCGCCAGCAGCGACGTGAGCAGCCCGGCCGACCGTTCCAGCACCACCGCGACCCGGTCGCCACGGCCCGCCCCCAGGCCGCGCAGGTACGCGGCGAGGCGGTCCGACGCGGTGTCCAACTCACCGAATTGAACACTTTGACGCCCGTCCGTCACGGCCACGGCATCCGGCGCGGCCGCCACCCGCGCCGCGAACAGCTCCGGCACGGTGGCGCCCGCCGGTTCCGCCGCCGTGGCGTTCCACTCCGTCACGGCCCGGCGCCGCTCGGCCGCGTCCAGGACGTCGACCCGGCCCACCGGGACCGTCGGGTCCGCCACCAGTTGCTCCAGCACCCGCACCAGCCGCCCGGCCAGCGCGCGGGCCGGCTCGGCGGTGACCAGGTCGGGCCGGTAGGAGACCTCCACCTCCAGCCGGTCGCCGGGGAGGATGCCGAGGGTCAGCGGGTAGTGGGTGGCCTGGCGCAGGCCGAGTGTGGTGAAGGTGAGCGTGCCGGGAGCCGATTCGGCAGCCGGGCGCGGGTAGTTCTCGTACACCACCAGCGTGTCGAAGCCCGCTTCCGGACCGGCGTGCTTCTGGATGTCGGCCAGCCCCAGGTGCTGGTGCGGGAGCAGCGCGGACTGGCGCGCCTGTACGTCCTTGAGCATCTCCACCACGGGCTGCCCCGCGTGCAGGCGCACCCGTACCGGCACCGTGTTGATGAAGAGACCGACCATCGACTCGACGCCGGGGAGTTCCGGCGGGCGGCCCGCCACGGTCGTGCCGTAGACCACGTCGTCGCGCCCGGACAGCCGGGCCAGGAGCAGCGCCCAGGCGCCCTGCACGACGGTGTTGACGGTCAGGCCGTGGCGGCGGGCCAGGTCGGTGAGGGCGCGGGTGAGGGACGCGGGCAGGTCGGCCTTGGTCTGGTCGGGCAGCTCGGGAGTGCGCGCCGGGTCCGCGGGGGCGACGAGCGTCGGCTCGCCGTCCCCGGCCAGTTCGGCGCGCCACGCGGCCCGCGCGGCGTCCTTGTCCTGCCGGCCCAGCCACGCCAGGTAGTCGCGGTAGGAGACGGTGCGCCGCAGCACCGAGGGGTCGCCGCCCGCCGCGTACACCGTGGTCGCCTCGTCGAAGAGGATGGGCATCGACCAGCCGTCGAGCAGGATGTGATGGGCCGTCAGCACCATGCAGTGCCGCTCGGCGCCGAGGCGTACGAGCAGCACCCGCAGCAGCGGCGCCACCCCGAGGTCGAAGCGTTCCGCGCACGCGTCGGCGGCCAGCCGTCCGACCTCGGCGAGCGCGTCGGCCTCGGGCAGGCCGGACAGGTCGGCCTCGCGCCAGGGCAGCACCGCCTCCCGGCTGACGAGCTGGACCGCCTCCCCCGACTTGCGGCGGTGGAAGCTGGCGCGGAGCGCCGCGTGCCGGCCGAGCAGCGCCTGCCAGGACGCGTGCCAGCGGTCCGCGTCCAGCGGGCCGTCGATGGTCAAGGTGCGCTGGATGACGTAGACGTCGGGCCCCTGGTCGCCGAACCCGGCGTGGAAGAGCATCCCTTCCTGCAACGGGGACAGCGGCCACACTTCGGCGAGTGCCGAGCCCTTGCCGGATGCCGGTGCCGTGGCGGGTGGTGAGGTCTTCACAGCGACAGTCCCCCTTCGAGCCGTGCCGCGATCGCTTCGAACTCCTCGACCTCGTCCTGGCCGAGGTCCAGGAGCGGGAAGTCGGAGGGTGTGTGGCCGCCCGCCTCGGGCGCGGCCGTGTGGGCGGCCAGGCCGCCTAGCAGGTCCTTCCAGAGGCCGCCCAGGCGGGTGACGGCCGCGTCGTCGAGGACGCCGGCCGGCCCGCCGACGGTGAGGGTCAGCGCGGGGCCCTCGGGCGTGTCGCGGATGACCGCGCCGGCCTCCAGGGCGTGCGGTGCGGGCATGTCCGGGTCGTCCGAGCCGCCCAGTGCGGTGCTGCCCGCCGCTTCCCACGGCCGGACGGTGCCCGCGGGCGCGCCCGCGGGGAACCGGCCGAGGTAGTTGAAGCCGATCTGCGGGGCCGGGAGGGCGGCCAGCACGGGGCCGGTCTCCGGGTTCAGGTGGCGCAGCAGCCCGTGGCCGAGGCCGTCGCCGGGCACCGCGCGCGTCTGTTCCTTGACCGCCTTGAGCAGCGCTCCGGCCGCGGGCCCGCCCGCCATGACCTGGTGCAGGTCCACACCGGACAGGTCGAGCCGTACGGGGTGCACGCTGGTGAACCAGCCCACCGTCCGGGACAGGTCGACCCCGGCGACCGGTTCCCGGCCGTGCCCCTCGATGTCCACCAGGACCCCGGCCGCCGCTTCCGTGACCGGCCGGGCGCACACGACCGCCGCGGCCAGTGCCGCGAGCAGCACTTCGTGCACGCCGCAGTGGAAGACCGCGGGGGTGCGGATGGCGAGGACCGCCACCTGCTCCCGGGGCACCTGCCAGGTGCGGTGACGCACGGTCGCCTGGGTGTCCGTGCCCGGGTCGAGGGTGCGGGCGCCGAGCACCGGGTCGGGTCCGTCGAGTACGGCGGTCCAGTGCGGCAGTTCCGCCACCCGCCACGGCTGTGCCGCCTGCGCGGCCAGCAGTCCGGCCCACTGCCGGAACGCCGTACCGACGCGGTCGGGTTCCGGTGCGCGCCCGGCCGCCACCGCTTCGCAGGCGGCCCGCAGGTCCGGGAGCAGGATGCGCCAGGACACGCCGTCGACCGCGAGGTGGTGCACGGCCAGCACCAGCCGGCCGGTGCGGTGCGGTCCCGCGTCCAGCCAGACCGCCTGGACCAGGACGCCCGCGGCCGGGTCGAGCCGTCCGACCGCTTCTCCGGCGGCCCGTTCCGCGAGGCCGTCGAGGCCGGTGTCCGGTGCCCCGGCCACGTCCACCCGGGTGACCAGCGCGTCGGCGTCCACCGAGCCCCGGCCGCCGACGGCCAGCACCGGCCCGCCGGGGCGCGGCACCACCCGGGCCCGCAGCATGGCGTGGGTGTCCAGTACGGCGGCCAGTCCGGCGGCCAGCACGTCCCGGCCCAGTCCGGCCGGGGCGCCCACGGTCATCCACTGCGCGAACCGCCCACCGGTGATCCGCTCCCCGAGCAGCCGCATCACCGGTGTCCACGGCACCTCGCCGGTGCCCGCGCCCGCGGTGTCCGCGCGGGGGCCGGACGTCACCGGCTCCGCCACCTCGGCCAGGCGCTCCGGGGTCTGTTCGTCGAAGACCTGGCGGGAGGTGAGCAGCAGCCCGGCCCGGCGGGCCCGCGCCACCAGTTGGAGCGAGGTGATCGAGTCGCCGCCCAGCTCGAAGAAGCTGTCCTCGGCGCCGGCCCGGTCCAGGCCCAGGAGTTCGGCGAACAGGGCGCACAGCACCGTCTCGGCGGGGGTACGCGGCTCCCGGCCGGTGACCTGTCCGGCGAAGTCGGGCGCGGGCAGCGCCGCGCGGTCCAGCTTCCCGTTCGGGGTCCTCGGCAGCTCGTCGAGGGCCACCACGGCCGCGGGCACCATGTAGTCCGGCAGGGTCCCGGCGACATGCGTACGGACGGACCGTTCGTCCAGGCCGGGACCGGCAGGGACCGCGTAGCCGACCAGCCGGCGTTCGCCGGGGCGGTCCTCACGGACCACCGCGACCGCGTCCGCCACCGCGGGGTGCGCGGCCAGCGCGGCCTCCACCTCGCCGAGTTCGACACGGAAGCCGCGCACCTTGACCTGGGCGTCCGCCCGCCCGGCGAAGACCAGTTCGCCGTCGCCGGTCCAGCGGACCAGGTCCCCGGTCCGGTACATCCTCCCCCAGCCTTCGGCCGGGGGGACCCCCATGCCGGGCGCGAACGGGTCCGCCACGAACCGCGACGCGCTCAGCCCCGCGCGCCCCAGGTAGCCGCGCGCCAGGTTCACCCCGGCCACGTACAGCTCGCCGACCACACCCGGCGGCACCGGCTGGAGGAAGGCGTCCAGGACGTACGCACGGGAATTGGTGATCGGGCGGCCGATCGCGGGCGCGCTGCCGGCGTCCAGCGGCGCGGTCACGGTGGAGGTGACGGTCGCCTCGGTGACGCCGTACTCGTTGAACAGCTCCCGTCCGGCGGACCAGCGGCGGCGTACCTCGTCGGTCATCGGCTCGCCGCCGGTGACCAGGACCCGCAGCCGGGACAGCCCGTCGGACGGCAGTTGGGGCAGGAACGCGGCGGGCAGCACCACGTGGGTGGCCTTGCGTTCGCGCAGCAGGTCGGCCAGGTCCTCGCCGAAGGACTCCTGCCCGGTCGGGGCCAGCACGAGCCGCCCGCCCGCGCACAGCACCGGCCAGATGTCCCCCATGGACACGTCGAAGCTGGGCGAGACGCGTTGGACGACGCGGCTGTCCGGGCCGATGCGGTAGCGCCCGACGCGGTCGGCGACGAGGTTGGCCAGCCCTCGGTGCGGTACCAGGACGCCCTTGGGCACACCGGTCGATCCGGAGGTGTAGATCACGTACGCCGCGTGGTCGGCGTGCAGCGGCGCGGGCCGCTCGGCGTCGGACAGCGAGCCGCCCGCCCGGCGCGCCACCGCCGCGGCCACCGTGGGGTCGTCCAGGACGACCGTGCCGCCGTACGCACCGGCCGGGACCGCGGCCCGGGTGCGCGTCGTGCACACCACGACGGCCGGTCCGGCGTCCCGCAGCACGAACGCGATGCGCTCGGCCGGGTATGCGGGGTCGACCGGTACGTACACACCGCCCGCCATCGCCACGGCCAGCACGGCGACGGCCATCGCCACCGACCGCTCGACGACGACCGCCACCCGGCACTCGGGGCCCACGCCGTGCCCGGTCAGGTGCCGGGCCAACTGCCCGGCCTGGTGTTCCAGCTCGGCGTAGGTGAGCGCCTCGTGCCCGTCCTGCACCGCGACGGCGCCGGGGGTGCGCTCCGCCTGGGCGCGGAACAGCTCGGGCATCGTCGCCACGGTCACCGGCGCGTCCGTACGGTTCCAGTCCGCCACGACCAGCGCGCGCTCGTCCGCGTCCAGGACACCGACCCGGCCCACCGGCACCGAGCAGTCCGCCATGAGCTGTTCGAAGACCCGCACCAGCCGCCCGACCAGCTTCTCGGCGATGTCCGCCGCCACCTGGCCGCGGCGGTGCGCCACGTGCACGCGCAGCCGCTCGCCCGGTATGACGCCCAGGGTCAGCGGGTAGTGCGTGGCCTCGCGGGTGCCCAGGACGGCGAAGGAGAGCGCGTCCGGGGAGCCGGGCGCGGCGATCGCGCGGGGGTAGTTCTCGTGCACGACCAGCGTGTCGAAGACGGCGCCGGGACCGGCCAGCCGCTGGATCTCCGGCAGGCCCAGGTGCTGGTGGGCCACCAGTGCGGACTGGCGCTCCTGGAGGTCGCGCAGCAGCCCGAGCACCGGCTGCGCGGCGTCCAGACGTACCCGTACCGGCACGGTGTTGATCAGCAGACCGACCATGGACTCCATGCCGGGCAGCTCCGGCGGCCGGCCCGCGACGGTGGCGCCGAACACCACGTCGGTACGGCCCGCCAGCCGGGCCAGCACCAGGGCCCAGGCCCCCTGCATCACCGTGTTCACGGTCAGACCGTGGCGGCGCGCCAGCCCGGTGAGGCCGCGGGTGGTCCGTTCGGGGATGTCGGTGATCACGTGGCCGGCGTCCACCGGGCCCCGGTCGGCCGCCCCCGGCGCGACGAGCGTCGGCTCGTCGGCGCCGGTGAACTCGGCGGCCCAGGCGGCCCGTGCGGCGTCCTGGTCCTGGCGGGCGCGCCAGGCGAGGTAGTCGCCGTAGGACGCGGCCGGGGCCAGGGCCGACGCGTCGCCGCCCGCCGCGTAGACCTCGGCCAGTTCGGCCAGCAGGACCGGCATGGACCAGCCGTCCATCAGGATGTGGTGGCTGATGACGACGAGCCGGTGCCGGTCCGCGCCGAGGCGGATCAGCAGCAGCCGCAGCAGCGGCGCCGCCGCCGTGTCGAAGCGGCGCTCCTGCTCCCGGGTGGCCAGTTCCTCGATGCCGGAGAGCGCGTCGGCCTCCGACAGGCCGGACAGGTCGATCTCCCGCCAGGGCAGCCGCACCTCACGGGCCACGACCTGGACGGCCTCGCCCGACGCGCGCCGGTGGAAGCTCGCGCGCAGCGCGGCGTGCCGGTCCAGCAGCGCCTCCCACGAGGCGCGCAGCCGGGCGGCGTCCAGCGGGCCGGACAGCTCCAGCATCCACTGGGTCTCGTAGACGTCCGGGCCCTCCTCCTCGAAGGAGGACTGGAACAGCAGCCCCTCCTGGAGGGACGACAGCGGCCAGATGTCCGCCGGCCGCGGCACGACGGCCTCCAGCTCCGCGACGCCGTCCTGGGTGAGGGCGAGCAGCGGGAAGTCGGAGGGCGTGTGGCCGCCCGCTCCCGGCCGGGCGGCGTGGGCGGCCAGGCCGCCCAGCATCTCCACCCAGCGGCGGCCGAGCCGCTGCGCCGCCGCGTCGGCCTGGCCGTGCTCGTCCCGGTGCCGCCAGGTGAGCGTGAGGGTCAGGGTGGGTCCGGCGGCGGACGTACCGATCGCCGCCCCGGCTTCCAGGTCGTACGGGGACGGCGCGTCGCGGCCGGTCGCCACGGCTCCGGCCGTGACCTGCGCGCCGCCCCGCTCCGGGCGTCCCGAGCAACTGAACGCGATGCGGGGGGACGCGGAGGCGGCCGGTGCGGTGCCCGTCTCCGGGTGGCGGTGCCGTAGTGGGCCGTGGCCGAAGCCGTCGCCGTCGCCATCGCCGCCGTCGGGGGCCGAACGTACCTGCTCCTTCACCGACTTGAGCAGCGTCCCGGCCGCCGGGCCGCCCGCGAGGACCTCGCTCAGGGCGGTCCCGGAGAGGTCCAGCCGTACGGGGTGCACACGGGTGAACCGGCCCACCGTACGGGACAGGTCGAGCCCGTCCGGGCCACCGCGACGGCCGTCCCGCTCGATGTCCAGCAGGACACCGGTACGGGCGTCCGCACGCCCCTCGCGCCCGTGGGCGACCGCTGCGGCCAGCGCGGCCAGCAGCACCTCGTCGGCGGTGCAGTGGAACACGGCGGGTGCCCGGTCCACCAGCGCCGCCGTCTGCTGCGGCGGCACGGTCCAGACCATGCGGCGCGCCGTTCCGGCAGGTTCCGCGTCCGCGTCCGCCGCTGTGCTCGCGGGGGCGCCCCCCTCTGGAAGGGTGCCGGCGCGCGGGCCGTCCGTCTCCGCGTCCCGGTGCTCCTGGGTCGCCTGCGCGGCCAGCAGGCCCGCCCAGTGCCGGAAGGACGTGCCCACCGGGCCGAGCGCCGGCGTGCGGCCGGCGGCCGCGGCCTCGCACGCGGCCACGAAGTCCGGGACCAGGATGCGCCAGGACGCCGCGTCCGCCACCGCGTGGTGGACCGCGAGCACCAGGCGGCCGGGCTGTGCGGCGCCCGCGTCCAGCCATGTCGCCCGGAGGTTCGCCCCGGCCGAGGGGTCGAGCCGTGCCACCGCTTCGCGGGCCGCGCGTTCGGCGGCGGGGCCGAGGTCCGCCGCGGCCACGGACTCGCGGGTGACCAGTGCCGTCGCGTCCACCGTGCCGCGGGCGGGCACCACCGTGCGGGGGCCGTTGCCCCCGTCGGTGGTCCGTGCGCGCAGTACGGCATGGGTGTCCAGGAGGGCGGTGACTGCGGCCCGCAGTGACTCCGGCCGCAGACCGTCCGGGGCCGCCAGGACCGCCCAGCGCGCGAAGTTCCCGCCCCGCGCGGGGCTCAGCGACGCCCAGGGCACCTCGCCGGTCTCCGTGTCCGCGTCCGGCGGCCCGGCCTGCGGGGCGGGGGCCACCCGGGCCAGCCGCTCCGGGGTCCGCTCGTCGAAGACCTGGCGTGTGGTCAGCACCAGCCCGGCGCGGCGCGCCCGCGAGGCGAGCTGCACCGCCATGATCGAGTCGCCGCCCAGCTCGAAGAAGCTGTCCTCGGGTCCCACCCGTTCCCGGCCGAGCACCTGCGCGAACAGCGCGCACAGGGTCTCCTCGGCGGCGCCGCGCGGCTCCCGCGCCGACCCGCTGCCGGTGAAGTCGGGTGCGGGCAGCGCCTGGTGGTCGACCTTGCCGTTCACGGTCAGCGGGAGCCCGTCCAGCGGGACGAACGCCGACGGCACCATGTACTCGGGCAGCCGCCCGCCCACGAACTCGCGCAGCGCCGCGAGCAGCGCGCCGGTGTCCCGGCCCGCCGCGCCCGCGCTGCCGCCGGACTCCCCGGTGAGCAGGGCTTCCGAAGCGCTGCCCGCGCCCGCGGCGGCCCGCTCGCCGCCCGGCTCGTCGCGGAACGGCCGCTCGTCGCGCGACGGCTGACCGTCCCGCGACCCGCCGTCGGACGCGGGCTGCGCCACGACGTAGGCCACCAGCCGGCGCTCTCCCGGCCGGTCCTCGCGGGCCACCACCACCGCCTCGCCGACCGCCGGGTGGGCCGCCAGCGCCGCTTCGATCTCCCCGGGCTCGATACGGAAGCCGCGCACCTTGACCTGGGCGTCCGCCCGCCCGACGAAGACCAGTTCGCCGTCGTCGGTCCAGCGCACCATGTCGCCGGTGCGGTACATCCGCTCGCCGGGGACGAAGGGGCTGGCGGTGAAGCGTTCCGCTGTCAGGCCGGGGCGGGAGAGGTAGCCGCGCGCCAGGCCCGTGCCGGCGATGCACAGTTCGCCCGTCACGCCCGGCGGTACGGGCTGGAGGAACGCGTCCAGTACGTACACCTGGCGGTTGTCCAGCGGGCGGCCCACCGGCAGTACGGACGGCACCGGATCACCGGGCCGCAGCCGGTGCCAGGTGGCGCACAGGGCGGCCTCGGTCGGCCCGTACAGATGCCGTACGGCCACCTCGGGGCAGGCCGCGCGCACCCGCGCCACAGCGGCGGGCGGCACCACGTCACCCCCGGTCAGCACCTCGCGCAGCCCGGCGAAGCACTCCGGCGACTCCTCGGCCACCACCCGGAACGAGCCCGCGGTCAGATGTACCGCCGTGACCCCCGCCGCCACGGCCGCACGGATCCGCGGCCCGTCCACCACGCCCTGCCCGTCCACCACCACGCGCGCCCCGGACACCAGCGGCACCCACACCTCGAACAGCGAGGCGTCGAAGGCGTGCGGCGCGTGCATCAGCACCGCGTCGTCCGCGCCGACGGACCAGTCGCGCTGCCCGACGAGCCCGGCGACGCTGCCGTGCGGCATCGACACACCCTTCGGCACCCCGGTCGAGCCGGAGGTGTACATCACGTACGCCAGGTCCTCGGGGCCCACCCGGACCGCAGGGGCCTGCGCCGGGCTCCCGGCCACGGCCGCCCGGGTCCGGGGGTCGTCCAGCACCACGACGCCGGCGGGCACGCCGGGCGGCACCGCGGCCCGGGTGCTCCCGGTGCACAGCACGGCCGCGGGCGCCGAGTCGGCCAGCATGACCGCCACCCGCTCCGCCGGGTACGCGGCGTCCACCGGCACGTACGCCGCGCCCGCCTTCCAGACTCCGAGCAGCGCCACCAGCAGTCCGGCCGAGCGCTCCATCAGCACGGCGACCCGGCTCCCGCGTGTCACGCCCCGGCTGATCAGGTACGTGGCCAGACGGCCCGCCTCCGTGTCCAACTCCGCGTACGTCAGGGCGCGTTCGTCGTCGGACACGGCGACGGAGCCGGGCCGGCGCGCGGCCTGGCGGGCGACCAGCTCCGGCACCGAGGTGCCCGGCCGCTCGGCGCCCGTGGCGTTCCAGCCCTCCACGACGAGCCCGTGCTCCGGCGCGCCCAGCACCCCGAACCGCCCGACGGGCAGTTCGGGTTCGGCCGCCGCCTGCTCCAGGAGCCGGACGAAGGCCCGGTGTCCCGCCCCGGCCCACTCCTGGTCGTACAGCGCCGGGTCGGCTTCGAGGACGACACTCGTCCCGGCGTCGTCCGGCAGCTCGCGCAGCACCACGGAGAACGCCTCGACGGGCCCGCCCGGCAGGTCGTGCAGGGCGCCCCGGGCCTCGCCGAACCGCAGGTCCGTGCCGTTCGCCGGGACGGCGACCGAAGGGCCGAAGTCACGGCGGCCGCCCGGCCGCCCCAGTTCGGCGTGCAGGCGCTCGCCGCGGTACCTCCGGTGTTCCAGCAGCCCGTCGATCTCCCGCTGCGCGGCGCGGGCCAGCCCGGCGAGGCTGTCGCCGGGCCGGGCGGGCAGCCGCAGCGGCAGCACGTTGGCGGTCGCGCAGGGCGTCCGCCGGGCCGCCGGACCCGTACGCCCGTCGACCGGGAAGCTCAGCAGCGCCTCCTCCGCCCCCGTCGTGCGACACACGAAGGTGGCGACCGCGGCGACGACGAGCGCGCCGCGGCTCACCCCCGTACGGTCGGCGGCGGTCCGCAGCGCTTCCCGGCCGGCGGCCGACAGGTGTCCGGACGCGCGAGGGCGGGCGTCCCGGCTCACCGACCGGTGGCCCGGCACGGTGGCCGGTTCCGGCCGGTCGGCGAAGTGCTCGTGCCAGTACCGGCGGTCGGCCTCGTGCCGCGGCGACTCCCGGTAGGCGGCCTCCTGCTCCCACAGCTCGCGCAGCGGGACGTGCCCGGGCGGGCAGTACGGCTCACCGCGCAGGGTCGCGCTGTAGAGAGCGGCGACGCGGCGGGCCAGCAGGGTGCTCCCGAAGTGGTCGACCAGCAGTTGGTGGTGGCGCTGGTACCAGACGTACCGGTCGGGGGCCAGCTTGAAGAGGACGTGCGCGCAGAGGTCCCCTTCGGTGGGATCGGCCGGGTGCCGGCCGTCCGCGCGCATCAGTGCCTGCGCCGCCTCCCACGGTGCGTTCTCGTCGGTGAGGTCGACGTGCCGCAGCGCGATCTTCTCCCCGGCCGCCCGGATCACCTGCACCGGGACGCCGCCGTCCTGCGTGAACCGCAGCCGGAGCGCCTCGGTCTCGGCGACGGCCTGCCGCAGCGCCCGCCGGAAGACGTCCGTGTCGAGCGGGCCCAGCACATCGGCGTACTGCCTGATGTCGTACTGCCGGGGCGGGTTCTCCGCGCGCTGGGCCAGCCACGTCCCCTCCTGGCAAGCGGTCAGGGGCGCAGTGAACTGTGCCTGGCCTTCCATTTCTCCCCCTTTGACGGACAACCCGTTGCTCGCTTCTGCCTGCCGCGCCACCGCGGCGGTCGCCCGCGGCGGTGGCGCGTCGTTCCCCGTGTACGCGGCCGCCCGGCGGCCGTCGGTCGGCGGCTCAGCGGCCGCCGGGGCCCGGCCCGTTGGTGTGCCACACCCCGCCACCCGGGGCGCCGCCGCCGTCGCCGGGCCCGGAGCCGTCGAAGAAGACCATGCCGCCCGGCATCATCTGCGGCGCGGCCTCCTGCGGGCTGCGCTCCTCCTCGGAACCGGGCCCGGCCGGTTCGGGCCCGCTGCCGTTGACCGCCTGCCGGGCGAACTGCGTGTGGTACAGCTCCGCGTAGAGCCCGCCGGCCGCCAGCAGCTCCTCGTGCGTGCCCCGCTCGCGGATGCCGCCCTCATCGAAGACCAGGATCTGGTCGGCCTCCCGGATGGTGGACAGCCGGTGCGCGATGACGACGGAGGTACGGCCGTGCAGCGCCGTCTTCAGGGCCCGCTGGACGGCCGCCTCGGACTCCGAGTCCAGGTGTGCGGTCGCCTCGTCGAGGACCACGATCGAGGGGGCCTTGAGCAGCAGCCGGGCCAGTGCCAGACGTTGCTTCTCGCCGCCCGAGAGCCGGTAGCCGCGGTCGCCCGCCACCGTGTCCAGGCCGCTGGGCAGCGAGCTGATGGTGTCCCAGATCTGCGCGGCCCGGCACGCCTCGATCAGCTCCTCCTCGGTGGCGCCGGGGCGGGCGTAGGTGAGGTTGTTGCGGATGGTGTCGTGGAAGAGGTGGGCGTCCTGGGAGACCACACCGACGGTCCGGCGCAGCGAGTCCAGGGTGACGTCGCGCAGGTCCTGCCCGGCGATGCGGACACTGCCCGCCGACGGGTCGTACAGCCGCGACACCAGGTGCGTGGCGGTCGTCTTGCCCACGCCGGACGGGCCCACCAGCGCGGTGAGCTTGCCGGACGGCGCCGTGAAGCTGATGTCGCGCAGCACCTCGGGCGACTCCTGGGACCGCTCGTCGGCGGGCAGCGCGTGCGACTCCAGGGACGCCAGGGAGACCTCGCTGGCCTTCGGGTAGCGGAAGGACACCCCGTCGAAGGTGATCTCGGGGGCGGCTCCGTCGTCCGGCGCCGGCAGGTCGGTGGCGTTCTCCCGCTCGGTGATCAGCGGCTTCAGGTCGAGCAGTTCGAAGATCCGGTCGAAGCTGACCATCGCGGTGTGCGCCTCGCCCTGGATGCTGGAGAGCTGGGTGATCGGGCCGTACAGGCGGGCCAGCAGGGCGGCCAGCGCCACCAGCGTGCCGACCTGGAAGGTGCCGTCGACGACCATGGCACCGCCGAGGCCGTAGACGAGCGCGGTGACGACGGCGGCCAGCAGCGTCATGATGATGACCGTCAGCCGGCTCAGCACCATCCAGGTGACGCCGACCTCGCGCACCTTGCCCGCGCGCTCGGCGAACAGCCGCGCCTCCTCGTGCGGGCGGCCGAAGAGCTTGGAGAGCATCGCGCCCGCCACGTTGAAGCGCTCGCCGATGGTCGCGCCCATCTCGGCGTTCATCTGCATCTGTTCACGGGAGTAGCGGGTCAGCCGCCGCCCGACCAGCGCGCCGGGAATCATGAACACCGGCAGGATCACCAGCGCGATCAGGCTGACCAGCCACGACAGGTAGAACATGCTGCCGAGGACCAGCACCAGCGTGAACACGCTGGACAGCGAGCCCAGCAGGGTGCCCAGCGCGTGCTGCGCGCCCACCACGTCCGTGTTGAGCCGGCTGACCAGGGACCCGGTCTGGGTCCGGGTGAAGAAGGCCAGCGGCTGGCGCTGTACGTGGGTGAACGCCTGCACCCGCAGGTCGTAGCTGACGCCCTGGCTGATCCGGCCCGAGTACCAGCTCTGCGCGAGTTGCAGCCCCGCGTCGAGGAGGGCGAGCCCCGCGACGACGAGCGAGATGACCGTCAGCACCGTGGTGTCCTTCTGGAGGATGCCGACGTCGATGAGCTCTTTGAGGAGCAGCGGGGTGGAGACGACGATGAGCGAGTCCACCACGGTCAGCAGCAACAGCAGGACGCTCTCGCGGGAATGCGGTTTCGCATACGCGAGAATCCGGCGGAGCGTTCCCGGCCGGAGCCGCTGCGAAGCCGTGGAATTGCCCGGGTCGTCGTACGTCGCCAGCATGATGCCCGAGCCTTGTCCGGCAAACATATCAGCGGAAACCTCCTGGGTCGGGATTCCTGGTCATGCGGTCGGACCGCATGGAAAAGGCGGCACCCCGAGGGGCGCCCGATCCGTCATGTTCGGCGGGCTTTCACGAAGGCCGGCCCACCGGATGCGGTGACCGGAATGCTGTCCTGCTGCCGTGCGCCTTTTCGACGATACCCATATCAACTCCCGCCAGCCAGGCCGATGGGCCCGGGGCGGCTCCAGGGATTTCTCGCCCGGCCACGGAAAAAGGTGAAAGTGCAGCACCGGCCCCCGGCACACCGGTGCACCGGGGAATTCACGGTGCCGGGTGCCGGGCGGCCCGGCGGGCGGCGCTTTCGCGGGCGCCCGCCGGTACCGACCGTATCGCGCATTCTCATCGGGTGCGGCCGGCCCGGCATTCGTCCAACCGGCCGCGTTCCTCACTTGGACATGGTGCGGCCGCCTGTCAGACGGCCTCGGCGACGTTGCGCTCGGCCCGCTGGGCGAAGTCCGCCCAGATGTCCGCGCATTCCCGGGCCAGTTGCGCGATGATGCCGCTGCAGTGCGGAGGAATGTTTGCCATGATGTCGTCCCACTCCTCCGCGCTGATCGTGTGAATGCTCAGCAGCCGCAGCAGCGTCCGTCCGGTCTCGCTGAACCGCAGGGCCGGGTCGACCTTGAGGCGGCGGACCACCACCGTCCGGTCCTGGACGGGCATCCGGACGGGCGCGTTGCCGTCACCGCCGTCGCCCGCGTCGGCGGGCCCGGCGGACAGTTGCTCCTGCGGTGCCCTGGCCGGCCGGCCCCGCCCCTTCAGGAGCGGCTCCTCGCCCCGGCGCAGCCGGTTGCGGACGTCGCGCGCCGTCTCGGGCGAGATCCCGGACGCCCGCGCGATCTGCCGCAGCGACAGACCGGGGTTCTCGGCGATGAGATTGCCGGCGAGCCGGCGGCCCTCGGCCCCGTTGAGCGGCCGGAAGCGGCCGTCCTGGCCGATCCTGCCGCGCCCCGCGGACGCCGCGCCCGCCACCCGCCGGCGGATGTCCGCGACGGTGCCCGGCGCGATTCCGGTGACCGAGGCGATCATCCGGTCCGACCACAACGGGTGCGAACGGATGATGCGTTCGGCCGCGTTCTTGCG
The DNA here is from genome assembly GCF_055567735.1 of Streptomyces sp. NPDC026394. Classification (NCBI taxonomy): domain Bacteria; kingdom Bacillati; phylum Actinomycetota; class Actinomycetes; order Kitasatosporales; family Streptomycetaceae; genus Streptomyces; species Streptomyces sp. NPDC026394. Next base: position 271,589 of record NZ_JBVHPX010000006.1, read on the forward strand.
GTCCGCCATGGACAGCGGAAGGCCGTGCGTGATGTTCGACTCGACGGCGAGGACGAAGGCGTCGGCCTCGTCACCGTCGAAGAACCGCACCGCGATCTTGTCGTCGCCGCGCCGTTCCGCGGCGCGCAGTCGGTGGACGCCGTCGATGACCCGCATCGTCGCGCGATGCGCGATGATGGGCGGCAGCGGTGCCTGTGCCACCGTCAGCATCTCCACATGTTCGGTGTCTTCCCCGGATATACGCGGAGAGCCGGCCACCGAGAGAGAATTGATCTCCACCTCGACGACCGTCTGCATATCCAGGTGCGCCTGCCCAGGTTCCACTCCAGGCTCCTCGCGTTGTGATTCCCCCGTGCGCAAGCTCGCGCTGACGCACCCTAACGACGTACGGCAGGCCCGTGCTTCGGCGATGCCGGCCTGAGTAGGACATCACCGGGCCGTTCAGGTGTGTAGAACCCACCCCCGCTTCTCGACCGGTTACAACTCCCGGCGGGGGAGGAAGGTTCCCGAACCGCAGAAAACGCCCCACGCGAAGCGGAACACATATTCAAACAAACCATCTTCCCCCATTCAGATACATACTCTAACAGTGCCTTTATCTACGGGGCACCCCTACCTGAAGTGCCTGAACCCGCGATGTCGCATTCCCCCGGGCACCGGAATCGGCGATTTCGGCTCCCGCCCCGCCACCGCGACACCGGTGGACGCGCGAGCCGGTCAGCCGGCCCGCTTTCCCCGCCGGGCGCGCCCCCCGCGCCCGTCCTCCGCCCGCGTCCAGCCACCGGGCTCCCGTCCCTCCCCGCCGGCCACCGGCGGCACGTACGTCCACCCGTGGCGGCGCATCAGCTTGCGTACGCCCTGCACCGTGTACGTGACCCGGAAGCGCCGCACGATCACGGCCTGGATGCGCTCCAGCGTCCAGCGGTCCCCCGACCAGCCGTACGCCGCGGGGCCCCGGGCGAGTTCCGCCTCCAGCAGGCGGAACTGGGCCGGGCTCAGCCGCGGCCGGGACGCCGGCCCCTTCGAGTCCAGCGCCCGCTCCCCCGCCTGCTGCCAGGCCCGGCGCCACCGCTGCACCGACCGCACACTCACCCGCAGCTCCCGGGCGATCACCGCGTTGGTCTCGCCCCGCGCGAAGCGTTCGACCGCCTTCAGCCGCAGCCGTTCGCGGAACTCCCGCCGCTCGGCGGTCAGTCCGCCGCCCTGTGCGTATCGCATCTCTCCGACATACCCCAAGATGTGCGACGGGCCGGCCTCCGGCGACATCACGGGTTCAGCGCCGCTACCCCTATCGCGGGCGGCGCCGTGCACCGGGGAACACCGGTCCCCGGGCGTCCCGTCCGTCCGGCCGCCGGCGCGGAAATTGGCCTGTACCAAGCGGCCGGACGGTGGGTCGTGTGCGCTTTCGTCCGGCCGCCTGTCGGGGTACCCCTACCGGCGGTGCGCACCCCGCCGGGAGGAGCCGGGGCTCCTGGAATCTCAGGAGGCGACGGCCGCCGCCTGCGGCACCGGCTGCGTGAGCGTCCGGCCCATCAGCGGCGACAGGATCGTGGCGGTACTGGCGATCTCCCGCATGTCGGCCTCCAGCAGCGCCTGGTCACCGTCGCACCGCGCCGTCTCCGGCGCCGGATGCACATCGATCATGACGCCGTCCGCGCCGACCGCCAGCGCCGCCCGCATCAGCGGCAGGACCAGCTCCCGGCGGCCGCCGGAGTGCGACGGGTCCACGATCACCGGCAGGTGCGACAGCCGCTGGGCCACCGGCACCGCGCTGATGTCCAGCGTGTTGCGGGTCGCGGTCTCGAACGTGCGGATGCCGCGCTCGCACAGCACGATGTCCAGGTTGCCGCGCTGCGCGATGTACTCGGCGGCCATCAGCCACTCGTCGATGGTCGCGCCGAACCCGCGCTTGAGCAGCACGGGTTTGCCCGCGGAGCCCACCGCCTGGAGCAGCGCGAAGTTCTGCATGTTGCGGGTGCCGACCTGGAGCATGTCCGCGTAGGAGGCGACCAGTTCGACGCTGCCCGGGTCGATGACCTCGGTGACCACCGGCAGCCCGGTCTCGGCCCGCACGTCGGCGAGGATGCGCAGCCCGGTCTCGCCCAGCCCCTGGTAGGCGTACGGCGAGGTGCGCGGCTTGAACGCGCCGCCGCGCAGCATCGCGGCCCCGGCGGCCTGGGCCATCCGCGCCGCGGCGAGTGTCTGCTCGGCGGACTCCACCGCGCACGGGCCCGCGACGACGGACAGGGTGTCGGGCCCGATCGGCACACCGCCGACCCGCACGACCGACCGGGCGGGGTGGTGCTCCCGGCTGACGAGCTTGTAGGGCACGGAGATCCGTACGACGTCGAGGACGCCCCTGCGGCTGCGCAGGTTGAGCGCCTCGAACTCGTCCACGTCCCCGACGAGTCCGACGATCGTCCGGGTCACCCCCCGGCTGACGAAGGCGTCACCACCCGCCGAGCGCACCAGGCCGACGACGGCGTCGACATCCTCCTGCGTGGCCCCGGGGGCCATCACCACCACCATGAGGGGTTCCTCCCGTTGAGTGGCCGGCACCGGCCGGCCGGATGCGGTGGGACGAGAGTCCGGCGCACGCCCGCACCGCCGTGCGCCGGACCAGATGCCGGGGCTCGTACGGGCCGTCCGGCCGCGGCACCGCCGCCCCGGACGCCTCCGGCGCCGGCCCCGGTACGCACCCGCCCGCCAACTCCGGTCGCGCTGCCAGAACACGACAACTCCCTTGTCCCGCAATGGAGTTCGCGGAATTTCTTTTCACCGTCAATGATTCCACACGCACGCGCCGGGCTGTCCAACCGCGCAACATGCACCGCGGCTCCGCACGCCCGTCCCCCGCTCCCGCCCGCCCCGCGCCTACCCGGCACGCAGGCAGTCCCGCTGAGCGCCGTCCCCGCACCCGTCGAGACCGGTGTCCGGCTCCAGCCGCGTCGCCAGGTCGGTACGGCGCTGCACACCCAGCTTCCGGTACGCCCGGGTCAGGTGCTGCTCCACGGTGCTGATCGTGATGAACAGCGCCCCGGCGATCTGCCGGTTGGTGTAGCCCCGGGCGGCGAGCGTCGCGACCCGCAGCTCCGCGCCGCTCAGCTCGGCGGGCGGGCGTCCCGCGCAGCCCGCCCCGGACCGTTCGGGCGGACCGGCGCTCGCCGCACCGACCGGCGACGCCTTCAGGACGGGCGCCTTGATGCCGCACTCCCGCATCAGCTGCTGCGCCTTGCGCGCCGCGATCCGTGCCCGGCTGTCGTCGTTCACGTCCCAGTAGCTGTACGACAGTTCCGCCATCGCGTACGCCAGCTCCAGCCGGTGCCCGCCGCGCTGGAGGATGTCCATCGCCTCCCCCAGGAGCCGCGGCCGGTCCGCGCGCTCGGCCAGCGCCGCCAGCACCCGCAGCGCGACGCCCCGTGTCCACAGCGGGCGGCGCCCGGTACGGACCAGCTCCTCCTCCAGCAGGGCCCGCGCGCGGCGGTCGTCCCCCAGCGCGACATGGACCTGCGCGGCGTCCGTCCGCCACGGCACGAGCCCGGACAGGTCCAGGCGCCACCGTGCCATCAGGTCGCCGCAGCGGTGGAAGTCCTCCAGCGCAGCATACGGCCGGCCGGCGGCGAACTGGTGGTGACCGCGGGCCCAGAGATACAGCAGCCCGGCGGGCGTCCGGAACGCCGCGTCGGGCACCGGGACCTCCAGGTGGGCCGCCGCCTCGTCCAGCCGTCCCGTGGCGGCCTTCGTGTACAGCAGCGCGGCGACCGGGACGGCGACGGCCGCGCCCCACCCTTCGGGCGGGACGACGGTGAGCGCGGTGTGCGCCGACTCCTCCGCCGCGGCCAGCTCGCCGAGTCTGATCTCGATGAACGCCTTGGCCGAGGCGAACAGCGACTGCCACATGGGCGTACGGTGCTCCCGCGCCTCCGCGAGCAGGATCTCGCACCAGCGGGCGGCCTCCGGCAGCCCGTCGGCGACGATGAGCGCGACCAGCGCCGCCAGCCCCGCCGCCGGGGTACGGTCCTCCGGCCGGGTCTCCTGGAGGATCCGCTCCGCACGGCCGGTCACGTCGCCGGTAACCCTCTGGTCCAGTACGGAAGCCATCAGGGCGAGCGCGCGCTGCTGGTTGTCCTGCTCGGGCGTCAGGCCGGAGGCCCGGGCGCCCGCCGCCGTACCTCGGTACGGGCCCGCCGCCACCTCGGCGCGGTACTTCCCCGCCAGCCCCGGATACCCGTAGGCGAACCAGAACCGCACCGGCTCCAGCGCTCCGCCTCCCTCCTCTTCCGCCTCTTCCCCCTCGTCGCCCTCCTTCTCCTCCACGATCCGCAGAACCTCCAAGGCATCGTCCGCCCTGCCGAACCACAGCAGATGGCCGACCAACTCCTTCATGGCGCGCGCCGTGAGCCGCCCGGCCGGTGCCGCGTCGGTGAGCGCCGACAAGTGCCGTACGGCGGCGGACGGATCGACCCGCCACCCGGCCCGTACCAGGGCGAGCCTGACCTCCAGCAGCTGCCGCTCGTCCGCACAGCCGTCCCTGGCCACGCGCAGGCAGTCCAGCGCGGTGCCCACCTCGTCACGGGCCAGCGCCGCCTCCGCCGCCTCCAGCAGCACGGGCAGCGCCCACGGCGCGTCCACGGTCTCCGCGGCCACCAGATGACGGGCCAGTGCGGTCGCCGGCGCACCGTGCTCGTAAAGCACCTGGGCGACGCGGGCCTCCAGGCGCGCGCTGCGCGGCGGTTCCGCCCGCCGCAGCACCGCCGTCCGTCCCGCCTCGTGACGGAACCGGCCATCGGCGAGCAACCCCATGTCGTGCAAGGCGCGCAGGCTACGTTCGCCGGCCTGGCGGGGCACCCCGAGCAGTTCGGCGAACCCGCCGTGCGCGGCCCGCTCCCCGAGCACCGCCAGCAGCCACGCGGTACGGCGCGTGAGGTCGTCGCCGCGGCTCAGGCACTGTGCCACGGCACGTTCGTACGCCTCACCGGGCACCGGTCCGGCGCCCCCGGCCCGCTCCGCGTCCGCGTAGTCGTCCAGCAGCGCCCGCATCAGCAGCGGACTGCCGCCGCTCAGCCGGTGGAATTCCGCGACGGGCGGCGCCGAACGCCGCCCTTTCTGCCCGGCGGCCAGCATGGCGACGACACCGTCCCGCGGCAACGGACCGACGTGCAGAAATCTGCACGCCGGACCGCGCAGCAATTCCCGCCGCACCGGACTGTCCTCCCAGGCCGTACCACTGCTTTCCCCGAGGACCACCAGAATCCTGCTGACGGCCAGCCGCCGCACCACGTACAGCACACATTCCAACGAATAGGCGTCGGCCTGATGGACATCGTCGATACACACGACGACCGGCCGCTTCCTGGCCTGCGCGAGCAGAATGCCGCACACCCGGGGAATGACGTTCACGGCGACTTCCGCGGGAATGGACCCCGCGGCCGCCCGCACCGGCGCGCCACCGCCCCCGGCCGGCGGCGGCAGCCACACCACCGGTCCCGCGCCCGCGCCGGCCAGCTCCGCGGTGCGCAGCAGTTGCCCGGCCGCGCGCAGCGGCACGTCCTTCTCCGCCGCGGCCGCCGTGGCCTGCAACCACAAGGCCCCGGTGGGCGCGGCCCGCTCCCGGAAGGCGCGCAGCAGGGCCGTCTTGCCGCTGCCCACCGCGCCGCTGACCACCACCGCTCCCCCGCGCCCGGCCGCGCAGGCGTCGAGCAGGCCCTCCAGGACGGAGAGCTCCGTGTCCCGCTCCACCAACCTCATGAGCCGGTTCACCCCCGTATCCGGACTCGCGTTGTTCAGTTGGACGGGAATCCAGCCGCAACCGACCCTTCGGCTCCAACGGTCACAGGAATTCCACACCGACCGGTTGCCCCGGCCTCCGAAACGGTCACCGCCCGCGTCCGCACCCCGGCGCCGACCGCCCCATCTGACATGTTCCGCATTACCTCAACATTACCCCGGCCCGCCCCCCCGACCAGGCCGCACCGGAAAGTATTTCAGAAGTCCACCATTCTCCTCCGAACCCCTCCCCGCGACCTCCCCCAAAACCCTTACTACGCGTAACGAAAAGCGCCGGAGAAGCTCCAGAATTCCACCCCATCAGATACACCACCCCCTCTTCACCCGAACACACCACCCGCCCCGCCGCCCCTGAACACCCCACGAGCGCCGGCCGCCTCCACGGCCTCAGTCACATCGCGGCGGGCTCGGCCTTCGGGGCAGCGACCGGCCGGCGACTGGCGTGGGGAACGGTCAGGCCCGTGACGCCACGAGATGCCGTACTGCACCCTCGGAAGGCGCTGACAATGATCTCGCGGTAGACAGGGCGGACCGCAGCGGCTCCGAGCCTGGACAGGTCGGAGTTGTCGGGAAAAGACCCCGGAACCGGCAGCTTGAACGGCAGACTTGATCTCTGACGACCCGAGGAGATCAAGGCATGGCAACAGACGCCCACGACAGACCGGTTCCGGCAGCGGACTTACGTGGGCAGCGAGTCCTCGCCCTCCTGGATCGGCCTGCCTGACGAACAGCGCACCGCCAACGTCCGAGAACACGCATGGCCGACCTCGGTGCCCTGAAGGGCCACGGAACGGTCGCACGCCGCGTCGGCCCCGCCGGTCTCGACCTCGCGAGCCCCGGCGCCGCCGGGCAGCGGTGCCTGCGGGAGCGCGCGGCCAGCAGCGGGGGGCTGCCGGCCGCGCGCGTGTCACTGGTCAGGAGTCGCCACGGAACCTCGGTATGAAGTACTGGGTGTCATTCGAGGAGGTGCACTTGTTCAAGGCGGGGTATCTGTTGCGCTTGTCGCCCATCATGGTCACGCACAGATTGGTCCTCGTGTGCAGAAGCTGAAGATGCCCGCCATATTGAAAGACAAGGAATTCCTGGCTGAGCTGTCCGGCGCAGTCCCATTCGTTGAGGGAGCTTCCGCTGGTGGCGTCATTGCCGCCGGAGACATCGATGCATTTCTGGGTCTGATTGTTGACGAGATTGACGTGGCCGCGCCCGGCGCCCCGCGTGCGCCAGGTGACGTCGGCCATGTAACTGTCAGTGACCGGGACGATCCGCGTGCCGTTCGCCGGGCTGCGTCCCTCGATGCCCAGGACACTGTTGAGATCACTGGCGCTTTCGAGGCCCATCCACTCGTCGTGGTAGCGGTGGCCGCGAAATTCTATGGGGTAGTGGTCCGAACTCATGCCCGCGGACCGCCGCGCGAAGTAGTTGGGCATGTTACGAGAGGTGATCATGTAGTCCAGCTCCCCGCCACTCTGCTGAGTGCTGTCCCCGTACCTGAACATGAACCCGGCCTGCAGGGTGATCGCCCCACGCATCGCGCTCGGGTCACGGTTCCAGTCTCCTACCGCCGTCCAACCGTGGTTCCCCGCCTGGCGTGCCTGATTCGCGATGTTCGCGAGCAGGTCGGGGGCTTCGTTCTGGGTGCCGGACGCCTGTGCGTGCACGGAGTAGTAGATGTCGTCACCGAAGCGCAGGCCCAGGGCGGGCCGCGCCCCGTTCCGGCCGGGGGGAGCGACGTACACATCGTCCGCGAGCCGATGCGTGATGATCATCAGATTGACCCGGCCGCCGGTCCCTCCGTTCGGGTCACCCGAGAGCCAGTAGACATGCCGGACCCCATCCCTGCCGCCCAGACGCCATTCGTACTGGTGAACGCGGTAGGTGCCCCGATCGTGCCAGCCTATGTAGCTCCATTGCGCCGGGCGGGGACCCGCCTCCTGAACCATGACGATGGTGTTGCGCCTGGTGAGAGTCCTCAGATCATCCGGTCTGTAGCCCTGCGAGTTGTACGTCGCTACCGTCTCTTCGTCGGGCGGAGTGGCATGAGCGGCCGGAGCGGGATATCCGATGAGCAGGCCGAGCAGAACGGCCAGTGCCACGACTGGCGCAGGGACCCTTCTTCGCGCCTCGGACAGGGTGAATGACATCGGAGCAGGCCTTTCCTAGGTGGGTTCGTCGGTGTGCGCGAAGGCCGGGGAGAGGTGGATGTCGCGGCGCGGGCAAGGCGTGTTGGTGACACCGGTGGGTCCACTCCCGGTGGTGTTCGGCACGGGGATCACCGGCGGACACGGGGTACGTGAAGTGACGGAGCGCGGCGGCCGGGTGGGGCCGGCCCCGCGTTCGTGCGCCCTTGAGTCAACCCGACGGAACCTGGGCGCAACAGGAAAATCCACCGGCAAAAGTAGGGTGCTGCATACTTTTGCGGGTGGGGTTGCGCATCCGGTGGGCCCTGGCGTTGTGGGGGCTTTGAGCATGGGTACCGGTACACCGGCCGCGGGCGGCTTCGGCGCGCTCCTGCACAGCTTGCGCCAGGGCGCCGGGCTCACCCAGGAGGAGCTGGCGCAGGCGGCGGGAATCAGCGTGCGGGCCCTGTCGTACATGGAGCGCGGCCACTCCCGTGGGCCGCAGCGCCGGACTGTGTCCGCCCTGGCCACGACCCTGCGGCTGAGCCCGCAGGACGCGAGGGAACTGGAGCGCCTGGCGAGCCTGGGACGGCCCCGCCGGGCCCCCGCCAAGGAGGTACTGCCGCCTGTCGCCGTAGTGGATACCGTGGCGGGGGCGCCCGATCTGCTGCCAAGGGCGCCGCGCGGCTTTCACGGGCGGGCGGCGGAGCTGGCCGCTGTGTCCCGGGCCGCTGCGGGCGAGGCGCCCGTCTGCCTGGTCATCGGGCCCGCCGGGGTGGGCAAGACGGCGCTCGTGCTGCACTGGGCCCACCACAGCCGTGCGAGGTTTCCCGACGGGCAGCTCTACGCCGACCTGCGCGGCTTCGGCGACCAGGGCGAGCCCTCTCTCATGGAGGTGCTGCGCGAGTTCCTGCCGGCGCTCGGTGTGGCGCACGGCCGGATACCTCAGTCGGCCAACGGCGCGGCCGCGCTGTTCCGGTCGCTGGCCGCCGACCGCCGGCTCCTGGTGGTGCTCGACAACGCGCGGGACTCCGAGCAGGTCAGACCGCTCCTGCCCGGCGGGCGCCGCTGCGTCACCGTCGTCACCAGCAGACACCGGCTGCCGGGGCTGATCGTCACCGACACCGCCCGGCCCGTCGCCGTGGACGTGCTCGGGCCGAGGGAGGGCACGCTGCTCCTCGCCGAGGTCCTCGGCGCCGAACGGGTACGCGCGGAGCCGGCGGCTGCGCGACGGCTGGCCGAGCTGTGCGGCGGGCTGCCCCTGGCGCTGCGGGTGGCGGCCGCCCGGCTGGCGCAACGGCCCGCCTGGCCGCTGGGCGCGATGGCCGCCGAGCTGTCCGACGAGACGCGTCGGCTGAGCCTGCTGGAGGTGGAGGACACCGGCGTACGGGCGGCGCTGCGGGTGACGCTGCACCAGCTCCCGGGGCCGGTCTCCCGCCTGTTCGCCCATCTCGGCCGCCATCCCGGCACGCACGTCGACCGGTATGCCGCGGCGGCCCTGGCGGACACGGACCCGGTAGCCGCCGAGGCCTGTCTGGAGCGGCTGGCCGTCGCGCACCTCGTCACGGAGACGGCGCCCGGCCGCTGGACGATGCACGATCTGGTGCGGCTCTACGCACGGAGCCTGGACGCCGGGCCCGATGCGCTCAAGCGCGTGCTCGACCACTACATCGCCACGGGCCTCGCGGCGGTGGCCGCGGCCGAGCCCGGCAACGAGGAGTGCTTCCCGCTGCCCAGGGACTACCTGCCGCCCGCCGCCGTGCGGGAGTTCGGCGACCGGTCCGCCGCCGTGGCCTGGTACGCGGCCGAGCGGGACGACCTCACCCTGGCGGTGGCCGCGGCGCACGCCGCCGCACTGCACGAGCGGACCTGGCGGATCGTCCTGACGCTGTGGCCGCTGATCGTGTGGCGCGTGCGCGACGGCTGGGCCCCGCTCCTTGAGACCGCGCTCGAAGCGGCCCGGGCCGACGCCGACCAGCACGGCGAGTCACGGGTGCTCAACGTGCTCGGCTGGATCCTGATCGAGGAAGGGCGCATCCCGCAGGCGCTCACCCACCTGGAGGCCGCCCGCGCCCTGGCCTCCCGGGCAGATGACGCGGTGGCCGAGGCGAACGCCCTGCTCGTTGTGGCCATGGCGCAAGCGGCGCTCGGCCGCCTGGACGAGGCCGCGCAGGGGTGCGAGCGGGCGGTTCGGCTGGCGCGTCAGGCCGGCGACCGGACCACCGAGAAACTGGCCCTGCAGCACCTCGCCCGCCACTGGGCCGACGCCGGCAGATGGCGCCGGGCCCTCGACACCGCGACCCAGGCCCTGGCCCTCCACGACCGGCCGGGCACGACCGACATCCCCCACACCCTGCTGCTGATGGTGAAGGGAGAGGCGCTGCTGGGGCTCGGCAACGAAATCGAGGGCATCAGGCAACTCGACCTGGCGGCCCGGGAAGCGGAGTCCTCCGGCTACGACGACGGCGCGGTACGGGCGCTCGGCGCTCTGCTGCGTGTATCAGCCGACGCGGGATTCCAGGCACGGTACGACGCGGCACTCGCACGCCTGTCCATCCGGGCGTGAACCGCCAACTCGCCGCCGACCGCCCGCGGCCGCGCCCGGCGGCCTTCTTCCTGCTCGGGCCCGCAGACTCGGCTGGATGCCCACTTCTGGGCCGTGCTGGGCCGGAGCCGGAGGGAAGTGGTGTGCGGCGACGTGCACACCCTCAGCCTGTCCGGCAGGGGGAAGCCTGCCGCTCCTCCCTGCGCCGACCGCCTCTCCACGGTCCCGCGGACCCGGTCGCGCCAACCGGAAGGCATCATCCGGTGCGCAACGCCCGCTGAGCGCGGCTCCCGGTAGCGCCGTGCGGGCGCTTGTCGAACAGGCCCTTTCGAGACCCTGACAGGGCCCCAGGGCGGCCTTCCTTCACGGCGACCACCACGCCACGGGCTGCAGATCCCAGTACGGGCCCCGGCGCCTCGTCTTCCGCCGTCGCAAGGACCGCTTCCGCATCAGGCCCGCCCCGGATGCCGGGACGGCAGCGGGGCCGGGTTCGGGGGCGCCCATCCGTAAAGCCGGGTCAGGGCCCCAGTGCTCCACCCACCATCGAGGGGTGTAGCTAACCCCCCGGCCGATTGGGGTGCGCAGTGGATGGTCCGGTGGCCCCCGCGCGGGGAGAGTTGGGGCCCATGAACACGCACAAGGCCCTGCTCGCCGCCCTGCTCGTCCCGCTCGGTGCCACCCTGGCCGTCGCCCCGGCCGCCTCCGCCACCACCCCGCCCGCCGCATCGGTCTCCGCCGGTGCCGCCCCGCACGCCGACCCGGAGAAGGCCGCGGCCACCGCGTTCCGCGCCCCCGAGGCGGCCCTGGACCGGGTGGCCCACCCGCTGCGCACCAGCGAGCCCCGCGGCGGCCTGGCCGACCTCCGCCCCTTCGGCCGGATGGTCGGCGACGCCCGGGTGGTGGGGCTGGGCGAGGCCACCCACAGCTCGCACGAGTTCTTCACCGTCAAGCACCGGGTCTTGCGGTACCTGGTCGAGGAGAAGGGCTTCCGGGCCTTCGCCCTCGAAGCCCCGTGGAGCACCGGACTGCGGCTCAACGCCTACCTCACGAGCGGCAAGGGCAACCTGAAGCAGATCATGGACGAGGAGTTCCAGGGCACCTACCGGTGGTGGAACAACGCCGAGTACCGCGATCTGCTCCAGTGGATGCGCGCGTACAACGTCAAGCACCCGAAGGACCCGGTCCGCTTCGTCGGCGACGACGGCGGGTTCGCCGGTGCCGAGCTGTACGACAAGGTGAGCGCCTACGCGGCCAAGGCCCGCCCCGAACTCGTCCCGAAGCTCACCGAGCTGTACCGGGGCCTGCGGCCCGCCACCGACGCCGACACATACGTCAACGACTACCTGTCGAAGCCGCCGGCCGAACGCAAGGAGCTCGCCGAGCGGACCGGCCGGGCGGTCGACCTGCTCAAGCAGCGGCCCGGCACGGGCACCGACGCCGACGCGCACGCCTGGGCCCTCCAGCACGCCACCGCGATCCACCAGATGACCACGCTGTTCGCCTTCGACCTGGACGACCCGCAGAGCATCGCCGGCGCCATGCTCCACCGCGACCGGATCATGGCGGAGAACGTCGCCTGGTGGCAGCAGCGGACCGGCGACAAAATTGTGCTCGCCGCCCACAACAGCCACCTCAGCCTCAGGACTTACGTCCCCGACCATTACCCGAAGGTCCAGGGCGACTTCCTCCGCGAGCGGTTGGGCACCGGCTACCTCAGTGTCGGCCTCACCTTCGACCGCGGCTCGTTCAACGCCTTCGGCCAGGACGGCGGCGCCCACCGCTTCACCGTCGGCCCGGCCGCGCCCGGCACCACTGAGCACACCCTCGACCGGGTACGGCACCGCGACTTCGTGGTGGACCTGCGCAAGGCCCCGGCGGCGGCCCGCACCTGGCTCGCCGCGCCGCACACCGTCAAGAACATCGGCGCCACCTACCCCGGGATCGCGGACGCCCCGCAGATCCGGCTCGCGGACTCACACGACGTCGTCATCCACTTCCACCGGGTGAAGGCGGCCCGCATGCTCAAGTAGCCCCGGGCCGCGCGGCGCGGCGGTGGTGCGGTAGGTCAACCGGCCCGATGTCCCGCGCCGCCGGGGCGTTTCCCGCTACTCCCCGATGCGGACGGCCGCGGCCCTGCATGCGAACCCCCTCGGCCACAGGCACGAGCATCGCACCGACGCACCGCACCGGCCGGCGGATCGTTCCCGGCTGACGCACCACGCACCCTGTAGGTCCCGGCCGTCACCCGAGGTCGCTGGTTTCGGTCTTCACGGCCGCTGCTGCTGAAGGCGTCGAAGCCTGGCCGGGTGGCTGCCTGGTACCGTGCAGGGCTTGCCCGCCCCGGCATTGCAGGTCGGGCAGGGGACGCGAGCGACGCTGTGGGCCAGGTCCTCGGCCGTGGTGCCACGGCTGTGTGCGGGCTGCTTCCCGCCGCCTCGTGCCCGTTTGCGGGCCGCTTCCTTTTCCCGGTCCTCGATGACCAGGCGCAGTCGTTCGGCATGGCCGCCGAAGCGCCGCAGCCGTTGCCCTTCCGGCAGGTCGTCGAAGCACTCCTTGCCCGCCCTGGCCCGGCACGCCGGACAGTGCCGCGCAAGCCACTTCCGGCGCGCGACCTGGTCGTGGAACGCGCCCAGCTTCTGGCCGTACACACGCTCCCTGGCCCCTCGCAGCAGGTCGACCTGCGCCCGCGTCAGCGGCATGCGAGTGTCCGGCAACTGGGAGATTGCCCTGAGCAGAGCACGCGCGTCTCCGAAGCGCTCTTGTTCAAGGGCTGGGGCCAGCTCCAGCAGGTATTCCTGGCGCTGGAGTGCAGCCTGCTGTGCTTCGTGCTCCCGCTTCTTCTTCTCCTGCGCCGCGGTCTTGCCGGTCAGGACGACGACCCGGCCTTTGGGACGGCCTTGTGCGACGACCTCCTTGCTGTGCCCCGACAGCCACCGCTCGGCTGAGTCGCGGGCCTCCTTCAGCACGGTCGGCGCTGCGGCTCTGCGGCTCAGCACGCCGTCGCATTCCTTGATCAGTCTGCGGGTGAGGGCGATGTCGCGGCCTCGGCGGGCGGTGGCCAGGCGCAGCAGAAGGTGGCGGATCTCCTCGGAGATCCGGGCGGGCCGGCCTTGTGGTCGGTCTTGACTCCGCGACGGCGGGCGGGCGATGGGCCGGTCTGGCAAGTCGGTCAGCGCGGGGGTCATCAGGCCGGCAGAGCTCAGGGAGCACTGTTCGGTGCTGAACCATTGGGTGCCGCGGGCGGTCTCGGTGCCGATCTGGACGCGGCGGCTCGTGCCCTGGCTGTCGCAGCGGATGCGATGCACGTAGCGCAGACGCTGCAGGGCTGCCCGGTCCAGCAGTACTCCGGCTTCGACCACGGTCCGGGCGGCGGCCTGCGGATCGTCCCAGTCGGGCGGGACAGCCGGACTCATGTGGATGGTCAGTCCGGAGCCGTCTTCGAGCTGCACTCGCACCACGGAGCCGGCCGTGGCCTGGCCCGGCCTTGGCGGAGAGCACGTCACCTCGCCCGGCAAGCCCTGGGTGCGCAGCAGACTTTCGGCAGCGGCTCTGACATAGAGATGGTCGGCGCTGGTCACGTCGCGGGCGCGGCGTGCGCACGGCGACCGTGTGCTGTCCGGGTCAGGATGATGGGCGAAGTGGCACACGCGGTCCACGTACAGCTTCGTCGTCAGCTGCCGGCCGCAGCCGCCCAGCCAGGTTCCGCACCAGAAGCTCTGTCCCTGATACCGCTTGCGGAACGCGTCCAACTCGATCGCCTCCAGCGGCAGGGCAAGAGGTTCCTGGGAATCCACCGACCCCAGTACTGCCGTCTGAATCTGCCTTCGGTCATCTCGCACGAGCCCCCGCCTCCTGCCCCAGCCCCAGCCCCAGCCCCAGCCAGCCCATCGTGTCATCACCGACGCTGCCCGCACGGCTGATGTTCATATCCAACCCGCCACAGGCGGCGCCGCGTTCAGGCTCCCCGTCACAGGCTGGCCGAGCAGCTTCATCCGGACCGACCAGACCCGTGCCAGGCACCACACGCGCAGCCGCCCAGTTGGTCCGAGGCAGCGGAGCATGCGGGAGTGGTGGTGGCGGATTCCTCGCAGCAGAGCTCAGCGGCCTGTCCGCGCAGCTGCTCCAACCGCGTCGCCGACAGTACTCGGCAGTGCGTTCCCGGGCCGTGCCGGCGGCCTTCAGCGCTGCCGTGACGGCGTCCGCGCCGTTCGGGTTGTGGCCTGTACCAGCGGCGCCTTGGTCGGTGTCGTACGCCCGCCGCGCCTCGCCTCGGCTTCCCCGGTGCGGCTCGCCCCCGTACGCTCTCGCCTGCTCGTTCCGTCCTTGACTGTCCGGCGGTCAGCAGCAGCGACAGGCCTGTACCCGTGCGCTGCTGAACCAGCCGGAAGTCATTTTCGCGGACGAACCCACCGGAAATCTGTGGCGTCTCGGTCGCCGCCCGGCCGCGAACGCATTACGAAGACCGCAGCCGGCCGCTGGCTGGTCCCGCGGGTACCCGGCCCGGATCGTCTGCAATGCAGGACGTCTCGCATCGCGAGGCAAGAATCGGCCGACCTCGTTTCCGGAGGGAGAGGCAGTAGGACCCAGGCGGGCCGGACCTGCGGCGGCCATGGCAGACGAGGACCCGGCCAGTCCGCTCTACGGCCCTGCACCGAGGCCCTTGGCAGCAAATCCTGCCCCGGACAGGAACCGTGCGAGAAGCACTGGAAGTAACCAAATGACAGGGGCTGCTCGGTGATTCCCTGACCAAGATCGTCCGGGCCGAAGTCACAGCCACCCAGGCCGGGGACCATGTCGTCCTCGGCCGGCTGGCCCCGAAGCGGCCACCGCTGCGAGGCATGTACTCGAAGAGCGGACGGGACTGTCCTAGTGGCGCATGGACCAGGAGATCCACTACTCCGCCCGTTCCGTCGGCCGCAACGGCAACCGCGGCCCGGGGACGCTGGCCGACATCACTCCCCCCCGCTCCGTGCACCGGGATCTGCCCTGCCCGCTGTCCGGCGCCCAGCAGACGGCTGGCGGCAATATTCTGGCCCGGCCGCCTGGAACTGCCCCCAGGCCCGGTGGAACGACTGGACGGGCCGCGCCCTCCTGGAGGGCGCCACCAACCCGCAGGGGGTCGCGACCGTCGCCTCGGAGATCCTTCGCCATGCTCACGCGGACGGTCACGCAGTCCCGCCTGTGCTGGTCTTCGCCGCGATGGACGACAAGGGCGTCGACGGCATGCTCACCCCGCCCCCTCCCACTGGCCACTGGTCCTCACCCGCACCGGCTCGCACCAGGCCGCAGACGCCGCTACTTGCACCGTCGGCTCGTCCCCACCCGCCGACGGCCGTGCCAGACGTCCGAAGACCCTCCGTCGGCACTGCGCCGGACTGCCGAACTCACCGGTCCCGGCGGCCCATGTGAGTCATGCAGACAGGCGAAGACGAGGGTGGATATGCGCCGAGCACATCAACGGCTACGCCGAAGACCAAGAAGCCGTTGAACGCAGCCGCACCCGCCCCACCCCACGCAAAACCCCCATCACTGCCCCCAGGCACCTCCCCCACCCCTGACCTCACCTGACCTGACCAGCAAAAACGCCCGACAGCCCCCTGCCAACGGGCAAGGGGCTGCCTCATACCCGACAACAGCAAAAAGGCCGGTCGACCCGACAAAACGTCGGGCCGACCGGCCTCATTGGGTCGGTTGACCTCTGTGTCCGAGGGGGGACTTGAACCCCCACGCCCGATAAAGGGCACTAGCACCTCAAGCTAGCGCGTCTGCCATTCCGCCACCCGGACCAGGTGTGGTCTTCGCGGGGTGTTCCCCGCGGCGACATGGACAACAATACCAAGGTTTTGGAGTGGGTTTCACCTGCGTATCCGCCGAGGCCATAACCGGAGGTTATGGGGCATCCCGGGCCTCGACCCAGTGGCTGGAACGGTGTGGTCGGCTCTGGACAGCGGCGGCTCGATGCGGGATACAGGCTCCATACAGTATTCGTCGACTGTATGCGATCTGCCGGAAGCCGAAGCCCGAGCCCAAGCCCAAGCCCGTGCCCCCGAAGGGAAGCGATGCCCCCATGCCCGACGAAGCCCACGACCTCGCCCCGGACCCCGCCCGCCAGGACCTCGTCTCCGGCGGTCACCTCGTCGCCAAAGCGCTCAAGGCGGAGGGGGTGGACGTCGTCTACACCCTCTGCGGCGGCCACATCATCGACATCTACGACGGCTGTGCCGACGAGGGCATCGAGGTGGTCGACGTACGGCACGAGCAGGTCGCCGCGCATGCGGCGGACGCCCACGCCCGGATCACCGGGCGGCCGGGGTGCGCCGTCGTCACCGCGGGCCCCGGCACGACGGACGCCGTGACCGGTGTGGCCAACGCCTTGCGTGCCGAGTCGCCGATGCTGCTGATCGGCGGCCAGGGCGCGCGCGGCCAGCACAAGATGGGGTCGCTCCAGGACCTGCCGCACGTCGAGATGATGACGCCGATCACGAAGTTCGCGGCCACCGTGCCGGACACGGCGCGGGTGGCCGACATGGTCTCGATGGCGTTCCGCGAGTGCTTCCACGGCGCGCCCGGGCCCGCCTTCCTGGAGATACCCCGGGACGTGCTGGACGCGAAGGTGCCGCGGGACACGGCGCGGACGCCCCGGGCCGGGCACTACCGCGCCTCGACCCGTTCGGCGGGTGATCCGGAGGCCGTCGAGAAGCTGGCCGACCTGCTCGTACGCTCCGAGAGGCCGGCGATCCTGTACGGGAGCCAGGTGTGGACGACGCGCGGTACGGACGCGGCGGTCGATCTCGTACGGGCCCTGAACGTCCCCGCGTACCTGAACGGCGCGGGCCGCGGCACATTGCCGCCCGGCGACCCGCACCACTTCCACCTCTCCCGCCGCCACGCCTTCGCCCGCGCCGACCTGATCGTGATCGTCGGCACCCCCTTCGACTTCCGGATGGGGTACGGGAAGCGGCTGTCCCCCACCGCGCGCGTCGTGCAGATCGATCTGGACTACCGCACCGTCGGCAAGAACCGGGACGTCGACCTGGGCATCGTGGGCGACGCGGGGCTGGTCCTGGCCGCCGCCGCGCAGGCCGCTTCGGGCCGCGTGGACGCGGGCGCGGGCGCCGGGCGGCGCAAGGAGTGGATCGAGGAGCTGCGGGCCGTCGAGGAGGCCGCGGCGGCCAAGCGGCTGCCGCTGCTCCGCTCGGACGCGGCGCCCATCCACCCGTACCGCCTGGTCAGCGAGATCAACGAGTTCCTGACCGAGGACTCGCTCTACATCGGGGACGGCGGCGACATCGTCACCTTCTCCGGTCAGGTGGTGCAGCCGAAGGCGCCGGGCCGCTGGATGGACCCGGGGCCGCTGGGGACGCTCGGCGTCGGTGTGCCGTTCGTGCTGGCGGCGAAGAAGGCGCGGCCGGAGACGGAGGTCGTGGCGCTCTTCGGGGACGGCGCGTTCTCACTGACCGGCTGGGACTTCGAGACGCTGGTCCGCTTCGGCCTGCCGTTCGTGGGGATCGTCGGCAACAACTCGTCGATGAACCAGATCCGTTACGGCCAGCGCGCCAAGTACGGCGCGGCGCGCGAGCGGCTCGGCAACACGCTGGGCGACGTGCCGTACGACGCGTTCGCGCGGATGCTCGGCGGGCACGGCGAGGAGGTCCGCGACCCGGCGCAGATCCGGCCGGCCCTGGAACGCGCCCGGCAGTCCGGCAAGCCGTCGCTGGTCAACGTCTGGATCGACCCGGACGCGTACGCCCCCGGCACCGTCAACCAGACCATGTACAAGTGAGCAGCGAGGAGCCGCTGATGAGCACAGCCACAGCTCAGGAGACCGGCGGGAAGGCGCTCAGTGGTGTGCGGGTGCTGGACATGACGCATGTGCAGTCGGGTCCGTCCGCCACGCAACTGCTCGCCTGGCTCGGCGCGGACGTCGTCAAGCTGGAGGCGGTCACCGGCGACGTCACCCGGGGCCAGCTCCGCGACATACCGGACGTGGATTCCCTGTACTTCACGATGCTCAACTGCAACAAGCGCAGTATCACCCTCAACACCAAGACCGACCGCGGCAAGGAGCTGCTGACCGAGCTGATCCGCCGCTCGGACGTACTGGTGGAGAACTTCGGGCCGGGCGCCGTGGACCGGATGGGCTTTCCCTGGGAGCGTGTCCGGGAGATCAATCCGCGGCTCGTGTACGCCTCGATCAAGGGCTTCGGCGACGGCCCGTACACCCGGTTCAAGGCGTACGAGGTCGTCGCGCAGGCCATGGGCGGGTCGATGGCGACCACCGGCTTCGCGGACGGGCCGCCGCTGGCGACCGGCGCGCAGATCGGCGACTCGGGCACCGGCGTGCACTGCGTCGCCGGCATCCTCGCCGCGCTCTACCAGCGCGAGCACACCGGACGCGGGCAGCGGGTGCAGGTCGCGATGCAGCACGCGGTGCTCAACCTGTGCCGGGTCAAGATCCGCGACCAGCAGCGGCTGGAGCACGGTCCGCTGCCGGAGTACCCGGACGACACCTCCGGGGACGAGGTGCCGCGCAGCGGCAACGCGAGCGGCGGCGGGCAGCCCGGCTGGGCGGTCAGGTGCGCGCCCGGCGGCCCCAACGACTATGTGTACGTCATCGTGCAGCCGGCCGGCTGGGAACCGCTCTCCCGGCTCATCGGACGGCCTGAACTGGCCCACGACCCGGAGTGGTCGACGCCGGCCGCCCGGCTGCCCAAGCTGGCGAAGGTCTTCCAACTGGTCGAGGAGTGGAGCGCCACGCTGCCCAAGTGGGAGGTGCTGGAGCGGCTGACCGCGCACGACATCCCCTGCGGTCCGGTGCTCTCCACGAAGGAGATCGTGCGGGACGCGTCGCTGGCCGCCGACGGGATGATCGTCCGGGTCCGGCATCCGCGGCGCGGCACGTTCACCACGGTCGGATCGCCGCTGAAGCTGTCCGACTCCCCCGTGGAGATCGACCGTTCACCGCTGCTCGGTGAGCACAACGACGAGGTGTACGGCGGCGAGCTCGGGCTCGACGACGAGGAACTGCGGCGGCTGGCAGCGGACGGAGTCATCTGATGGCGGACCGACAGACGGATGCGGCAGCGGTGGACGCGGCGACGGTGGACGTGGCATCGGTGTTGCGGGCCGCGCGGGCGGCCGGGCGTACGACGCTGACGGCTCCCGAGGGCAGGCTGCTCGCGGACGCGTACGGGATTCCCACCCCGGCGGAAGGGCTGGCGGAGACGGCGGACGAGGCGGTGGCGCTCGCCGCCCGCATCGGCGGGCCGGTCGCCCTGAAGATCGTCTCACCGGACATCTCCCACAAGACGGACGCGGGCGGCGTACGGGTGGGGCTCTCCTCGGCCGCCGAGGTGCGCGAAGCGTTCCCGACGATCGTGCGGAACGCCGCCGCGTACGCCCCGGAAGCCCGCGTCGAGGGCGTACTGGTGCAGCGGATGGCGCCGGAGGGCGGGCTGGAGGTGCTGGTCGGCGCGGTGACCGACCCGACCTTCGGGAAGGTCGTCGCCTTCGGACTCGGCGGAGTGCTGGTGGAGACGCTCAAGGACGTCACCTTCCGTCTCGCGCCGGCCTCCACGGCGGATGCGGAGTCCATGCTGGACGGCATCCGCGCGGCCGAGGTGCTGCGCGGCGTACGCGGCGGGCCCGCCGTGGACCGCGCGGCGCTGGCGGACCTGATCGTCCGGGTGTCCCGGCTGGCCGCCGACCATCCCGAAGTGGCCGAGATCGATCTGAACCCGGTGTTCGCCTCCCCGGACGGCGTGCTGGCCGCCGACGTACGGATCGTGCTCGGCGACGGGCCGCCCCCGGAGCGCCGCCGGTACTCCGAGGAGGAGATCCTCGCCTCGATGGAGCGGCTGATGCGGCCGCGCTCGGTGGTCGTCGTCGGTGCCTCCGCGGAGCCGGGAAAGATCGGGCACGCGGTACTGCGCAACCTGCTCGACGGCGGCTTCGACGGCGCGGTCCACCCGGTGAACCCGAAGGGCGGGACCATCCTCGGCCGTACCGCGTACCGGTCGGTCGCGGACGTACCGGACGGCGCCGACGTGGCGGTCTTCGCCGTTCCGGCGCGCCTGGTGCCCGCGGCCCTGGAGGAAGTGGGGCGCAAGGGCATCCCGAACGCCGTACTGATCCCCTCCGGCTTCACCGAGACCGGCGAACACGCCCTCCAGGAACGGCTGGTGGCCATCGCCGAGAAGTACGGGACCAGGCTGCTCGGCCCGAACATCTACGGCTACTACTCCCCCTGGCACCGCCTGTGCGCCACGTTCTGCACCCCGTACGACGTCACCGGCCCGGTCGCGCTGACCTCGCAGTCCGGCGGCATCGGCATGGCCGTCCTGGGCTTCGCGCGCGCCACCGGGACGGGCGTCTCGGCCATCGTCGGCCTCGGCAACAAGGCGGACGTGGACGAGGACGACCTCCTCACGTACTTCGCCCACGACCCGCACACCCGGAGCATCGCGATGCATCTGGAGGACCTGAAGGACGGCCGCGCGTTCGTGGCGGCCGCGCGGAAGACCGTACGCGAGAAGCCCGTCGTGGTGCTGAAGGCGGGGCGGACCGGTGCGGGCGCCAAGGCCGCCGGGTCGCACACCGGCGCGCTGGCCGGTGACGACGCGGTCTACGACGCCATCCTGCGGCAGGCCGGCGTCATCCGGGCGCCGGGACTCGACGAGATGCTGGAGTACGCGCGGGCGCTGCCGGTGCTGCCCACACCGCAGGGCGAGAACGTCCTGATCGTCACCGGGGCGGGCGGCTCCGGCGTCCTGCTCTCGGACGCGGCCGTCGATCACGGGCTGCGCCTGATGACCGTCCCGGACGACCTGGACGCCGCCTTCCGGCAGCTCATCCCGCCCTTCGGGGCGTCCGGCAACCCCGTGGACATCACGGGCGGCGAACCGCCCGCCACGTACGAGGCCGCCATCCGGCTCGCCCTGCGCGACCCCCGGGTCCACGCCCTGGTCCTCGGCTACTGGCACACCCTCGTCACCCCGCCGATGGTGTTCGCGGAGCTGACGGCGCGCGTGGTGGCCGAGTTCCGGGCAGCCGGTGTCGAGAAGCCGGTGGTGGCGTCGCTGGCCGGGGACACCGAGGTGGCGGAGGCGGGCGCGTACCTCTTCGCGCGGGGCGTGGTGGCGTACCCGTACACGACCGAGAAGCCGGTGGCGGCGCTCGGCGCGAAATACCGGTGGGCACGCGCCGCCGGCCTGCTGTGATCCGGACGGCTGCGCGACGGGAGGCGATGTGAGGTGACCACTCAGGACGTCAGGAGCGCGGACCGCACCACGGTCACCGAGGTCCGCGACACACACGGGCGGGTCTACCGCCTGGGCGAGACCGACCGGCAGTTGCTCGGTCACCCCCGGTGGACCATGGTGCTGCTGCCCTGGGCGGCGATGCTCGGCATCAGCATCTTCGAGTACGCCTTCGGAGCCGCCGAGACCACCCTCTCCGCGGCGCACCACTGGACGCACACGGACACGTTCTGGGTGCTGAGCGTCTGGGTCTTCTTCCAGGCGGCGGTGGCCTTCCCCGCGGGCAGACTGCGGGAGAAGGGCCTGCTCACCAGCCGGGCCGCGATGCTCTGCGGGTCCGTACTGTCCCTGGCGGGCTTTCTGAGCCTGAGCCACGCCGCGGACGTCTGGTGGGCGATCGCCGGGTTCGGCGTGCTGGGCGGCACCGGCGCCGGGCTGGTCTACGCGACCTGCATCAACACGGTCGGCAAGTGGTATCCGGAACGGCGCGGCGGCAAGACCGGGTTCGTCAACGGCGGCTTCGCGTACGGCGCCGTGCCGTTCATCTTCCTGTTCTCCTACGGCTTCGACGCCGACAACTACCGGACCGTCCTCGACCTGGTCGGCCTGTACGTGCTGCTGCTGACCGCCGTGGCGGGCCTGTTCTTCAAGGACCCGCCGAAGAACTGGTGGCCCGCCCACGTCGACCCGCTGGCCGTACCGCGCGACGCCCGTACCTCCGCCGCGCTGCGCAAGAACCCGCCCGCGGCGGCCCAGTTCACCCCGCGCGAGGCCGTCCGTACGGGCATGCTGCCCCTGATGTGGGTCTGCCTGCTGTGCACCGCCGGCGTCTCGATCTTCGGCATCTCCTTCCAGGTGCCGTACGCCAAGGACGCCGGGTTCGGGCCGCTGGTCGCGGCGTCCTCCATGGGCATCATGTCGGTCGTCAACGGGACGGGCCGGGGCGTGGTCGGCTGGCTCTCGGACCGGCTGGGGCGGCGGGTGACCCTGACGTACGTGTGCCTGGTCCTCGGCCTGGCCCAGTTCGGTGTCCTGTGGGCCGGGGAGAGCGCCAACCAGCCCCTGTTCCTCGTCTTCGCCTTCCTGTCCGGCTTCGGCGGCGGCGCGTTCTTCCCGCTCTTCGCCGCCCTCGTCCCCGACTACTTCGGCGAGAACAACAACGCGTCGAACTACGGCCTCGTCTACAGCTCGAAACTGGTCTCCGGCCTCCTGGGCGGCGGCATCGGCGCGGCGGTCGTGGCGGCGTGGGGCTACGAGGGGGCGTACGCGATTGCCGGATGCGTGGGCCTGCTGGCAGCGGGCCTGTCCCTGCTGCTGCGGCGGCCGGCGGGGAAGGGAGGGCCGGCCGGTCCGGGGTGAGGGCCGGGTTCGGCCCGCTCCGGGTGCGGGCGGACGTGCCGGGCCCGCTCCGGCCTACCGGGAATCGGTGGGCCGGTAGCGGGCCTTGACGTGGAAGCGCTCGCCCTGGGGACCGAGGATGCTGAGGAACTCCACCGGCCGCGCGTCGGCGTTGCCGAACCAGTGCGGCAGGTGGGTGTCGAACTCGGCGACCTCGCCGCTGGTCAGGACGAGATCCTGAGCGCCGAGGACGATGCGCAGCCGTCCGCTGAGGACGTACAGCCAGTGGTAGCCCTCGTGCGAACGCGGGTCGGGCTCCAGGTCGGCCGGGCCCGCGGGAAGCAACTGCTTGAACGCCTGGAGGCCGCCGGGGTTGCGGCTCAGCGGGACGACGGTCATGCCGTTGCGGGTGAACGGCTGCGGGTGCACCCGCGGGTCGAGGGCGGCCGGGACGGCGATCAGCTCGTCGAGCGGCATCCGGTAAGCCTTGGCCAACGGCAGCAGCAGTTCCAGACCCGGCTTGCGGTGCCCGGACTCCAGCCGGGACAGGGTGCTGACCGGGATGCCGGTGGTCTCCGACACGGCCGTCAGCGTGGCTCCGTGGCGGCGCCGTACCTCGCGCAGCCGCGGCCCGACCGCGGCCAGCACGGCATCGAAGTCGTCGCCTGCCCGCTCGCTGCCCACCGCTCCATCGTGCCCCTGTTTTGCGGTTTCCGCAAAGAACTTTGTCAGCCCGGTGGGAGAGGGCGCAGGTTGGGGGCGGAGGTGGTCACGATGACCCGAGAAACCCTAGATACCCGGGAAACCCGCGAAGCCCGAGAAGCCCGCGAAGCCCGGACGGGCCACGGCGATTGGTACGACGTGGTGATCGTCGGAGGCGGTCCAGCGGGCCTGAGCGCGGCGCTCATGCTGGGCCGCGCCCGGCGGTCCGTCCTGGTGATCGACGCCGGTGAGCCCCGCAACGCGCCGGCGGCGCACATGCACGGCTTCCTCTCCCGCGACGGCGCGCCGCCCGGCGATCTGCTGGCGGCGGGGCGGCGGGAAGTGGCCGGTTACGGGGTCGAGGTGCGCACCGGCCGGGTGCGGTCGGCGGTACGGGACGGCGGTCTGTTCGCGGTCACCGACGAGGCGGGGCGTACCGTACGGGCGCGGCGGCTGCTGGTGGCCACCGGGTTCACCGACGAACTGCCCGACGTCCCCGGCCTCGCCCGGCGGTGGGGTCGGGATGTGCTGCACTGCCCGTACTGCCACGGCTGGGAGGTACGCGACGAGCCGATCGGTGTCCTGGCCACCGGCCCGATGAGCGTGCACCAGGCCCTGCTGTTCCGCCAGTGGACCGACCGGCTCACCCTCCTGCTGCACACCGGCCCCCGCCCTACGGACGAGGAGTCCGAGCAGTTGGCGGCGCGCGGCATCGCGGTCGTCCCCGGCGAGGTGACCGGCCTGGAGATCACCGACGACCGTCTCAGCGGGGTCCACCTGGACACCGGCGAGCTGTTCCCGCTCCGGGCGCTGACCGTGGCGCCCCGCGCCGTCCCGGGCGCCGCTGCGGCCGCGTTCCTGGACTCCCTCGGGCTGGCCCCCACCGAGCACCCGAGCGGCATGGGCTCGTACCTCGCCGCCGGTCCGGCCGGACTGACGTCCGTGCCGAGCGTATGGGCCGCGGGCAACGCCGCCGACCTCACCGCGAACGTCCTCGCGGCCGCCGCCTCCGGCTCGGCCGCGGCGGGAGCGATCAACGCCGACCTCGTCGCCGAGGACACCCGCCGCGCGGTGCGGTCCCGTAAGGACCCGTTCTCCGTCGCGTCGGAGACCCGCGTCTGCGAGCTGGTGGCCGGCGACCGACGCCACGGCCTGTGACCCCGACCCCTCTTCCTCTCCCCCAGGAGAAACACATGCAGGAGAACATCATGGACGCCCAGTTCTGGGACGACCGGTACAGCAGCCGCGACCAGCTCTTCAGCGGATCGCCCAACGGTGTGCTCGTCACCGAGATCACCGGCTGCCCGCCGGGGCAGGCACTCGACGTCGGGTGCGGTGAAGGCGCCGACGCCCGGTGGCTCGCCCGGCAAGGCTGGCAGGTCACCGGGGTGGACATCTCCGAGGTCGCCCTGCGGCGCGCCGCCGAGGCGACCGCGGACGTCGCCGACCGCGTCGCCTGGGCACGGGCCGACCTGGCCGTCACGCCGCCCCCGGCCGACGCGTTCGACCTGGTGTCCGTCCAGTACTTCCCGCTCGTGCGCGAGCCGGAGCACACCGCGCTGCGCGGGCTGCTGGCCGCCGTCGCCCCCGGCGGCACCCTGCTCTTCGTCGGCCACGACATGACCGGCCTGCCCGCACAGCCCGACTTCGATCCGGCCGACTACTACCGGCCCGCGGACGTCGCCCGGCTCCTCGACCCCGACTGGACCGTACAGATCAACGAAACCCGCCCCCGGACGGTTCCCGCGCCCGCCGGCACCCCCCACACTCACGACACCGTCCTGCGAGCCCGGCGCCCGCGCTGAACCGGACTTCGGCCGACTCGGCATACTCAGCAGGCTGAGCCGAACCAGCCGACTCGGCAGGTTCAGCCGACCCAGTGGGCTCGGCAGGCTCAACCGGCTCAGCGGACTAAGCCGGCTCAGTAGACTCAGCGGATCTCAACAGGCCCATCCAGCCTCAACAGTCCTCCTGGAACTTCACCGCCTCCAGCGTCACCGGCTGCCCCTCCAGCTTCGTGCCCGCTGCCGGGCTCTGTCGGCACACCTTCCAGTTGGACTCCACGAGCACCATCCGCCCGCGGCCCGACGCGTCCTTGACCGTGATGCCGGTACCGGCGTCGAGAGCGCGCCGGGCCACCTTCACCGACTTGTCCCGGAAGTCCGGCATGGCTGATCCGGCCGCGGCGGACGCGTCCGCCGCGGCCCCGGACCCGGCGTCGGTCTCGGGGCAGGACTCCGTCAGCTTCACCGCGCCGAAGTCCACCGTCCTGCCGGTGTCGGCCTGGCCTGGCCCCGGGGTCTGCGTACAGACCTTCCAGTTCCGGTCGAGCGCCTGCATCCGTCCGCGGCCGAGCGCATCATGACTGCGCAGCACCCGGAATCCCGCCGCCTGGGCGGAGTCCTGCGCGCTCTGCAACCCCTTCCCCACCAGATCGGGCAACGTGGCCTTCCGGGCCGGAGCGGGCCCTGGTGTGGTCTCCGCGGCCACACTGGGCTCCGCCACCGCCTTCGTGGGCGAGCCCCCACCGCCGTCGGCGCTCCCCGCGGGCTGACAGGCGGTGAGCCCGAGACAGAGCGCCGCGAGAGCAGCGGCGGAGACGGTGGTGCGGTGCATGGTTCCCCCAGTACGGGAAGGACGCCGGTTCAGAGACGACGCCGTAACAGACCGTGACGGAGACGGAGACCTCCGATCACCGGCAAGGGTTGTACGCGGAACCGGGGGAAAACCTGTTCGCGGGGCCGGGCGCGGCCGGTGGCTCAGTCCCACCCTCCGGGACGCGGTTCCGAGGGTGCGCCGAAGAGCGGCCCGTACTCGTCCCCGCCCTCGGTGGTCACCACGTACTCGGGCACAGTCCGCGAGGCGGCCTCGTGCAGCCGGACGACGAGGTCGGTGACCGGCACGACACGTAGCGAAAGAGCCTCCGCGACCCGGGCACGGTCCTCGGCGATCTCCGGATCGTCCCTGGCCAGTTGCCGTTCGAGGTGCTGGGCGGAGACCTGCATGACGGCTGCGTCACCGCCGCCGGAGAAGCCGAGACAGTCCCTCCAGTCGAGGCCGACGATGATCTCCAGCGCATCCGCCAGGTCGTCGGCGATCAGACCGCCTTGCCCCTCGGAGTTCGCGTACACCACCGGCCGACGGCCGTCTGTTTCAGGGCACAGGAAGTACGTCCCGCCTGCGAACTCCCCGGCGATCGGCTCCAGCGGCGCGCCCGAGGCGAGGCGCAGGCCGTCGCCGTTCCGCCGCCCGGTGTCGAAGGCGAAGGACGAGCGCAGCAGTTCCCGGACGTCCGGGGTGCGCTCGATCCGGTCCAGCAGACGGTTTCCCGCGGTCATGGCAAGGACGATAACGACGGCCACTGACAGCGGGGGTTCCCCGGACCGGCGGCCCTCGCCCTCTCAGCCGGACCTGAGCGTGTCGGGAGGACCGTCAGCCGATGGCCACATCGCGTCGGCCGGGGGCGTCCTCCCGGCCGACTTCCTGGTCCGCGATGGCTTTGTGGTGGCGTACGACCTCGCCGATGATGAAATTTAGGAACTTCTCGGCGAAGGCCGGGTCCAGTTTGGCGTCCTCGGCCAGTCTGCGCAGGCGGGCGATCTGGGTGGCCTCGCGGGCCGGGTCGGCGGGCGGGAGGTTGTGGCGGGCCTTCAGTTCACCGACCTGCTGGGTGCACTTGAAGCGCTCGGCGAGCAGGTGCACGAGTGCGGCGTCCAGGTTGTCGATGCTGCCGCGCAGGTAGAGCAGGCGCTCCCGCGCCTCCTCGTCGGCGACGGAGGTCGCGTCGCCCGCCGGTGGTGCGGTCCTCTCGCTCATGTACGTCTCGCCAATCTGGTCGTACCGGTGGCCCCGGTCGGGTAGCGCTGATCCTGAGCACACTACCCGGCCACCGGCGTACGGCTTAACCGCACGGTGCGCGCAGGCTCCGCAGATGGCGGGCGGAGCGGCGGGCGGTCGACAGGGAGCCCGCCGGGTTGGCGGCCGGGTCCACGGCGTCGTCCCGTTCGACGATCCAGTGGACGGAGCGGCGGCCGCGGCGGTGTTCCACCGCGGAGAGGAAGCGGCGGTAGTCGATGTCGCCGTCGCCGACGTCGACCATGCGGTAGCCGTCCTGGGTAGCGGTGTCGTGCTCGCCGTCCTTGACGTGGAAGAGGGGGTAGCGGGCGGGCGCGGCCAGGACGTAGTCGAGAGGTTCGAAGGGGGCGGGGGTGCCGTCCGGACGCCGGGAGAAACGGTACTGCGCCACATAGGCCCAGAAGATGTCCATCTCGAAGAAGACGAGCCGCGGGTCGGTCTCCGCGAGCAGGACGTCATAAAGACGGACGCGTGGGTCGTCGGTGGCGAAAGCGAATTCCTCGGCGTGATTGTGGTGGTAGAAACGCATGCCGCGGGCCCGGGCGGCGGCGCCGTACGCGTTGAATTCGGCGGCGGCACGTTTCCAGGCGTCGACGGTGTTGCCGTACCGGTCGGGGCCGGACGGGGTGCCGACGTACGGCAGGCCCAGGGCCTCCGCGTCGTCGAGGACCCTGGTCAGGGCGGTGGCGAACGTGTACGCGGTGGGGTCTGCCGAGGCGTACCCGACGTGGCTGCCGATCCCGCGCAGGCCGTTGTCCCTGAGGAGCCGCCTGATCCGGCGCAGGGTGATCGCGCCGGCGGAGCCCTGGGTGTAGCCGGCGAACTCGACCTCGTCGTAGCCGTACCGGGCCAGCTCCTCGAAGACGCGGGCGAAACCGAGGGACGAGGTCTGGTCGCGGAGCGTGTAGAGCTGGATGCCGAGGCGGCCGGGCGGGAGTACGGGGCGGTGGAGGGGGTACCGGGCGGGAGTCGCCGGGGCGGCGGACTGGGCGGCACGTGCGGGGGCCGATCCGGTGGTGAGGAGTGCGGCCGCCGAGGCGCCGGCGGCGACGCCGAGGAATCCGCGGCGGTGGAGGGTGCGTCTGAGGGCGGCTTGCTGCGGGTCGTCGTGGCTGTGTCGGTGGAACGGCATGGTGGGTGGGCTCCTCGATCAATGGCCGGTGGGTGGGCGAAGCGGGTTGTCGGTGGGTGGGCGGTGGGTGGCGGGGCGCGTTGTCGGTGGCTGGCCGGGGGCGCGTTGTCAGTGGGTGCGGGCAAGATGAAGGAGCAGGGACTTCACGTCGGTGGCGGCGAAGGGGGTGTGCAGGGGTGCGTCGGGTGCGGAGCAGATGAGGAGCGGGCCGTCGGCGGGGTCGGCTCCGGCCGCGGGGAGCAGGCCGTGGCTGCCGCGTACGGGCTCGGGGTCGAGCGGGACGACCGCCATCCGGTAGCGGAGGCCTGCCTTCTTGCGGGCCAGGGCGGTCGCCGCGCGCAGGCGTACGTACGGGTCCCGGGGGTCCATGAAGAGTTCGGCCGGGTCGTAGCCGGGTTTGCGGTGGATCTCGACGAGGCGCGCGAAGTCGGGTGCACGGGCGTCGTCGAGCCAGTAGTAGTAGGTGAACCAGGCGTCGGGCTCGGCGAGGGCGACGAGTTCGCCGGAGCGGGGGTGGTCCAGGCCGTACGCCTTCTTGCCTTCGTCGTCGAGCAGCCGGTCCAGGCCGGGCAGTCCGGTGAGGGCCGCGCGGGCCGCGTCGAGGTCTTCGGGACGGCGTACGTAGACGTGGGCGATCTGGTGGTCGGCGACGGCGAAGGCCCGGGAAGCGGTGGGGTCCAGGTATTCCATCCCGTCCTGCGTGTGCACCTCCAGCAGGCCGGAGCGGCGCAGGGCGCGGTTGACGTCCACGGACCGCCGGACGGGCCGGATGCCGTATTCGGACAGGGCGACGACCGTGACGCCCGCGGAGCGCGCGTCGGACAGGAGGGGACCGATGACGGTGTCGAGCGCGGCGGCGGCCACGGCGGCGCGGGGGTCGTCCGGGCCGTACCGCTGCAGGTCGTAGTCGAGGTGCGGGAGGTAGCAGAGGGTGAGGTCGGGACGGCGGGTGTGCAGCAGGTGGCGGGTCGCGTCGGCGATCCACTGGGAGGAGGGGAGGGATGCGGTGGGCCCCCAGTAGGTGAAGAGGGGAAAGGTGCCGAAGCGGCTGGTGAGTTCGTCGTGGAGGGACGGCGGCCGGGTGTAGCAGTCGGGTTCCTTGCGGCCGTCGGCGTAGTAGACGGGGCGCGGGGTGACGGTCCAGTCGGTGTCGGCGCCCATGGCGTACCACCAGCAGACGTTGGCGACCGTGTAGCCGGGGTGTTCGCGGCGGGCGGCGTCCCAGACCTTGTCACCTGCGACGAGGGCGTTGTGCTGGCGCCAGAGGTGGACTTCGCCGACGTCCCGGAAGTACCAGCCGTTGCCGACGACGCCGTGCCGGGCGGGCGTCGCGCCGGTGAGGAACGTGGACTGGACCGTACAGGTCACGGCGGGCAGCACGGTGTCCAGCGGTGCGGTCGCGCCGGTGTCCGCGAGCGCCTGGAGGTGCGGCATGTGGGCGAGGAGGCGGGGGGTGAGGCCGACGACGTCGAGGACGAGCAGGCGGTTCGGTGCTGCGCTCATGGGAGTTCCTTGAGTCCGAGGTCGGCCAGCAGGTCGCGGGCGAGGGCGAGTTCGGCCGCGATGCCGTCGGCGAGGCGGCTTCTGCTGCGGGGGCGCAGGCCCGGCGGGAGGGCCTGCCAGGTGTAGGTCTCGACTTCGAGGTGACGGGTGCGCGGTACGGACCCGCCCACGAGGAGGGCCAGCGTGTCCCGGAGGACAGGGAGGGTGGAGGTGAGCGGCGGCTCGGGCGGGGCGTGCAGCGGCACGTGGAAGTGGGCGCGCCACGGCGCCGTGTCCGGCAGGCCGCCGGCGGCCTCCCCCGCCAGGGCTTCGTCGAGATCGTCCGTGGCGCGCAGCCGCCCGTCGGAAGTGCGGGTGCGGGTCTGGTGGAGGAAGCGCGGTTCGGCGAAGGCACCCAAGGCGGCGCGTACATCCCGGCGGTCGGGGTGTTCGGCGTGCAGCGCGGCGGACAGTTGGGCCTTGACGACGGGGATGCTTGCCCGGCCGAGGGCTTCGAGGGCGGTGTGCGGGTCCTCGAAGGAGGTGGCGAGGTGGCAGGTGTCGACGCAGACACCGATGCGGTGGGCGGGGGGCGCGGCGGGCCGGGACGGCTCGGCGGGGCCGGGCAGCCTGGCAGGGCCGGACGGCTCGGCGGGGCCGGCGGGGCTGGGTGACTCGGCGGGGCCGGCGGGGCCGGCGGGCCCTGGTGGCTCGGCGGGCCCGGACGGCTCGCTTCGTCCGTGTCCCAGCGCCTCGACGGCGTCGGCGGTGGTTTCGACGAGACAGCCGGGCTCGGGCTCCAGGCCGACACGGACGGACCGGCCGGTGAGTTCTTCGAGGGCGTCGAGCCGGCCGGCGAGGGTGTGCAGGGCGGTGCGAACGGTGGCGCGCCGGGTGGCGGCGTCGCGTACCGCGTCGAAGTCGGTGCGCCAGGCGAGGGGCAGGGTGGAGATCGTGCCCTCGGTCATGTCGTCGGGGAGGAGCGCGGCCAGCAGCCGGGCGAGGTCGGCCGTGTGGTCCAGGCGCGCGGGCTCGGTCCAGTCGGGCCGGTAGACGCGGTATTTGACGTGGCTGTCGCCGAAGCCGCGGTACGGGAAACCGTTGAGGGTGACGACTTCGAGGCCGCGGAGGTCGAGTTCACGACGCAGCCCGCGCAGTGCGGCGGGATCGTGGACGAGCGCGCGGGCGGCGTCGCGGGCCAGCCACAGGCCGATACCGAGGCGGTCCCGGCCGAGCCGCTTGCGTACGGGCTCGCAGTGATCACGGAGTTGGGCGATCACCCCGTCCAGGGTCTCGGCCGGGTGGACATTGGTGCAGTACGCGAGGTGGACGGTCGAACCGTCGGGGTGCCGGAAGCGCATGGCCCGCCCCCTCTCATTCCCCGCCGCGGAGGATGGAGTTGCCCTCGTGCAGGGCGCCCGGCGACGGCGTACTGAGGTCCAGCCGGCCGCTGAGCCCGTAGAACTCGACGGGGTTGCGCCACAGCACCTGGTCCACGTCGTCCTCGGTGAACCCGGCGGCCAGCATGGCCTCGCCGACGCGCCGCGTCTTCAGCGGATCGCTGCGGCCCCAGTCGGCGGCGGAGTTGACCAGTACCCGGCCGGTGCCGTGCAGACGCAGGATGCGCACCATGCGGTCGGGGTCCATCTTGGTGTCCGGGTAGAGGGAAAAGCCCAGCCAGCAGCCACTGTCAGTGGCCTCCCCTACCGTTGTCTCATTGAGATGGTCCAGGACGACGTGATCGGGGGGCAGGTCGGATTCACGCAGGACGTCGAGGGTGCGCCTGAGGCCCGCCGCCTTGTCGCGGTGGGGGGTGTGGACGAGGGACGGCAGGCCGTGGTCCACGGCGAGCTGGAGCTGGGCGGCGAGGGCGGTGTCCTCGGCGGGGGTCATCGAGTCGTAGCCGATCTCGCCGACGGCGACGACCGGGTCTTTTACGAGGTAGCGGGGCAGGGCTTCGAGGACGGGGGTACAGCGGGGGTCGTTCGCCTCCTTGGGGTTGAGGGCGAGCGTGCAGTGGTGGGCGATGCCGTACTGGGCGGCACGGAAGGGTTCCCAGCCGAGGAGGGAGTCGAAGTAGTCGAAGAAACTGGCGGGCGAGGTGCGGGGCTGCCCCAGCCAGAAGGAGGGCTCGACGACGGCGCGGACACCCGCGGCGTGCATGGCTTCGTAGTCGTCCGTGGTGCGGGAGGTCATGTGGATGTGCGGGTCGAAGATGCGCATCTTGGTCTCCTCGCGGGCCGGGGGAGGCGGGGCCGGTGGACGGGGCTGGGGACGTGGAGCCGGTGCGCGTGCCGGGGGCCGGGCTCGGCACACCGGTGAGGACAAGTGCGGGGACGCCGGTGCCGGACTCGGGTGCGGGGCTCAGGTGCGGGGCTCAGGTGCCGGGCTCAGGCGCGGTGCGGTGCTGGAAGGGAGGTACGGGAGGTCGCAGGGGGACGTCGGGTGAGGAGGCGGGGTCGGGAGCGGTGGCGGGCGCGGCTGCGGGCGCGGAGGCGGGAGGGGGCGTGGAGGCGGGAGGGGACGTGGGCGTGGAGGCGGGAGGGGACGCGGGCGTGGAGGCGGGTGCGGGATCAGGGTCGAGGTCGGGATCGGACGGGAAAGGGGGTGCGTGTGGGGCGGTGGATGCGGACGGTGCGGTGAGGTCCAGGACGCGCTGAAGGTCGGCGGGTACGGGGCGGTACGCGGCAGTGCGCTCCCGGGCGTACGCGGTGAGCATGTGGGCCAGCTCCGTATCGCCGCGGGCACGTTCGGCCAGGCCGGCCACGGCAGTCACCGGGACGCCGGTGAACAGGCACTTCAGTACGGCGTGCCGCCAGGTGTGCGCGTCGAGGTGACGGGCGGCGTACGGGCCCACGGCGGCGGCGACCAGCCGGGTGTCGTCGGTGCGCAGCGCGTCCTCGACGAGCGGCCGGGCGCTCGGGCCGAGGTCCAGGTGGGGCAGCGCCATGAGCACGGCGCGGCGTTCGGCGGCGGTGCCGTGCTCGTAGAGCCGGGTGACGGTACGGGTGTCGGCGTGGGCCGTGTGCAGGAGCAGGATGCGGGCGGCCTCGGCCGCTTCCCGGTCCCGCGCGTGCGGCGGCTCACGACGGGTGCAGTGCCGGCCCGCCGAGGCGAAGCGCATCTCCCACACGGGCGGGGCGTATGCCGTGTAGGAGAGGGCGGGGCCGCTGCTGCTCGCCGGGGCCCGGGGGCCTGCGGTTTCGGCTGGTGCCGCGGTCCGGACTTCGGGCGCGGCTGGTGCTGCGGTCCGGGCTTCTGCTGCGGCTGCGGCTTCGGCCGTGGCTCGTGCTGTGGCTTCAGCTTCGGCTCCGGCTCGTGCTGTGGCTCGGGCTTCGGCTGCGGCTCGGGCTGTGGCTCGGGCTTCGGCGTGTGCTTCGTCCAGCGCCTCGTCGAGCCAGGCGCGTGCGGCGCCGCCGAGCCGGTCGCGCAGGGCCGTCTGGAGCTGGGCCATCCATGCCTCCGGCGTCAGCATCGCGGGTCTCCTGCGCTCGGGAAGGACGGGTGTGAGGGGACGGTGGCGCGGGCCGGTTCAGGGGTGCGGGTGGGGCTCGGTGGTCCGGTGTCGGCGTGGGCGGGGTCGGTGTGGGCGGGGTCGGCGGCGCGCAGGAAGGAGAGGGAGGTACGGGCGAGGTCGGGGCCCGCGTGGGAGTGGCGGGGCAGCTCGACGCTGACCAGGCCCTGGTAGCCGGTGTCCCGGAGCGCTGCCAGGACCGGCGGGAAGTCGATCTCCCCCGTGCCGAACGGGAGATGCTCGTGCACGCCGCGCCGCATGTCCTCGATCTGGACGTGCCGCAGCCAAGGCGCGGCGGCGCGGACGCACGCGGCGGGCGGTTCGGGCTCCAGGCACTGGCAGTGGCCGATGTCCAGGGTGACGCCGAGGACTTCGGCGGGCGGGGCGTCGAGGGCGGCGCGTAGGCGGTGGAAACCGGCGAGGTCGGAGAGGAGGTGGCCCGGTTCGGGTTCGACGGCAAGGGGGATGCGGGCGGTGGCGGCCGCATCGAGTACAGGGGTGAGCGCACCGGCGAGGCGGTGCCAGGCGTCCGGTTCCGGCGTACCGGAGGGCCGGGGCCCGCTGAAGCAGTGCACGGCCGTGGCGCCGAGGTCGGCGCCGACGCGGACCGCGGTGCGGAGCAGGTCGACGCGGGCCGTACGGGCGTCCGGATCGGGATCGAGGAGAGTGGGGTGGTGCTTGCGCCGGGGATCGAGGACGTACCGGGCGCCGGTCTCGACGGCGACGGACAGGCCCAAGGTGTCGAGGCGGCGTGCCAGTTGACCGGTGCACGACGCGAGGTCGGGGGCGAGGGGGTCGAGGTGCATGTGGTCGAGGGTGAGGGCGACGCCGTCGTAACCGAGGTCGGCCAGGAGGGCCAGGGCGTCGGTCAGCCGAAGGTCGGTCAGGCCGTTGGTGCCGTAGGCCAGGCGAAGCGGACTCGTCGTGGTCATGTCGGGCTGACCTTCCGGGACAGCCGCCGGGCGGCGGGCACCAGAGCCATCAGTGCGGCCCCCGTTCCGGGAGCGCCGGCCCGGGCCGCGAGAGCCGCCTGGAGCGGGATCATGGCGCGGATCCCGCTGCCGACGGCGCGCTGGAGCAGGTAGGGCGAGGGATTGAGGGCCGCGTGGAAGAAGGGGCGGGCGGCGGTCCCGGCGTAGAGGACGGCGGCGGCTCGGGCGAGGGGCCTGGCGAGGGATGCGGGGAAGGCGTCGGGGAGGGCGTTGGCGAGGGGCTTGGTCACCGGGTCGGTGACGGAGGTGTTGCCGTTGGCACCGACAGTCCCGACGGGCCCGATGGACCTACTAGCACCATAGAGCTCACTCGTACCACCGGATCCACTAGAACCACTGGGACCACCGATCCCCCTCGCCCCTCCGACCACCCTGCCCACCGCAGCCACTACCCCCAACGCGGCCAGCGGCAGGGCCGGCGAACTGCCCTGCGCTTCGCGGCGCGAGACCGTGGTGACCGCGAGCGTGTGCGTGCCGAGCAACGCGGCCGATGGCAACGCCCTCCGCAGCGTCCATATCGCCCGCCCCGATCGCACCGGAGCCACCGAAGCCGCGCCCTGCAGTACGTCGAGGGCGCGGGCCCAGGCCATGGCGAGCGGGCCCGCCGGGGTGTTCTTGAGGTGGAGGTCGTACGCCCAGACGGTGGCGGCGAGCGCCGTGGCGGTGACGAGGGACGGCCGACCGGCCGCGGCCGCCAGGGCGAGGCCCGCCCCCGTCAGCCCGGCGGCCGCGCCGAGGGCGGCGGCCGGGGCGATGCGGCCGGACGGGATGGGGCGTCCTGGGCGTTCGACAGCATCGGTGTCGCGGTCGGCCCAGTCGTTGAGCGCCATGCCCGCCTCGTAGAGGCAGAGCGAGGAGCCGGTGGCGAGGAGGGTGCGGCGGCCGGGCCGGGCGCCGGCTGCCGCGGCCCCCGTCAGCAGGTCCCCCGGCACGCTGAACAGGGCGGAGACCCGGAAGAGTTCCAGCCAGGGAGAGGAGGCACGGATCGGCGCGACGCGTGAGGGAGAGGGAACGGAAGAGACGTCGGCGGGGCCGGTAGGCCCGGTAGACCCGGTGGCGGCGGTCGGCGGGAGGTTCATCGGCGGATCCGGAGGTCGTGGGCGAAGGCGAGGAGTTCGGCGTACTGGTCGGCCAGGGCGGCGGGCCCGCCGTCCGGGTCCTTGAAGTAGAAGCCGAGGGGGCCGAGGGGCCCGGAGATGCCGGCCGCGTGCGCGGCGGCCACCAGCCGCACCAGGTCGAGGACCAGCGGCGCGGCGAGCGCCGAGTCGCAGCCCTGCCAGACGGTCTGGAGGATCATGCGGTTGCCGAGGAACCCTTCGAAGGCGACGTGGTCCCAGGCGGTCTTCCAGTCGCCGAGGGCGGGGACGTTGTCGATGTGCACCTCGCCGGGCGGTGCGGCGCCGAGGTTGTCCGCGAGGACACGTGCCTTGCCCGCGTTCTTGGCGGCCGCGGCCGCCGGGTCGGTCAGGGTGGCACCGTCGCCACCGCCGAGCAGGTTGGTGCCGGACCAGGCCCGGACGGAGAGGGCCCGTTGGGCGAACATCGGGGCGAGCACGGAGCGCAGCAGGGTCTGTCCGGTCTTGCCGTCGCGGCCCGCGTACGGCAGCCCGCTGCACACGGCCATCTGCTGGAGCAGCGGGTGGTGCATCCCGGTGGAGGGCGTGAAATTGACGTACGGACAGCCCGCGCGCAGCGCCGCGTGCGCGTAGAGGGAACTGGGCGGAAGGCGGTCGTCAGCGCGCTCGCCCCCGGCCGCGGGCTCCGTGGAGGCCACGTTGACGACGACGGCACGGTCGAGTGCGTGGGTCCGCAGGAACGCGCGCAGGTCGGCGGTGAAGGCGGTGACCAGCTCCCGGTCGTCGCGGTCGTCGCCGGGGAGCGGGCCGCCGGGCCGTACGGCTTCGTCCGCCGCGACCAGTTCGGCGCGTACGGCGTCCGGCAGGCCGTACGGGAGCACGCCGCCGGCCGCGAGTTCCTCGGCCCGCTTGGACAGCGGGTACGAGGTGGTGTCGTGGCCGCCGAAGACGAGGGCGGACAGTGGCGGCAGCGGGACTCCGTCGAACGGCGCGGTCTCGGTGACCATGCCGGTCGGCGGGTGCAGCCCGGCGGCGACGGCGGCGCAGCCGGCGACCACGGTCGTCGCGACCGATCCCCGCGCCCCGACCAGCCACACCCCCGTGCGCCCACCACCGCCCCTGAACTCCCCGCCAGAATCCAGCCGGCCACCGCCACCGTCCCCAGCCCCCTTACCCGGCCTCGACCCGCCACCACCCCCAGCACCCCAGCCCGGCCTCAGCCCACTACCACTCCCAACCCCCTCCACACCCATGCCCGCCTCCGCCGTGCGCTCCGCCCCCACCGCCCACTCCGACCCCGTCATCATCTGCCGCCCTTCGCCGCCGTCTCGTACTCCTTCACCCGGATGGTGCGGAAGGAGATCCGGTCCTCGTCGCCGTGGTTCTGGATGCCGATGTGGCCCTGGCGCAGGCTGCGCGCCGGGTCCGTGTTCGTGAAGTCGTTGATCTTGCGTCCGTTGAGGAACACGCGTAGCCGTTCGCCCTCGACCCGGAGTTCGTAGGTGTTCCACTCCCCCGGCGGGTTGAGCGCGGCGTCGCGCGCCTCGGTGTCGGCTGCCTGGAATCCGTAGACGGAACCGGTGGTGCGGTCCGGGGCGTCGGTGGCGTCGATCTGGATCTCGTAGCCGTTGTTCACCGCTGACCAGGGGTCGTCGGAGGGCGGAAACCCGAGGAAGACCCCGGAGTTGTCGTCGCCGTCGGCGCCGGACATCTTCCAGTCCAGTTTGAGGGAGTACGACCCGAACTCCTTTGCCGCGTACCAGAGCAGACCCATGCCGCCGGTGGAGGTGAGGGTGCCGTCCTCCAGGGCGAAGGAGCCGGGGCCGGCCTGTTTCCAGCCACGGGTGGAGGTGCCGTCGAAGAGGGGCCGGTAGCCGGTCTCCGGGCGGCAGTCGGCCTGTGCGGCGCCGGTGGCCCAGCGGATGCCGCCCAGCAGGTGCGTGCGGAAGGCGGGGTCGGCGAAGGACTGACGGGTGTGGCCGCGGCCGGTGTAGAAGGCCCGGCCGCCGCGGTACTCCTGGCACCAGGCGATGGGGTGGTCGCCGCGCATGGTACCGCCGTTGTAGGTGGACTCGTCGAGGGTGGCGAGGACGTGGGCGCGGGTGCGCGGGTTGCTGCGGTAGTTGTACCACTCGTCGGTGCGGTTCCAGACCGCCGCAAGGTGGGCTGTGGCCGGGTGGGCGCGGTCCTCGACGCGTACGGTGGCGGGCTGCACGGCGGGGTGGGACTGGAAGTAGGCGCCCGCCAGTTCGCCGTAGAAGGGCCAGTCGTACTCGGTGTCGGCGGCAGCGTGCACCCCGACGTATCCGCCGCCGCGCGCGATGTAGCGTTCGAACGCCTGCTGCTGGGCGGGGTGCAGCACGTCTCCGGTGGTGGAGAGGAAGACGACGGCGGCGTACCGGGACAGGTGCTTGTCGTTGAAGGTGTCGGCGTCCTCGGTGGCGTCCACGGTGAAGCCGTGCTGCTTGCCGAGGGCCTTGACGGCAGCGATGCCGTCGGGGATCGAGTCGTGCCGGAATCCGGCGGTCTTGGAGAAGACCAGGACCCGGTGCGCGTCGCGTTCCGGGGCACGGGTGGTGCCGCCGGGCAGGGCCGTGGTCGCCAGCAGGGCGGCGGCGGCCGCGGTGGTGGCCAGCCGGGCAAACGGGTGCATACGGGGTCTCCTTCCTCCGGCCACGGGGCGGGCGGCCGGCGGTTCCGCGTCCGGTCGTCCCGGGCGCCGTCCGCCCGCCCCGGTGGCCACCTGGGGTCAGCCGGTGGTGAAGGTGAAGTCGTCCAGGTCGTAGAGGGCGCCGGTGCCACTGCCCTTGAAGACGAGGTAGAGGGTGGTGGTACCGGCCGGGGGTTTGCCGCCGAGGACGGCCGAGACCTCGGTGAAGGTCTCCCAGCCGCCGGTCACCGGTACCTTGACGCTGCCGAGCAGCCGTCCGTCCGCCCGGCCCGTACGGATCTCCAGCGTGCCGCCGGACCCGGCGGAGGACACCCGGGCGGTGAACTTCTTGGCGTTCTTGACGAGGTACGGCTGGAACGCGATCCAGTCGCCGTCGTGGATGTCGCCCACGGTCCGGCCGCCGTGCGCCGGTGTGTGGGTGATGACCTGGACGCCGCGGGAGGTGCCGAAGTGCTCGGCCTGGCGGTGCCGGGGCTGGGTGACGGCCTGGTCATGGGTGGTCAGCGGCGGCTGGCCGTTGGCTCCCCGGTCGGTGTACTCGGCGTCGAAGACCCCGAAGATGTTGGCGTCGGGGTCGTGCTCGTGGTCCGCAGAGGTCTGGATGGTGCCGGAGCAGCCGGTGGCGGAGGTGACGGGGTGGCCGTGGCTGTCATGGCCGAGGATGTGGGTGACCTTGACCTTGGCGCAGTCGACGGTGCGGTCCTCGGGGTCGGTGACCTCGACCTCGAACGGGACCTTGTCGCCGAAGGTGAAGAGCTGGCCGTCCCCGGGGAGTCGCAGGGTGACTTTGGGAGCGGTGTTGCCGACGGTCAGGTACACGCTCGCCGTGCCGGTGCGGCCGCCGGGGTCCTCGGCGGTGACTGTCGCGGTGTAGGTGCCGTTCTTGCGGTACGTGTGGGCGGGGTTCTGCTGCTGCGAGGTGGTGCCGTCGCCGAAGTCCCAGGTGTACGTCAGCGCGTCGCCGTCCGCGTCGGTGGCCGAGGCGGTGAACTTCGCCCGGAGCGGCGCCTGTCCGGAGGTACGGTCGGCCTTGGCCTCGGCGACCGGTGAGTGGCCGCCGGTGGCGTTCTCGATACGGTAGAGGGCGGAGTTCTCGTCTCCGTTGAAGTAGCCGGTCCCGTAGTCCAGGACGTACAGCGCGCCGTCCGGGCCGAAGGCCATGTCCATGACCTGGGTGCCCTTCCAGGGGAAGGCGTTGATGGTCCGCCCGGTGCCGTCGGCGGCCTGTTCGATGCGCTTGATCCAGCGGCGTCCGAACTCCCCGGCGAAGAAGTTCCCGTCGTACGCCTGCGGGAACTTGATCTGCGAGGTGGAGGCGGCGTCGTAGCGGTAGACGGGTCCGGCCATCGGGGACTCGGAGCCGGTACCGAACTCGGGCACCGACCCGCCGTCGTACGGGATCCACGCGGGCTGGGCGGCCGGCAGGTCGGCCAGCCCGGTGTTGCGTGGCGAGGTGTTCCTGGGCGCGGCGCAGTCGAAGGGGGTGCCCGGGGTCTCGGTGGCGAAGTCGTAGTCGACGTAGGCGTCGTTGTCGCCGGTGCAGTACGGCCAGCCGTAGTTGCCGGGCTTGGTGACACGCGCGAACTCGACCTGGCCCGACGGGCCGCGCTTCGGGTCGGCGGTGCCCGCGTCGGGCCCGTAGTCCCCCACGTACACGGTGCCGGTGGGCTTGTCGACGCTCATCCGGAAGGGGTTGCGGAAGCCCATCGCGTAGATCTCGGGCCGGGTCTTCGCGGTGCCGGCCGGGAAGAGGTTGCCGTCGGGAACGGAATACGTGCCGTCGGCGTTGACCTTTATACGCAGGATCTTGCCGCGAAGGTCATCGGTGTTCCCCGCACTGCGCTGGGCGTCGTAGGCAGGGTTGCGGATCGCGCGCTCGTCGATGGGCGTGTAGCCGTCGGAGGCGAACGGATTGGAGTCGTCGCCGGTGGAGAGGTAGAGGTTGCCCTGTGCGTCGAAGTCGATGTCGCCGCCCACGTGACAGCAGATGCCACGGGAGGCGGGCACGTCCAGGATCTTCTTCTCGCTGGCCGGGTCCAGGGTGCCGTCGGCCTTCAGGACGAAGCGGGAGAGGCGGTTGACGCCGTCGAACTTCGCGAAGTCCGCCGCGGTGCCCTCGTCGGGGGCGTCGCCGGAGGGGGTGTCGAGCGGGGGCGCGTAGTAGAGGTAGACGAAGCGGTTGGCGGCGAACCCGGGGTCGATGCCGACACCCTGGAGGCCCTCCTCGTCGTGGCTGTAGACGGGCAGCTTGCCGGCGACCTTGGTGGTGCCGCCCGCGTCGGTCAGGCGAACCGTTCCGTCGCGGGAGGTGTGCAGCACGGACCGGTCCGGCAGCACGGCGAGCGTCATCGGCTCGCCCGTCTCCGGCTCCCCCTTGGCGAGGGTGACCTGCTGGAAGTCCTCGGCGGCGGCCGCGGCGGACTGCGTCGCGCCCGCGGCCGGTACGGCGGTGGCGGCCGGGACTCCGGCCAGGGACAGGGACGTGGCGGCCAGCAGCGCGCTCGCGAACAGGGCGAGTGCCGGGCGCAGGGTGCCTCGGCGTGATCTTCGGTGCACGGTGCCTCCCTTGCGGGTGGGTGGGCGAAGGGGTGACGCTCGGCCATGCGGCCCGGCCGGGGTGCGCGCCTGGGGGCACCTCCCGGCGGAAGCTGGGGAGTCGCGATGCCCGCGGAGATACGTCGTGAGCGCCCGGTCCTCAGCCGCCGGACGGGTCCGCTCCGAATGCCGCGTCGAACGCGGCGGCGGGCGGCTCGTAGTCGTACGACTTGAGGTGGGCCAGCGCTTCGGGCGCGCCCTGGAGGCGGTCCATGCCCGGGTCCTCCCACTCGACCGACACCGGGCCCTCGTAACCGATCGAACGCAGCATCCGGAAAACGTCCTCCCAGGGCACCTCACCGTGCCCGGCCGAGACGAAGTCCCAGCCGCGGCGCGGGTCGCCCCAGGGCAGGTGGGAGCCGAGACGGCCGTTGCGGCCGTCCAGCCGGCGCCGCGCTTCCTTGCAGTCCACGTGGTAGATGCGGTCCCGGAAGTCGTACAGGAAGCCGACCGGGTCGATGTCCTGCCAGACGAAGTGGCTGGGGTCGAAGTTCAGACCGAAGGCGGGCCGGTCGCCGACCGCCTCCAGGGCGCGGCGGGTGGTCCAGTAGTCGTACGCGATCTCGCCGGGGTGCACCTCGTGGGCGAAGCGCACGCCCTCCGCGTCGAAGACGTCCAGGACCGGCCCCCACCGCTCGGCGAAGTCCGTGTAACCGGCGTCGATCGTCGAGGGCGGTACGGGCGGGAACATGGCGACCAGGTGCCAGATCGCGGAGCCGGTGAAGCCGACCACGGTCCGTACGCCGAAGGCCGCGGCGGCGCGTGCGGTGTCCGCCATCTCGGCGGCGGCCCGGCGCCGTACGCCCTCCGGCTCGCCGTCGCCCCAGACGCGGGCGGGCAGGATGGCACGGTGCCGCTCGTCGATGATCGCGTCGCAGACGGCCTGGCCCACCAGGTGGTTGGAGACGGCCCAGCACTTCAGGCCGTACTTGTCGAGGAGCCCGCCCCGGGTGGCGAGGTAGCCCGGCTCGCCGAGGGCCCGGTCCACTTCGAAGTGATCGCCCCAGCAGGCGAGTTCGAGACCGTCGTAGCCGAAGTCGCGGGCGAGCCGGCAGACCTCCTCCAGGGGCAGGTCGGCCCACTGGCCGGTGAAGAGCGTGAACGGTCTGGCCATACGTGACTCCTCGGGGCGGGCGGACGAGTGGGCGGGCGGGCGGAGAGGTTCGGGGGTACGAGGCGGTACGGGAGTACGGGGCGGTACGGGAGTACGGAGGCGAGCGGGGCGGTACGGGTGGTGCGGTGGCCGCTTGCGAGGAAACGATCCGGTCGGCGGGCGCGGCTGACAAGAGGGAGGGCCGCGTCAGGTGGGGATGTCGGCCACCGGCACGGCTGCGGGACCGGATCCGGGTACGGGAGCGGAGTGGGGGGCGGAAGCGGATTCGGGTGCGGATACGGGTACGGGCGTGTACGCGCAGTTCCTTGCCGCGCTGTCCTCGACGGCCGCCAGCACCCGCTGCACCTGCAGCCCGTCCGCGAAGGACGGCGCGGGCTCACGGCCGGCCGCGATGGCGTGCACGAGGTCGCGTGCCTGGTGGACGAAGGTGTGCTCGTAGCCGAGACCGTGGCCGGGCGGCCACCACGCCTCCAGGTACGGATGGTCGGGTTCGGTGACCAGGATGCGGCGGAAGCCGGCCGCGACGGCCGGTTCGGTGTGGTCGTGGAAGGACAGTTCGTTGAGCCGTTCCAGGTCGAAGGCGAGCGAGCCGTGGGCCCCGTTGAGTTCGAGGCGCAGCGCGTTCTTGCGGCCCGCGGCGACCCGGCTGGCCTCGAAGGAGGCGAGCGCGCCGGAGGCGAAACGGCCGGTGAACAGCGCGGCGTCGTCGACGGTGACGGCGCCCGGGCCGCCGGTGGGCAGCGGCCGTTCCCGTACGAAGGTGCCGGTGACCGCGGAGACGCCCGCGAGCTGTTCCCCCGCCAGGTACTGGGCGAGATCGACAAGGTGCGCGCCGAGGTCGCCGAGCGCTCCGGAGCCCGCCTGTTCCCGGCGCAGCCGCCAGGTCAGGGGCGCTTCGGGGTCGACCAGCCAGTCCTGGAGGTAGGTGGCGCGTACATGCCGCAGGGTGCCGATCCGGCCGTCCCGGATCATACGGCGGGCGAGGGCGACGGCCGGGGTGCGGCGGTAGTTGAAGCCGACCATGGCGCGTTGGCCGCGGGCCCGGGCGGTCTCGGCGGCGGCCGCCATCGCCTCCGCCTCCGTCACGGAGTTGGCCAGCGGCTTCTCGCACAGTACGTGCTTGCCGGCCGCCAGCGCGGCGAGGGCGATCTCGGCGTGACTGTCGCCCGGCGTGCAGATGTCGACGAGCTGCACGTCGGCGCGGTCGAGCAGGCGCCGCCAGTCGGTCT
Source organism: Streptomyces sp. NPDC026394 (assembly GCF_055567735.1). Taxonomy (NCBI): domain Bacteria; kingdom Bacillati; phylum Actinomycetota; class Actinomycetes; order Kitasatosporales; family Streptomycetaceae; genus Streptomyces; species Streptomyces sp. NPDC026394. The sequence goes on from NZ_JBVHPX010000006.1 coordinate 314,996, forward strand.
CGGCGGCGGCCCAGCCGTGCCGGGCCGCGGCCGCCGCGACGGCGTCCCGGTCCCGGCCGCACACCGCGTTCATCGCGGGGCGCAGCGGCAGGTCGAAGACACGGCCCGCGGTGCGCCAGCCCTGGGAGTGGGCGGCGCCCATGAAGGCGTAACCGACCATGCCGATGCCGAGTTCGGCCCGCGGGCCGGGCGACGGGGGCTGCTGGGGGCGCGGGGCCGGCGGGGTCACCTCCGCAACCGGCCGTGCGGCGTGCGGGGCCGGATTCCGCACGTGGTCGTCGCGGTCGTCGCGGTCACCACGATCGTCGCGGTCACCACGATCGCCGTGCTCACCGTGCTCGTCACGGTCGGCGTTCTCACCGTGCTCGTCGCGGTCATTCATGCATCACCTCGTCGGTCGGCCGTGGTCGGCGGTCTTCCGTGGAACTGTGCGGTCGGTTCGGTCAGTTGAAGCCGGTGGGGAGGTAGTCGTCGACGTTGTCCTTGGTGACGACGGCGGAGTAGAGGGTCACCGAGGCGGGGATCTCCAGCTCGGCGGTGCCGGAGATGCCCCGGCCCTGGGCGAGGGCGCGGGCCAGGTCGACGGCCGAGGCCGACATGGTCGGCGGGTACAGGACGGTGGCCTTCAGCACCGAGTTGCCCGCCTTGATGGTCTCCATGACGCGCCGGGAGCCGGCGCCGCCGACCATCAGGAAGCCGTCCCGCCCGGCCTGTTCGATGGCGCGCTCGGCGCCCACGCCCTGGTCGTCGTCGTGGTTCCACAGGGCGTCGAAGGAGGGGTGTGCCTGGAGCAGACCGGCCATCTTAGCCTGCCCCGACTCCACGGTGAACTCGGCGGCCTGCCGCCCCACCTTGCGGATGTTGGGGTAGTTCTTCAGGGCGTCGTCGAATCCCCTGGTGCGCTCCCGGGTCAGTTCGAGGGTGTCGATGCCGGCCAGTTCCACGACCCTCGCGTCCGGCTTGTCCTTGAGCTGCTCGCCGATGTAGCGCCCGGCGTTCAGGCCCATGCCGTAGTTGTCGCCGCCGATCCAGCAGCGGTACGCCTGCGGGGAGGCGAAGACCCGGTCGAGGTTGACGACGGGGATGCCGGCCCGCATGGCCTTCAACCCGACCTGGGTGAGCGCCTTGCCGTCGGCAGGGAGGACGACCAGGACGTCGACCCTCTTGTTGATGAGGGTCTCGATCTGCCCGATCTGCTGAGCGGTGTCGTTGGAGCCCTCGGTGATGTCGAGGGTGACGTCCCGGTAGCGCTTCGCGCGGTTCCTGGCGTTCTGGTTGATGGCGTTGAGCCAGCCGTGGTCGGCCTGCGGTCCGGCGAAACCGATGGTGACCTTCTTGCCCGGCTTGTCGTCGGCGCCGTCCGCCTGCTGCTGCGTGGCGCCCGCGGACGCGTCGCCGCGCTGGTTGCTCGTACAGGCGCTGAGCAGGGCTCCGGCCGAGACGGCCGCCGCGCCGAAGAGCATGCTCCGGCGACTGCCGCAGCGGGCAGTGGCCGAGGCGCCCGCCTCCCTGCCGCACGGGCCGGATGTGCCGTACGAGCCAGACGTGTCGTACGGGCCAGACGTGTCGAACGTGTCAGACGTGTCGTACGGGCCTGGCATGTCGTTCGCGCCTGGCGGGCCGTACGGGGCTGGCGGGCCGTACGGGCCTGGCGTGCTGTCGGTCATGACTTGTGCCCCTTCTGGACCAGTACGGCGACGACGATGATGGCGCCCTTGGCGATCTGCTGGACGGCGGTCTCCAGGTTGTTCAGGGCGAACAGGTTGGTGATCGTGGTGAAGACGAGGACGCCGAGCACCGAGCCGGTGACGGTGCCGCGGCCGCCGCTGAGCAGGGTGCCGCCGATGATCGCGGCGGCGATGGCGTCCAGCTCGTAGAGGTTGCCGTTGGTGTTCTGGCCCGACCCGGTCAGCACGATCAGCAGGAACGCGGCGATGCCGCAGCACAGTCCGGACAGCAGGTAGAGCAGCAGCCGCTGCCGCCGTACGTCGATGCCCGCCAGCCGCGCCGCCTCCGGGTTGCCGCCGACGGCCACGGTGCGCCGCCCGAAGGTCGTACGGTTCAGCAGCAGCCAGCCCGTGATGGTGACGGCGGCGAAGACCAGCACGATCGGCGGGACGCCGAGGACGTACGCGTCGCGGCGGCCCAGATCCAGTACGGACGGTACCGACACGATCTGCGTGCCGCCCTGGCTGATCTGGAGGGCGAGTCCGCGGGCGGCGGCGAGCATGGCGAGCGTGGCGATGAACGGCACCATGCCGCCGAACGAGACCAGCAGCCCGTTGACCAGCCCGCAGCCGAGGCCGACCAGCAGCGCGCAGAGCAGGATGCCGCCGAGTCCGTACTCCTGCGTGGCCACCGTCGTCGCCCAGACCGTCGCGAGGGCGACCATCGCGCCGACGGACAGGTCGATCCCGCCCCCGATGATCACGAAGGTGACGCCGACGGTCACCACACCGATCACCGATGCCTGGGTGAGCACCAGTTGCAGGTTCTGCACGCTCAGGAACTGCTCGGGCCGGGTGAGGGCGCCGACGGCCACGAGCGCCGCGAGCACGCCGAGCAGGGAAAGGTTGCGGACGTCGGCGCGGGCGCGCAGCCGGCCGCGCACGCCGGGGGCGCGGACCGGCGGCGGGCCGGGCGCTTCCGGCGCGGGGCCCGGCGCGAGGTCCGACGCCGGGGCGCTTCCGGCACCCGCGGGCACCGGTCGGCGGGGCACTTTCTCTCCGGAGGTGTTCACGGTCGGTCTCCTCGCGGTGTGTCGGCGCTGCCTGCCATGACCAGGTCGAGCACCCGGTGTTCGTCCAGGGCCGCCGCGCTGTCCTCGTGCACGACCCGGCCTTCGCGCAGGACGAGCACGCGGTCGGCCAGACCCAGGACTTCGGGAAGTTCGCTCGACACCAGCAGCACCGCCACCCCGTCGTCGGCGAGCCGCCTGACCAGCGCGTACAGCTCGGCGCGCGCGCCGACGTCCACCCCGCGGGTCGGCTCGTCGAGCAGCAGCACCCGGCAGCCGCGCAGCAGCCAGCGGGCCAGTACGGCCTTCTGCTGGTTGCCGCCGGACAGGGTCCGCACCGGCCGGTCCGGGTCGTCGGGCCGCAGCGACAGGTTCCGGGTGGCGGCGCTGGTGGCGGAACGTTCCGCCACGCGGTCCAGCCACCCGGCACGGGAGAAGCGCAGCAGCGAGGAGACCGCGACGTTGCGGTTGACGGACTCCAGGAGCAGCAGGGCCTGGGACTTGCGCTCCTCCGGGGCGAGGCCGAGCCCCGCGCGTACGGCGGCGGGGACGCTGCCGGGGCGCAGCGGGCGTCCGCCGACGAGGACACGGCCCGCGGTCGGACGGCGCGCGCCGAAGACGGTCTCCAGGATCTCCGAGCGCCCGGACCCGACGAGCCCGGCGAGCCCAAGGATTTCCCCCGGGTACAGGTCGAAGTCCAGCGGTGCGAACTCGCCGCGGCGGGCGAGCCCTTGGACGGTGAGAGCGGGGGTGGGGGTGGGGGCGGCGGTGGGGACGGGGGTGAAGGCCGGGGTGGGGGCGGGGGCACTGTCCGCGGTGGGCACGGGGGCCGCGGGGGGCGCCGCGCGCTGCCGTACGGGGAAGGTGTGCTCGACGGTGCGGCCCGTCATCAGGGTCACGATGTCCCCGGTACGGGTCGTCCGCGCGTCCAGCCCACGGGCCGCCGCCCGGCCGTCCTTGAGGACGGTGACCCGGTCGCCGACCTGGCGGATCTCCTCCAGCCGGTGCGAGATGTACACGACCGCGACACCCGCGCCGGTCAGGCCGGCGACGATCCGGAAGAGGTTGCCGACCTCGTCCGGATCGAGGGCGGCGGACGGCTCGTCCATGACGATCAGCCGTACGTCGTGGGAAAGAGCACGGGCCATGGAGGCGATCTGCTGCCCGGCGGCGGACAGCGAGCCGACCGGCGCGCGCGGGTCGATCTCGGGGTGACCGAGACGGCGCAGGATCGTGGCGGTGGCGGTCCGGGCCTCACGGGGGCGGACAAAACCTGCGGTGGCCCGTTCGTGCCCGAGGAAGACGTTCTCGGCCACCGACAGTTGCTCCACCAGGTCGAGTTCCTGGTAGATGGTGGCGATGCCGAGCCGCATGGCGGCGGCCGGCGACTTCAGTACGACCGGTGCGCCCTGCCAGCAGATCTCGCCCGCGTCGGGCTGGTGGACCCCGGCCAGCACCTTGATCAGGGTGGACTTCCCGGCGCCGTTCTGGCCGAGGAGGCAGTGCGTCTCACCGGCCGCCACATCGAGGTCGACACCGTCCAGGGCCCGTACGCCGGGGAAGGACTTGCTGATGCCGTACATGGTGAGCAGGGGTTCACCGGGGCCCGGCGGTCCGGACGAGGCCGGCGGTCCGGGGTGGTGCTCTGGTGCCATGGCGTGCAGCCTCCTCGACGACGTCGGTGAGCGGCCGGACGGTGCGGGCGGTGCGGGCGGTACAGGCACGCTGCGGCGCGGACGGACGCGTGCGGAACGTAAGGCGGTACGGGGCGGTACGGCGGTACGGGGGCGGTACGAAAGAACGCAGGCGGTGCGACGAAACGGGGACGGTACGACGGAACGGTGGCGATACGACGAAACGCAGGCGGTACGACGCGACAGGGGCGGTACGGCGGTCACTGGCGTACGGAGTCACTTCGGTACGGACGTACGGCGTGCTCGGCGCCGCCCGGGCGCCGCTCGGGCGGTGTGCGGGCGGTGTGCGGGAGCGGGCGCGTGACATGGTGCGTGAAGCGGTACGGCGGGTGGTGCTGCGAACGGTGCGTCAGGCGGGCGAGAAGAGGTGGTCGCTGATGAGGCGGGCGGCGCCGGTGACGCCGGCCGCCTGCCCCAGCTCCCCCAGCACGATGGGCAGGTTGTTCGTCGCCAGCGGCAGCGACTGGCGGTAGACCTGGGTGCGGATCGCGGCGAGGAGGGTGTGGCCGAGGCCGGTCACCCCGCCCCCGATCACCACCAGCCCCGGGTTGAAGAAGCTGACGAGACCGGCGATGACCTGGCCGGTGCGGCTCCCGCCGGTCCGGATCAGGTCCAGTGCGACGGGGTCGCCGGCGGCGGCAGCGGCGGCCACCTCGGGCGCGCCGAGCGAACCGGCCGTCGCCAGCCGCGCCGCCAGCTCCGGTGAGGTGCCCTCGCGCGCGGCGGCCTCCGCGTCACGGGCGAGGGAAGCCCCGCCGAAGTACGCCTCCAGGCAGCCGCGGTTGCCGCAGGCGCACGGACGGCCGTCCGGCTCGACCTGGATGTGGCCGATGTCGCCGGCGCTGCCCGTCGTCCCGCGGTAGACCTCGCCGCCCACCACGATGCCGCAGCCGATCCCCGTACCGATCTTGACGAAGAGGAAGTCCTGCACGGTGCGGGCGACGCCCGCGTGCTGCTCCCCCACCGCCATCAGGTTGACGTCGTTGTCGACCATGACCGGGCAGCCCAGTTCCTGGCTGAGCGCCTCCCGTACGGGGAAGCCGTCCCAGCCCGGCATGATGGGCGGCGCCACCGGTACGCCTTCGGGGAAGCGGACCGGCCCCGGCACGCCGATGCCCGCGCCGTCGAACCCTTCGGCCACCCCGCTCGCCTTCAGCTTGCCCGCCAGCGCGAGGGCCTGCTCGAAGACGGCGACCGGCCCTTCGCGCACGTCCATGGGCTGGGTCAGATGACCCAGCACCTCCAGCTCGGCGTTGGTGACGGCCACGTCGACGGAGGTGGCGCCGATGTCGATGCCCAGGAAGCGCAGGGCGGGCGCGAGCCGGACGTTGTGCGAGCGGCGGCCGCCCCGGGAGGCGGCGAGACCGTCGGCGACGACCAGCCCGGTCTCCAGCAGCCGGTCCACCTCCACCGCCAGCTTGGAACGCGAGAGGTCGACCTGGTCGCCCAGTTGGGCACGGGAGTTGGGGCCGTGGTCGCGGAGCAGGCGCAGGAGCCGCGCCTGGTGCGCGTTGGCCGGCCTCGCCGTCATGCGCCTCACGCCACCCCTCCAGCCGTCGTCGGCCGTACGTGGTCCGGCACCGGGAGGCGCCGGGGCTTTCGAGGGGAACGTAGCAGCGCTTGTCCGGGCGGGGAAGAAGTAGGGACAGGATCGCCACAGACTTTCTCCTGTGTGAGGACAAAGCCCCGCACAGCTCCCGCCGCCACCGGCCGGCGGCGGTCCGGGGAGAATGGGCCGGTGAACTACCGCTACCGCGTGCTCGGCGCCACTCAGGCGCGCCGCCCCGACGGCACCGAGGCGCCCGTGAAGGGGGCGCGACTCCGTGCCCTGCTGGCCGCGCTCGCGGCGGGCGGCGGGCGGCCCGTACCGGCGGACCGGCTGATCGCCCAGGTATGGGGCGAGGACGCGGAACCGCCCGCGGACGCCCCGGCGGCGCTCCAGGCCCTGGTCGGCCGGCTGCGCCGGGCTCTCGGCGGGCCGGCGGTCACCTCGTCGCCCGGCGGGTACGCGCTGGCGGCCGGGCCGGACAGCATCGACCTCTTCCACTTCGAACGGCTGACGGCGGACGGCACCGCCGCGCTGCGCGACGGCGACCCCGCGCGGGCGGCCGCGCTGCTGCACGAGGCGCTGGCGCTGTGGCAGGGCCCTGCCCTGGCGGACCTGCCGGGGAGGGACAGCGATCCGCTCGCCGTACGGGCCGAACGGCGGCACGGCGAGGCCCGCCGCACCCGGCTGGCGGCCGAGGTGGCGCTGGGCCGGGCGGCGGACACACTGGCCGAACTGGCGTCGCTGGCCACGGCGGAACCCCTGGACGAGCCCTTGCAGGCCCTGCGCATCCGGGCCCTGTGGGCGGCGGGGCGGCAGGCCGAGGCGCTGCAGGCGTACGAGGAAGTACGGACGGGACTCGCGGAGCGGCTGGGCGCCGACCCCGGCACCGAACTGCGCGCCCTCCACGCACACCTGCTGGCCGGGACCATGGAACCGCCCATCGCACCGGCTCCCGCCGCCGCACCAGCCCTCGTCACCATGAAACCGCCCGCCGCACCGGCTCCATCCACCACAGAACCACCCACCGCACCAGTCCCCTTCACCCCAGCACCACCCACCGCACCGGCTCCCACCACCCCCGCACCGCCCGGCCGTCTCCGCGCCCGGATCACCTCCTTCGTGGGGCGCGCCGACGAACTGATCTCCCTCACCCGCGAGTTGACCGAGCAACGCCTCGTGACGCTGCTGGGCGCGGGCGGCGTCGGAAAGACCCGCCTGGCCCTGGAGGCCGCGGACGCCGCCGGCACGCGGGGCGAACGGTGGCCCGACGGCATCCGGGTCGCCGAGCTGGCCTCCGTACGGGACGGGAAGAGCGTGCCCGAGGCCGTACTGACCGCGCTCGGCGGCCGGACCACACAGGTACGGGCGCCGGGCGCCGACAGCCTGCGCGCCTCCGGGAGCCCGGCGGTCCCGCTCGGCCAGCTCGTGGAGTACTGCGGGCAGCGGCGTATGGTGCTGGTGCTCGACAACTGCGAGCACGTGATCGACGCGGCTGCCGAACTGGCCGACACCGTACTGACCCACTGCCCGGGCGTGACGGTGCTGGCCACCAGCCGAGAACCGCTCGGTGTCCCCGGCGAGTCGGTACGCCCCGTCGAGCCGCTGCCGCCGCAGGCCGCGCTCCGGTTGCTGGGCGAGCGGGGCGCCGCCGCGCGCCCCGGATTCCGTACCGAGGACGATCCGGCCGCGTGCGCCGAGGTCTGCCGCAGGCTGGACGGGCTGCCGCTCGCCGTCGAACTGGCGGCCGCACGACTGCGCGCCCTGACGCCGCGTCAGATCGTGGAACGGCTGGACGACCGGTTCCGGCTGCTGACCGGCGGCAGCCGGACGTCCCTGCCCCGGCAGCAGACGCTGCGCGCCGTGGTGGACTGGTCCTGGGACCTGCTCACGGCCGACGAGCGCGCGGTGCTGCGCCGCCTGTCCGTCTTCTCCGGCGGCTGCGAGGCGACGGAGGCGGAGGACGTGTGTGCCGTCCCCGCCCCGGCCGACGGCCCCCACTCCCCCGCCGACGTGCTGCCCGTACTCACCTCCCTGGTCGACAAGTCCCTGGTCACCGCCGCCCCCGAGAGTCCGCGCGGGATGCGTTACCGGCTGCTCGAAACGGTCGCCGAGTACGCCGGGGAGCGGCTGACGGAGGCCGGGGAGCGGGCGGCCGTGGAGCGGCGGCACCTGACGGCGTACCGGGAACTGGCCCGGACCGGGGAGCCCGAGCTGCGCGGGCCGGGCCAGGCGGTGTGGCTGGAGCGCTTCGAGACCGAGCACGCCAACGTACGGGCCGCGCTGCGTACGGCGGTCGCCCTGGCCGAGGAGCAGGAAGGACTGTGCCTGGCGCTGTCCATGAGCTGGTTCTGGCAGTTGCGCAACCACCAGGCGGACGCCCGGCACTGGGCCGCCGCCGTCGCGGGCCTCGGCCCCGACCCCTTCGCGGACCCCGTGCGGCCCGCCGGGCCACTGGCGGAGCGGTGCACGGCGGTCCCTCCGCCGTGGTCGGGCGAGCGGCTGCGCGAGGCACGGCGTGGCGTCCGGCTGCTGGTGCTGGCGAGCAGCAGCGACCGAGCCGGGCCGTCCGCGACGGTGCGGCCGGAGTCGGTGGTGGCCGCGTACCGGCCGGGACTGCCGCAGACCGTGCGGCAGCCGGGCGTCATGTGGTTCTTCGCCCAGCTGATGGCCGGCGGGTTCGCGGGGCTCGAAGAGACCGTCGACGCCGTGGTGCGGCACTGCCGGGAGTCGGGGGACGGCTGGGACCTGGGCCTGGCCCTGCTGCTGCGCACCAAGGTGCTCGGCGGGCGGCCGGGCGAGCTGGACCGGTCGGCGCGCGACGCGGAGGAAGCGCTGGCGCTCTTCGAGGCGGCCGGGGACCTGTGGGGTACGGCCGAGGCCCTCTCCGCGCGCGGCGACACGTACGAGCGGCGCGGGCAGTACGCACTGGCGGACGCGGACTTCGAGCGCGCCATGGAGTTTTCCGCCCGGATCGGGGCGGACGTGCAGGTGCCGGAGTTCAAGGCGAGGCTGGCGGCCGTACGACTGGAAGGCACGTACGGGAGGGACGACACGTACAGGGCAGGTGCGGAGGTCGGCAACGCCGTGGAGAGCGGCAACTCCGTGGCAGCCGACGTTCCCCTCCCGCTCCGGGCACGGGAGGCCGAGCGGCTGCTGCTGGAAGCCGTGGCCGAGTCCCGGCCCTCCGCCGGCGAAACGCTCAGCACGGCGCGGCTGCTGCTGGCCCGGCACTACGGCCGGACCGGGCGCACCGGCCTCGCCCGGGAGCAGTTGCGGGAGGCCGAGCAGGCGTTCACCACCGGCACTCCGGCCCTCTTCACCGGCATGGTGACCGGGCTGCACGGCTGGCTGGACTGTCTCGACGGGGAGTTCGTACGGGCGCGCGAGCACGTGCGCCGGGCCGTACGGCAACTCGCCGACCTCGCGCCCTTGGTGGCTCCGCAGTTGCTGGCCCATCAGTTGCTCTGCGGCGGGTGGTCCATGGCCCACTCGGGCGCGGCCGAGGACGGGGCCCGCCTGCTGGGGGCGTACGACCGGCACGCCACCGGCGCCGACGGTTTCGGACTCCGGCCGCTGCTGCCGCCCGAGGCCGAGGCCCGGATCCGGCAACAGGCCGAGGCGGCACTGCGTGCCGCGCTGGGCACTGACGCGTACCGGCGCGCCCACGCCGAGGGCGGCGGCCTCACGGTGCGTGAAGCCGCCGCCCTCGTCTGACGGGCGGCGCCGCCTGCCCTACCGCGCGTCGGCCGACCGTTCCCGCGCATCGGCCAGGTCGGCTTCCGTCGGCGCGTCGTCCTGGGTCAGCGCGCGCCGCCAGTAACCGGTGAAGTCGATGTCCCGCCTGCCCAGGCCGCGGTCCTCGACGAGATGCCTGCGCAGCGCGCGGACCGCGCCCGCCTCCCCGGCGAGCCAGGCGAACACCGACCCCACCGGGAACCGGGCCCCGCGCACCGCCTCGACCAGCCGCTCACCCGGCCCGGCCGGACCCGTACCCGGTGCCGGACCCGGGCCCGTACCCCGGTGCAGCCAGTGCACGGTCAGGTCCCCGCGGGTGTCGAAGGTCTGCTCGTCCGCCGCGTCCGGGACCTCGATGTACGCCGCCGCGCGGGCGCCTTCGGGCAGCCACTCGGCCGGGGTGCCGATGGCCGGCAGCGCGCTCTCGTCCCCGGCGAGCAGCATCCAGTCGGCCGTGCCGAGCGGGACCGGACGGGCGAAGTACGCCGACGGGCCGAACATGCCGAGCGTGTCGCCCGGCGCCGCGCGGTGCGCCCAGCGGGTCGCCGGTCCCCTCGCCGTGTCCGTACCGTGCAGCACGAAGTCGATGTCGATCGTGCCGTCCCCGGGGTGGTGCGCGCGGACGGTGTAGCTGCGCATCCACGGCCGTTCGTCCTCGGGGATCGTCCGGAACGCCTGGTACCACCGCATCAGGTCGCCGTCGGCCGACGGTTCCGGGAGCCGCGGGGCGCGCTGACCGTGCCGGGGAAAGTAGAGCTTCACCTGCTGGTCCGGCCCGTCCAGGCGGAATCCGGCGAGGCCGGGGCCGCCGAAGGTGATCCTGGTCAGGTGCGGCGAGAGCCGTCGGACCGCGGTGACCTGGAGGTATCGGACGGGGAGGCGTTCCGGCCGGGGAGTCTGCTGCTGCATCACTTCTCCTGAGAGGCGGGCCACCGGCCGACTGCGGCGGTGGCGCGCTGTGCGGGACAGGGAGGACACGACCGTCGCAGCCACCGCCGACACGCCGCCTACAGCTCACCTGCACGGGCATGTACGGGCGTGCACGGGCACGTACGGGCGTGTACGACGCCCCCCCGCACGGAAAGCCGGTCCCGCGTGCCGCGCGCGGCCCAGCTATCCGGGTGATTCGCCGGCAGGGCCGTCACAGGGGGCGCTCCACCGTCAATAGGTCTGCTGACAGCCGTCCCGCACGAGATCCCGCACGAGAACGGAACCCCACACCATGCCCCTGCCCACGGACCGCCGCCGCCCGCACCCCTTCGCCGCGGCGGGCGTCATGGCCCTCGCCGCCGCCCTGGGCGCCGGAACCGCCCTCGCCGCCTCCCCCGCACACGCCGCGCCGCAGGCACCCCGGGACGCGTCGGTGCGGGTGGGGACCGGCACCGCCGACTTCTGCCTCACCCCCGGCGCCACCCGCGCGCTCGCCACGGCCGGGATCCGCCTCACGGCGATCGCCCCGGCCAAGCTCACCGGCCCGACCGGGCGGCGGTGCGTGTCCGCGCCCGTCGCGGGCGGCGCGTTCGACCCCCGTTTCACCTCCGGGCACCTCACCTTCAGGGGCGGCTTCGACTTCGTACGCAAGGACAAGCGCCATCTGAAGGTCGACTCCCTGCGGGCGGACCTCGCCACCTCGCGCGTCACCGCGAACGTGGGCGGTTCCAAGGCGCACCGGACCGACTTCCTGGCGTTCCGCGTGGACCGCAACCGGGTCAAGGTGGGCGGCGGACAGGTGCGTGCGCAGTTTCCCTTCACCCTGACCGAGCGTGGTGTCGGCGCCTTCCGCGGCGCGTTCCAGGGGCGTTCGCCGCTCGCCGCGGGCCAGCGGGTGTTCGACGGGGACGGTACGGTCCGGCTCGCCGCACCGGCAGCCGCCGGCACGTCACCCGGGACCACCGGCACCGCCCAGAAGCAGGCACCGGGCACCGCCCAGAAGCAGACGCCGGCCGCCCCTCGGAAGCAGGCGCCGGGTACCTCCCAGGGCCAGGCATCGCACGTCGCGCCCCGCCCGGTCAGTGACACGGCCGTCGACCCGGTGAACGACGTGGCCATGGGCCCGCTGCACCAGATGGCGTCCGACTGAGCCCGCTGTCCGTGGCGGTGGCGGCCTGACGGGGCGTCACCGCCACGGGACGCCGACGCCGACCGCGCGGAGGTTCGCCTCGATCAGCGTGTTCAACCGGGCGATGGGCGAGGCCTGGTCCTCACCGTGCCGGTTGACCAGCCCGTACCGTGCGGCGGCGTCGGACTGGTTCCCGAAGCCGGCCGGCATCGTCAGCCGCGCGCGGTCGGCCAGCAGTTCGCCGGTCAGCGCGGGTGCCGGTTCCCCGGTCCGCGGGTCGTCCGGCTCCCAGGACCGCGCGTCCCCGCCGCGCCGGGTCAGCTCGACGTGTCCGGGATCGTCGAGGAGGAGTTCGAGCCGGGGCAGAAGGCTGTCGACGGGCTCCGGACCAAGCGCCCGGGCCAGCACCAGCGCCTCCCGCTGAGCGGCCGCGTAGTCGGGCCGGAGCCGAGGTCGGTGAGCCGGTCCAGGACCGCGCAAGCCGGTCGGGCAGCAGGACCCGGTCGCCATGGGCAGCACGCTCGACGGCAGCAGGACCCTGACCGCCGCGCTGCACCATGCGGACGACGCCGCGCTGTCTCTGACGCAGAGGTTTCTGCGGGCGCAGGGCAGGCTCGTCGAGTAGGCGTCCGGCGGCGGGCGGGCCGTCTCGGCCGACGAGACGGACGAGGCCGACGAGGCGACCAAGGCGGCCGAAGCGGCCCGGCCGGCGGGCTGAGTGCCTCGGCTCCGCCGTCAGTCCCGGTCGCGCTCGTGGTACGTACGCCGGGTGTGCTCGGTGTGCGCCCGCATGACGGCGGACGCCCGTGCCTCGTCCCGGTCGGTGATCGCCGCGATCAGCTCCCGGTGCTCGGCCCAGGACTGTTTGCCGCGCTGCCGGGCGACGGGCGTGTAGTACCAGCGCACCCGTCGCCCGACCTGCGCCGCCAGACCGGCCAGTACGGCGTTGCCGGCCAGCTCCATCACCTTGGCGTGGAACTCCGCGTTGGTGGCGACCGCGGTCTCCACCGCGTCGTCCCGTACCGCCTGTTCACCCTTGTCGCACAGCGCTTCCAGCTCCGCGATGCCCGCCGACCCTGCGTTGGCGGCGGCGAGCCGGGCGGCCTCCGCCTCCAGCAGCGTCCGTACGGTGAACAGTTGGTCGGCCTCCTCCTCGGTGGGCTCGTGCACGAACGCGCCCTGCGCCGGGCGCAGATCGACCCAGCCCTCGGTGTTGAGCCGCTGGAGCGCCTCGCGGACCGGCTGCCGGGAGACCCCGAGGTGCCCCGCCAGCTCGCTCTCGACCAGGTGCTGGCCGGGGCGCAGCGTGCGCGTGGTGATCAGTTCGAGGAGCGCTTCGTAGACGCGCTCGCGCAGCGGTCCGGGGCGTTCCAGCTTCGGTACGGCGCCCTGCGGCAGCCCTGTGGACAGCATCGAGTACCCCTCCGTGACGCGGCCGGGACGGTGTTCCCGCGCGGGCGTCCGTGCTGCGGACGCACGATTGGTTATCGTCTACAGTCTACCGACCGCAGCGGCCCCCGCGCAGGTCACTCGCACAGCCGCCACGTTCAGCCACCGCCGACCACCGTCATCCCGGACACCGGCGCTTCCTGAGAAACTACGCCCGTCTCCACACCCTCGATCCACCGCGGCTCCGCTTGCTCTCGGAGCCGCCGAGCGAAGCGGGTTGCCGATGCACGGAGGAACGGTCGCCGTCGTGGGCGGCAGCATCGCCGGTTGCGCCGCCGCACTCGCCGCACACCGGGGCGGCGCGGCGGAGGTCACGGTGTACGAACGGGCCGCCGGTCACCTGGCGGACCGCGGCGCCGGGCTGGCCGTGCACAACGACCGCTACGCGGAGCTGGCGTCGGCGGGCTACCTGGACACCGGCATCCCGTGGCTACAGCTCTGCCGTCGCCGCTGGTACACGCGCGACGGTGAACTGCCGCTCGGCCGGCCGGTGGGTGAACTGCCCTTCCCGTTCCGTACGTACAACTGGGGGCCGCTCTGGCGCGAGCTGCGCGCCCGGATGCCCGAGACCGCCGTGTTCCGCGGTGACAGCCCGGTCCGTACGGTCGAGACCTCACCCGACGGCGCCGCGGTGCGCCTTGAGGACGGCAGCGCCCACCACGCCGACCTGGTCGTCGGCGCGGACGGCTACCGCTCCGTGGTGCGCGGCGCCGCCTTCCCCGACATACGGCCCGCGTACGCCGGATACCTCGCCTGGCGCGGCGCGTTCCCCGCCGAGCGGCTGGCCGCGCTCGGCCCGGACCCGGACGACGCCTGGCCGGTCGAGGACTGCGTCTTCGCCGTCTTTCCCCGCGGTCACGCCGTCATCTACCGCATTCCGGACGGCACCGGGGGCCACCGCGCCAACTGGGTGCTGTACGCCGTCCCGCCGCCGGGCACCGCCCTCGGCCTGGACACCCCCACCAGCCTGCCGCCCGGCACCCTCAGCGAGGCGCTGCACGCCTGCTTCGCACAGGTCACCGGGGAACTCCTGCCGCCCTATTGGGGCGGCCTGCTCCGGCTGACCCGGCCCGAGGAGCTGTTCATCCAGCCGCTGTACGACTTCACGGCGCCCCACTACGCCGCGGGCCGTCTGCTGCTCGCCGGTGACGCGGCCACGGTCGCCCGGCCGCACACCGGCAGCGGCGCGGTGAAGGCCCTTCAGGACGCCACCGCGCTGGAGACGGCGTTCGCCGCCGCGTCCACCTGGTCCGAGGTGTCCGCCGCGTACGAGGCCGCGCGCGGTCCCGTAGGAGTCTCGATGATGGAGCTGGGCCGCCGGCTGGGCGAGGCCCTCGTCCTGCGGAGCACCGACTGGCGGACGGTGGGTCAGGCGCAGTTGGACGCGCTGTGGGCCGGCGCGGGCGCGGCCGCGTTCGGCGGGCGCGCACTGCGGGGAGCGAACAGGCCCGTGGCGCGCGGGACGAAGCGGTAGGGGCAGCGGGACGCGTACGCACCGGCCGCGGGCGGCGGGGCGCGTACGCATTGGCGGCGGAGTGGGGCGCGTACGCACCGGCGGCGGGCGGCGGGCCTCGTACAGCGGACGGCGGACCCCGTACGGGCAGCCGAACGCGTACCGGACAATGGAACCGCCGAGACCGGCCCGCTGCCACGGGCCGGCGCACCAGGACGGACGGGACTGATCAGACATGGGACGGGTCACCGAGCGACGCCGCGTCATCCGCATCCGCGACGGCGCCGTGAGCACGCGCCCGGACACCCTCGTCGGCGAGGAGCCGCTGGAGATCCGCCTCGGCGGCCGGCCGCTCGCCGTCACGATGCGCACACCGGGCGACGACTTCGCGCTGGCCGCGGGCTTCCTCGTCAGCGAGGGCGTGCTGGGGAGCGCCGGGGAGCTGGCGAACATCGTGTACTGCGCGGGCGCCACCGAGGACGGGTCGAACACGTACAACGTGGTGGACGTGCAGCTCGCGCCCGGTGTCCCCGTCCCCGACATCTCCCTGGAGCGCAACGTCTACACGACGTCGTCCTGCGGCCTGTGCGGCAAGGCGAGCCTGGACGCGGTCCGCACGTCCGCCCGCTGGCGCCTGGACCCGCCCGCCGACGCCGCGGCCCGCATCACGCCCGCGACCCTGTCCGCCCTCCCCGGCCGACTGCGGGCCGCGCAGCGCGTGTTCGACCGGACCGGCGGGCTGCACGCCGCCGCGCTCTTCGACTCCGACGGCGAACTCCTCGACGTCCGCGAGGACGTGGGCCGCCACAACGCCGTCGACAAGGTCGTCGGCCGCGCCCTCCAGGAGGGCCGGCTGCCGCTGCGGGACACCGTGCTGATGGTCTCGGGCCGGGCGTCGTTCGAACTCGTACAGAAAGCGGTCATGGCGGGCATCCCGGCCCTCGCAGCCGTCTCCGCGCCGTCCTCCCTCGCCGTCGACCTGGCCGTCGAGAGCGGCCTGACGCTGGTGGGGTTCCTGCGGGGGACGTCGATGAACGTGTACGCGGGCGAGGAACGGCTCGCGCTGGGCGCGGCGGCGGGGCGGACCTGAGAGCGGGAGGGTCCGAGAGCGAGGCGCAGGCCAGGACACGGCGTCAGCCCGCCCCCGATCCCTCCTTCGCCCCCGCCCCCGGCTCCACGATGCGCGCCAGCAGCGCCATCAGTTGCTCCCGTTCGGCGGGGGTGAGGCCCGCGGTCAGCTCGTCGTTGGCCCGGTCGCCCAGTTCCTCCGTACGCCGGAGCCGGCGCTCTCCCGCCGCGGAGATCTCGACGGCGTTCTTGCGCCGGTCCTCAGGGTCGGGGGTGCGCGTCACCAGCCCGTCGGCCTGCAGGTCGTTGACGACCGCGACCATGTCCTTGGGGTCGATGCCCACACTGCGGCCCAGTTCGGCCTGGGAGACGGGCCCCAGTTCGCCGACGGCCGAGAGCACCGCGTGGTGCGTCATCCGCATCCCCTCCTCGGCCAGCGCTTCCGCGACGAGGCGGTGGCCGCGGGCCGCCGCCCGGCCGAGCAGCCAACTGGGGAGGGAGCGGATGCGGGAGGGGGCGTACGGAGTCTCTGGCACGGGATCACCCTATCCGTAAAACCATTGGGCCACCCAACAATCACTGTTACCGTTGGGGCGCCCAACGGTTCCCGGACGCCCCGGGCGACCGCCCCTGCGCGGCGTCCGGCCGCGCCCCCCCTCCCGGAGGTGCCCGTGCGGCGAGTCCGTTTCCATACCTACGGCGGACCCGAAGTCCTGCGTGTCGAAGAGACCCGGGCACCCGAGCCGGGCCCCGGCGAGCTGCTCGTCCGTACGGAGGCCATCGGCGTGACCCTGCCGTCCGTCCGCCGGACACGCGGTGACGGGAACGGCGGGGGCGTACCGTTGCCCGCCGTACTCGGCGGCGAGGTGGCCGGCGAGGTCGTCGGCCTGGGCCCGGACGTCACCGGTTTCACGGCCGGCGACCGCGTCACCTCGCTCTCCTTCACCGGCTCGTACACCGAGGCGGCCACCGTGCCCGCCGCGATGGCCGCCCGTATACCGGACGCCGCGTCCAGCGTGGACGCCGTCGCACTGGTACGCGGCGGACAGGTCGCGCTCGCGGCGCTGGCCACCGCCGCCCCGGCCGACGGGGAGTCGGTACTGATCACGGGCGCGGCCGGCGCCACCGGGCACCTGGCGGTGCAACTGGCCAAGCTGCGGGGCGTGCCGCGGGTGGTGGCGGCCGTCGGCTCCGCCGCGAAGGCGGACTTCCTGTACGGGCTCGGCGCCGACGAGGTCGTGACGTACGAGGAAGCGTCCTGGGGCGAGCCCGTCGACATCGTCCTGGACGGCGTCGGCGGGGAGCTGCTGCCGCGCGCGGTGGCGGCCCTCGCGCCGGGCGGGCGGCTGGCGTTCTTCGCCTCGGGCGGCGGCACGGTCCCGGCCTACGACCTCCTCGCGGGCTCGAAGACGATCACCGGCCTCACCATGGCGCGGTTCGCCGCCACCCGCCCGGAGCTGTACGCGCGGCACGGCGCCGAGCTGTGGGACCACTTCTTCGCCGGGCGCCTGCGGGCCGCCGTGCACGCCCGGGTTCCGCTGACCGAAGCGGCTCGCGCGCACGAGATCATCGAGGCCCGCGCCAACCTCGGCAAAGTCGTACTGACCCCCTGAGCGGCCCCGTGGCAAGGCCCGTACGGATGTGCCCGCCATGGTACGGACGGGGGAAATCCGGCCGGGTGCGAAGAACCGCCGCGTGTGGCTTGTGGCGGTGCCGGGGGCCCAGTAGCTTCCTGCGCACCGGAGAGCAGACATGGGACGTTCTACGTCGGATGTCCGGCACAGGCCGGACATCTCAGGTCGCATGGCTCCTCTCCCCTCCTCCCCGGTTCCCCGACGCCTCGCCGATGCCTCGAAGGGCAGGTCGGATCATGACGTCACCATTCTGCGCCCACGACGACCACCGCCGCAGACCCGCCACCGGGGCCGGTGGTCCCGCCCACGGCGGCCACCGGCCCCGGGTCCGCACCCTGGCCGCGCTCGCCACGGCGGCCGCCGTCCTCGTCCCGGTGGCCACCGCCCAGGCCCGCCCGGCGGCGCCCGCCACCGCTTCCGGCGCCGCCTCCCCCGCCACCGGCTTCGAGCAGCAGGTGCTGTTCAAGGCGTCCCAGGAGCACGGCTACGCGTGCTTCCGCATCCCGGCGATCGTCCGGTCCGCCGACGGCACCCTGCTGGCCTTCGCCGAAGGCCGGGTGCGCGACTGCGGCGACGCCGGCGACATAGACCTCGTACTGAAACGCTCCACCGACGGCGGCCGCACCTGGGGTCCCCTCCAGATCGTCAACGAGGGCGGCGGGGACACCCACGGCAACCCCGCCCCCGTCGTCGACCGCGAGACCGGCCGCATCCTGCTCGCGGAGACCTACAACAAGGGCCGCCCCGACGCCGCGAACTGCGGCGTGCCCTGCGACCGCACCCCGCACCTCCAGTACAGCGACGACGACGGCGCGACCTGGTCCACGCCACGCGACCTGACCGCCGAACTCCGGCCCGCCGGATGGAACTCCTGGTACGCCACCGGCCCCGTGCACGGCGTCCAGCTCGCCCGGGGCCGGCACGCCGGGCGCCTGGTCTTCACCGTCAACGCCGAGAGCTACGCGGGCGGCCGGATCACCGCCAACCACGCGGCGCTGATGCTCAGCGACGACGGCGGTGACAACTGGCGCGTCGGCGCCGTGGACAGCTACCCGATCGCCGCCGACGGCACGTTCCGCCAGAAGCCGTCCGAGATGAGCCTGCTGGAACGTTCCGACGGCTCGGTCCACGTCAACGCACGCGAGCAGGACGGCACCGACCTCGGCCACCGCACGGCGGCCGTCAGCCACGACGGTGGCGAGACCTTCACCCGGCCCTTCCGCACCCTGCCCGGCCTGTACGCGCCGATGGTGCAGGGCTCGGTGCTACGGCTGCCGGCCCGCGGCCCCGGCAAGACGGGCCGTACGCTGCTCGCCGCGCCCGCCGACCCGGACCGCCGCCGCACCATGACCGTCCGCTCCTCCTACGACGAGGGCCGCACCTGGGAAGGTGTGGACCGGGGCGCCCGGGTCACCACCGACTGGTCCGGCTACTCCGACCTGGTGTCCGTCGCGCCCGGCCTGACCGGTCTGCTGTACGAGGGCGGCGCGGCCGACGCCCGCGACGAGATCCGCTTCGCGCGCTTCACCGACGGCTGGCTCGGCCCGCGCCGCGCGCCCGATCCGACGACACCCGACCTCGGGCGGCACGCCCGCGCGGCGCTCGTCCTGGGCGGCGCCCGGCCGACCGCCGGACGCTTCGGCTACGGGCTCTCCTTCGACGGCCGGGACGACGCCGTACGACTGCCCTTCCGCCGCTCGCTGCCCCTCGGCAGCGGCGACTTCACGTGCAGCCTCTGGTTCCGCCACCGCGCCGCCTCCGGTGAGCAGCCCTTCCTGTGGATGGGCGGGGTGGGCAGCCGCAGTCCACAGGTGGCGCTGCGCGGCGACCCCGCCCGTAACCGGGTCGTCGCCCACATCACCGCGCTCGACGGCGCCCGGCCGCCCGCCACCGCCGAGGTCGCCGCCACCGCCGCGTACAACGACGGCGCGTGGCACCACTTGGCGCTGCGGCGCACCGGCGGGCGGCTGACGCTCACCGTCGACGGCGCCGAGACCCGCACGGTCCCCGACGTGCCGGGCTCCGTGAGCCGCACCTCGGTCTTCGGTGTCCACGCGGGGCAGAAGGCGGACAGCCGTTCCCAGCTCTCCGGCGATCTGGACGAAGTGCGGGTCTACGGGCGCGCGTTGGACGACGACGAGCTGGCACGTGTACGCCGGGACAACGCGCGCGTCCCTGGCCCCGTGGTCCTGAATCTGCCGCTGGACCGCGTGGACGAGTATCACTGACGGAGCGTCATGCCCCAGGCACCCCGCGGTGATCGCGGAGCAGGCCGGTCGTACCGCACCGGCCTGCTCCGCGCCGCCCCGGGCCCCGGAGCGGACGCTCAGGCGATCGGGCCGGTGTGCCGCAGCCGGTGCGGGAACGCCTTCGCGAGCGTGCTCCAGCCGCCGAGCGGGAAGAACACCGTCGCCCACGAGCCGTCGGCGAAGCCGGTCCCGTGCGTACCGTGCCGCACCTCCCCGCGGTCCCGCAGCCAGGTGATGTCCTGGCGGGCGACGGCGTAGGCGTGCCCGGCCGCGCCGGCGGCCCTCTTGCCGTCGGAGGAGGGCCGGACCCGCACCACGTGCGTCCCGCCCCTGGTGAGCAGCAGCACCGACAGGTACTGCTCGGCGCGCCACGCCCCGGCGAGCAGCCGGCCGACGGCCGACGGCGTCCACCCGGTGGGCCGCCGGGGGCTCCGGGACCCGCCCGCCCGGCTCGACGGTGCGCCCGTCCGCCAGCGTCTCGGCGGGCGGCAGCAACGCCGCCGCCTGCCCCTTGGCCTCGCGCGCAGCCGGGAGAGTTCGGCCGGGGCCCGGGTCCGGCGGGCGATGTCGGCCGCTTGGTGGCGCGGTCCCGAGGGCTAGCGGGAGCCGCCCGCGCCGACGCTTTCGCCGCGCCGTGGCCGCACGACCGCCTTGCTCTCCCCGGGCTCGGGCAGCGCCCCGGGCTCGGCCCCGGATTCCCGCTCGTCGGGTGCCTGTGCCGCGTACCGCTTCGCGAGGACCGCGCAGACCATCAGCTGCATCTGGTGGAACAGCATCAGCGGCAGCACCGCCAGCCCGGCCTGGGCGCCGAACAGGACGCTGGCCATGGGCAGCCCGGCGGCCAGGCTCTTCTTCGAGCCCGCGAACGTGATGGCGATCCGGTCGCCGCGGGCGAAACCGGCCTTCCTGGAACCGTACGACGTGATCGTCAGCATCAGCGCCAGCAGGACGGCCTCGACGGCCAGCAGGCTCAGCAGGCGCCACGGCGAGACCTGGTGCCATATGCCCTCGACCATGCCCGTGCTGAAGGCGGTGTAGACGACGAGGAGTATCGAGCCGCGGTCGACGAGGCCGAGGATCTTCTTGTGGCGGGTGACGAAGCCGGCGATCCAGCGGCGCAGAAGCTGACCGGCGAGGAACGGCACCAGCAATTGGAAGACGATCGAGACCAGTGAGCCGGCCGAGAACCCGCCGCCGTCACCGCCCAGGAGGAGCGCCGCGAGCAGCGGCGTCACGACGATCCCGATGAGGCTGGAGAAGGAGCCCGCGCAGATCGCCGCCGCGACGTTGCCGCGCGCCATGGAGGTGAAGGCGATCGAGGACTGCACGGTGGAGGGCACCAGGCACAGGAAGAGCAGGCCGGTGTAGAGGGGCGGTGTCAGGAGGTACGGGACGAGGCCGCCGGCGGCCAGCCCCAGCAGGGGGAAGAGCACGAACGTGCACCCCAGCACCGTCAGGTGCAGCCGCCACTGGCGCATCCCGTCCACCGCCTCCCGGGTGGAGAGCCGGGCGCCGTAGAGGAAGAAGAGCAGCGCCACGGCGCCGGTCGACGCGTCGCCGGCGACGGTGGCGGCCGCACCCCGGGCGGGGAGCAGGGCCGCGAGGCCGACGGTACCGACGAGGGTCAGGATGAATCCGTCCACGGGGAGCCAGGAGGGGATTCTGAGCTGAGGACGGCGCATGTTCTCTCTTCGCGGGCGGGGCGGGGCGGACGGAGCGGGTGGGGCTGACGGAGCGGGCGGGACGGGGGCGGACAGTACCCGAGGGACTGAAGGTGCAGGTGGGGCGGACGGTGCCCTCTCCAGCCTGCCTGGCGGCACAGCCATCGGGAAGCCCTCTTACCGTGGTGACTGTCATCATGAAGTGTGATGACGGATGATGACGCGTGACGAGTGACCGGACCGGGGCGATGTTCGACCCCGTGCAACTGCAGACGTTCCTCGCGGTGGCGCAGACGCTGAGCTTCACGCAGGCCGCGCACCGGCTCGGCCTGCGGCAGTCCACCGTGAGCCAGCACGTGCGCAAGCTGGAGGACGCGGCCGGGCGGCGGCTGTTCGCCCGGGACACCCATGCCGTGGACCTCACCGAGGACGGTGAGGCGATGCTCGGCTTCGCCCGCACCATCCTGGAGGCCAACGAGCGGGCCGCGACCTTCTTCACGGGCACGCGGCTGCGCGGCCGGCTGCGGTTCGGCGCCTCGGAGGACTTCGTGCTGACCCGGATGCCGGAGGTACTGGAGGAGTTCCGGCGCGATCACCCCGAGGTGGACCTGGAGCTGACGGTCGAACTCTCCGGGACGCTGCACGAACTGCTGGCGGCAGGCCGCCTCGACCTCGTCCTGGCCAAGCGCCGTCCCGGCCCGGCACGCGGCCGGGCGACGGCGCCCACCGGCCGGCTCGTCTGGCGGGACCGGCTGGTGTGGGTCGGCACGGACCGGCTGCGGCTGGACGCGCGGCGGCCGGTCCCGCTGGTGGTGTTCCCACCGCCGGCGGTGACCCGGGCCCGCGCGCTGGAGGCGCTGGAGCGGCAGGGCCGCGACTGGCGCATCGCCTGTACGAGCGGCAGCCTCAACGGTCTGATCGCGGCCACCCGGGCGGGCCTGGGCGTGATGGCGCACAGCCTGGGCATGATCCCGCCCGGTCTGGTGCGGGTGCCGTCCCGGGCCGGTCTGCCGGACCTCGGCGGGGTGGACTTCGTCCTGCTGTACGGGGAGCGGGACGGTGCGGCCAGGGGCCCGGCGGACGCGCTGGCCGACGCGATACTGGCGGGTGGCGACCGCTTGCAGTTGCCTTAGCGACGCGCCCGGCCCTCCCCGGAGCGATGCCGGGAGACGCCGAGTACCAGGGAAAGATTTGGTGCAGATCCGGTCCCGGCGTCGTGATCGTCGGGGGCGCGGCGCCCCCGACGATGTCCGGGCTTCTCCAGAGTAGCCCGTTTTCGCCTCATGACCAGCGACTATGCCACCGGTCCGGCCGGCTGGACGCCCCTCCCGCGGGCCGCGGTGTTGGGGTACGGTCTCGGCCCGGTGAGAAGCACGTCGAGGAGCTGGGTCATTGCGCGAGTTCACCGTCCCACCTTTGGCGACGGCGCCCCGCGTCGGCGGGTTGGCGGACGCTGTGTTCGATCATGCCGGCTCGGATCCCGGCCGGGCCGCGCTGGCGCGCAAGGACGACGCCGGTGCGTGGCGGGACGTGACCTCGGCGCAGTTCCGCGACGAGGTGCTGGCGCTGGCCAAGGGGCTGCTCGCGCAGGGCGTCCGCTTCGGTGACCGGGTCGGGATCATGTCCCGTACCCGCTACGAGTGGACGCTGTTCGACTTCGCCCTGTGGTCCGTGGGCGCCCAGTCCGTACCGCTGTACCCCACCTCGTCCGCCGAGCAGGTCTTCTGGATGCTGCACGACGCGGGGGTGTCGGCCTGCATGGTGGAGCACGAGGACCACGCGATGACCGTCGGCTCGGTCATCGACCGGCTGCCGCAGTTGCGCCGCCTGTGGCAACTGGACGCCGACCCGGTCGCCGAACTGACGGCGGCGGGCGCGCACCTGGAGGACGACGTGGTGCACCGCCACCGGATGGCGGTCACCCCGGACGCGACCGCGACGGTCATCTACACCTCCGGCACCACCGGCCGCCCGAAGGGCTGCGTGATCAGCCATGCGAACTTCATGGCCGAGGCCGACAACGTCGTCCAGCGTTACGAGACGGTGTTCCACTCCAAGCCCGGCGACGAGGCGTCCACCCTGCTGTTCCTGCCGCTCGCCCACGTCTTCGGACGGATGGTGCAGGTCGCGGCGGTACGCGGCCGGGTCAAGCTCGGCCACCAGCCCGACCTGTCGGCCGCCGCGCTGCTCCCGGACCTCCAGTCGTTCCGGCCCAGCTTCATCCTCGCCGTGCCGTACATCTTCGAGAAGGTCTTCGCGGCGGCCCGGCGCAGGGCCGAGGCGGAGGGGCGGCTCGGCCCGTTCGAGAAGGCCGTCGACGTGGCGGTCCGGCACGCCGAGGCGCTGGAGCACAAGGCGTTCGGTACCGCGTCCGGGCCCGGCGCGCCGCTGCGCATGCAGCACCAGCTCTTCGACAAACTGGTCTACAGCAAGGTGCGGGAGGCGCTGGGCGGCCGGGTGCGGCACGCCATGTCGGGCGGTTCGGCGATGGAGCGCCGGCTCGGGTTGTTCTTCGCCGGCGCCGGAGTGACCATCTACGAGGGGTACGGCCTGACGGAGTCCACCGCCGCCGCCACCGCCAACCCGCCCGAGCGCACCCGCTTCGGCACGGTCGGCTCCCCCGTCCCCGGGACGACCGTGCACATCGCCGAGGACGGGGAGATCTGGCTGCACGGCGGCCAGGTCTTCCAGGGCTACCTGAACGACGCCCGGGCCACCGACGCCGTCCTGCGCGACGGCTGGCTGGCCACCGGCGACCTCGGCGCGCTGGACGAGGACGGCTACCTGACGATCACCGGCCGGAAGAAAGAGATCCTCGTCACCTCCGGCGGCAAGACCCTCTCCCCGGTCGTCCTGGAGGAGCGGGTACGGGCGCACCCGCTGGTCGCCCAGTGCATCGTCGTCGGCAACGACCGCCCGTACGTGGCCGCGCTGGTGACGCTGGACGCGGAGGCGGTCGGGCACTGGCTGAGGATGCGCGGCAAGCCGGAGCTGCCGCCGACCGACCTGGTGCACGACCCCGACCTGGAGACCGAGATCCGGCGGGCCGTCGTCGCCGCCAACACGCTGGTCTCGCAGGCCGAGTCGATCCGTACGTTCCGGATACTGGCGCACCAGTTCAGCGAGGAGCACGGCCTGCTGACGCCGTCGCTCAAGCTGAAGCGCAAGGCCATCGAGGCGGCGTACGCGACGGAGGTGGAGGCGCTGTACCGGGCGTGAGCGGGCGGCGCGCGGCGCCGTACGGGTCGCACCCGCCTCTCCCCCGCGCGGCGGAGCCGGTTCATCCCCCGGCCGGAGGTGCCGTCCGCACGCCGCCGGGAGGCTCGTGTCATGACCACCGATCAGCTCATGGGCCGCCGCCAGGTCCTCCTGGGGCGCGTGGCCGTCGCGGCCTGCGCCCCGTACCTCCTCCTCAAACTGCTGTGGGTCCTGGGCCATGACATCGGCATCGTGGACGTGGGCAGGGCCGGCCGGGGCACCTGGATCGCGGCCAACGTCGTCACCTTCCTCATGGACGCCGTCGCCGCCGCCATCGCGTACGCACTCACCCGCCCGTCCGGTCTGCGGGCCCCCGCCTGGCTGCTCGCGCTGCCCCTGTGGATGGCGTCCGGGCTGCTCACGCCCCTGATGATCAGCGTGCCCACCGGTTCCGCCGTCGCCGCCCTGACCGGCGCGGCGAACCCGATGGCGTCCGGCGACTTCCTCGAACCCTGGGTCTACGTCCTGGTCTACGACGCCTTCATCGTCGAGGGCCTCACCCTGCTGAGCGCCTTCTGGTTCCACGCGCACCGGCGCTGGGGCGCGCTGCTGCGCCGGCGGCTGGAGTCCGTACCCGCTCCCGCCCCCGGCGTACGGGCGGCACGGCGGCTGCTCGGCGTGCCGGCGGCCGTGCTCCTCGCCGTACTCGGCGCCCTCGACGTGCTGTGGGGCCTCGGGATGCCGACGGGCCCCGGAGGGGCGGCCCTGCCCGCGCGCAGCGTCGTCACGGCCACGTCCGGCGTGGTCCAGGGGCTGCTGGCGCTGGCCGGCGCGGCCGGGCTGGCCGCCCTCCTCTTTCCCCACCGGGGGCGCCTGCGGCGGCTGCGTACGCGGGTGCCGCTCGCGCTGGCCTGGCTGGGTTCCGCGACGGTGTTCGCGTGGGGCGGAACGATGTGGCTCTCGTGGACCGTGGCCGACGCCCTGACCGGCGGCGGCTCGGCCTCCACCGGTGGCCTGCCCGGCCTGGCGGGCGCCCTGGAGCTGGTCGCCGGGCTGGTCGTGCTCTGCCTCGGCACCCTCACCCTGGCCGCCGAGACGGCCCGTCCCGTGCCCTCGTCCGCGCCCGCGCCGAAGGCTGTCGGCACGTACTGAAGGTGCGCGGGAATGCTCCGTACCGGATGATCGTTGACGTTGGAGAACATGTACGACGACCTAAGGATCGAATCCGTCGTGAGCAAGGTCCCCCACATCACCCTCAACAACGGTGTCGCCATGCCGCAGCTCGGCTACGGCGTCTGGCAGGTGCCGGACGACGAGGCCGCCACGGCCGTCGGCACCGCCCTGGAAGCCGGGTACCGCAGCATCGACACCGCCGCGATCTACGGCAACGAGGAGGGCACGGGGAAGGCGCTCGCCGCCTCCGGCATCGCTCGTGACGAGCTCTTCGTGACGACGAAGCTGTGGAACGACGAGCAGGGCTACGACTCGACCCTGCGCGCCTTCGACACCTCCCTCGGCAAGTTGGGCCTGGAGTACGTGGATCTGTACCTGATCCACTGGCCGATGCCCGCCAAGGACACGTTCGTGGACACGTACCGGGCGTTCGAGAAGATCTACGAAGAGGGCCGCGCCAAGGCCATCGGCGTCTCGAACTTCCAGCCCGCCCACCTGGAGCGGCTGCTGGGCGAGACGTCCGTCGTGCCCGCGGTCAACCAGGTCGAGCTGCACCCGCAGCTCCAGCAGTCCGAGCTGCGCGCCTTCCACGCCCGGCACGGCATCGCGACCGAGGCGTGGTCGCCGCTGGGCCAGGGCAAGGACCTCCTCAAGAACACGACCGTCACCGGGCTCGCCGAGAAGTACGGCCGCACCCCCGCGCAGATCGTGCTCCGCTGGCACCTCCAGCTCGGCAACGTCGTCATCCCGAAGTCCGTGACCCCGTCCCGGATCGAGGAGAACATCGACGTCTTCGGCTTCGAGCTGGACGACGCCGACCTGTCCGCCCTCGCGGCCCTGGACTTGGGCACCCGCCTGGGCCCGGACCCGGACACCATGAACGGCTGAGACACCTCCCGGACCCCGGTCCGGTGCAGCACCCCCCGGCGCCGCCGCCCCACCCGGGACGGCGGCGCCGTCGTTCCACCCCGTCCTCTCCTCCCCTCTTCTGTCTTCTCCTCCTCGCGTCCCTCCCAGCTCACGCCCGGTTTCCCGGTTTCCCACGCCCCGCGGGGGACGGGAAACCCCTTGGCCCGGCGCCCGGCGCGGGACGAAGGTCAAGGTGCCGGGACCGGGCAGCCGACGGCCCCGGCGCACCGAGGATCACCCAACGGAGGAGATTCAGATGATCCGCATTCCTCGCGCCGCCGCCGCTCTCGCGGCCACCGCGGCCGTCTTCGCCCTCGGCGGCGGCACCATGGCCACCGCCGCCGGTTCGGCCCCCGCCCGCCAGACCGCCTCTCCCGCGGTCCAGGCCGTCGTCTGCACCGTCAACGACAACGGCGTCAACTACCGCGGCGGCCCGGGCACCGGCTATCCGGTCCTGGGTCAGGTGAACCGGGGTCAGAAGATGAACGCGCGCGGCACCGAAGGCTCCTGGGTCATGGGTGACCTGTGGGGCGGCCGCACCGGGGTGTGGATCCACCGCGCCTACCTGAACTGCTGAGGCTCGGCCCGCCGGCCCGGCCACCCGCCCTCGCCACGGGCCGGCGAGCTGATCACACGGCGGGGTGGTGGAGGGTCTTCCCGGCCCGGGAGGGCCACCACCCCGCCCGGCACCGGCCGGCCGCCGTTCGGCCACGTCCTGCCCACCGCGCACGAGCACACCGACGGGGGCGTGCGCGGTGGGGCATGGACGTGGCTCTACGGGGGGCGGCGGCCGGGCGGTGCCGTCGCGTCCCGCCTGCTCCCAGGGCGGGACGTACGTGCGTACGCCGCCGGCTCGGCGGCGGACGCATGCCGCATGGAGCTGAGCGGTCAGACCGCCCGTGCCGTGTGGAAGGTCTGGGCGGAGAGCCAGAAGAGGTCAGGGCGGCGGGCGATGCCCGCCGGATCGTCCGGGTCGAGGAGGTGGGCGAGGGTGGCGCGGTCCGCCTCGTCCAGATCGTCGCCGGTCTTCTCGGCGAAGCGGGAGAGCTGCCGGGTGATCTGGGCGCGCTGGGCGGGGTCCAGCGGGGCGGGCAGATCGAGCAGGAAGCTGCGGCTCAGCGGGGACCGCAGACCCGCGGCGGTCAGGATGGCGGGCCAGTCCTCGACCACGGCCCGGCTGCCGGGCAGTGCGGCGCGCATCTGGGCGAACCACTCGTCCTGCACCGCGTCGAGACGGGTCTGGAAGCCGGGGCGGCCGATGCCGAAGTCACGGGGCAGGAACCGGGGGGCGAGGCCGCCTTCGGACACGACGAGCAGCCCGCCCGGACGGAGCCGCCGGGCCAGCGCGGCCACGGCGGCCGCCTGGTCGCCGACGTGGTGCAGGGCCTTGCTGGACCAGATGAGGTCCGCGTCCCCGATGGCGTCGACGCGGTCGGGCAGTTCGGCCACCTGGGTACGGAACCGGTCGCCGAGGCCGAGGCGGTCGGCACGGTCCCGGGCGCGTTCGAGCAGCGCCTCGGTCGGGTCCACCGCCACGATCTCGGCCCGCGGGAACGCCTGGGCGAGCAGGCAACTGGTGACACCGGGGCCGCTGCCGACGTCCAGCACCCGGCGGACCTCGTCGGGCCCGGGGCCGGACGGCTGCGTCAGCAGGTCCCGGAGCCAGGCGGTGGCCTGTTCCAGGAGCGGGGTCTGGAACTCGGCCTCGCCTTCGAGGTAGGCGGCGAGCGCGTCCCAGTCCATGTGCGTGGTGTCGTGGTGATGGCCGGGGCCCTGACCGTGGTCGTGGCCGTGACCGTGGTCGTGGCCGGGCTCGGTTGCCGGGGCGGTGGTGTCGTGGTGGTGGTCCGTCATGGTGCGAGCGTCCGGCAGGGCGCGCCATAAGGCAAACATCCTTGCCGGTCCGGCAAAGCACCCCGCCTCCGGGGCCGCCGGACCGCCCACCGTAAGGTTCTGCTCCGTGGGAATTCCAGGATGGATACCGCCGACCGAGACGGAACGGCGGTTGTGTGAGGCCGGTGCGCGGGGCGACTGGGAAGGCCAGGTCGCGGCCGTGGCCGGCGAGGACCTGTATCTGGTGGTGCCCCAGCAGGGCCAGGACCCGCTGCCGGTGTACGAGGACCCGGCCGGCGGCGGTACGTGCATCCCCGTGACGACCCGCGGCATGCTGCCGCCGTGGCACCCTCAGCAGCTCTTCGACCGGGTCTCGGTGGAGGAACTGGCGCAGGACTGGCCGAACGACCGGTGGAAGCTGGCGGTCAACCCGGGTACGCCGTGTGCCGCGTACCTGCCGGCCACCGCCGCGCACCGCGGCACGTGGACGCGCATCCGTGCCCAGTACGGAGTCCGGCCCGGCGGGCTGCTCACCACCCACCTCGGCGGTCCGCTGCACGGTCCGCTCGCCCAGGGACTGGCTTGCGGCGCCCCGATCGCCGTGCACCACAGCGTGCCGTGGAACGAGCTGGGCACCGCCTTCCTCGACTACGCGGCCGACGCCCAGTTGCTGCACGAGCAGTGGTCGGTCACCGACCCGGCGTCCTGGCAGCAGCGCCTCGGCCAGCTCCTCGACGCCGGTTTCGTACCGGCGGGGACCGAGGCCGCGCTGCGTGCCCGCGACGCCGGGGACGACGCCGGGTCCGGCGGTGTGCCGGAGCTGGTGGAGCAGTACGAGGAGCGCTTCCGTACGGAAGGGCTGCTGCCCGCGGACGGACGGGTCAAGTCGATCGTCGCCCTGGATTACGCGCATGCCGTCGCCCTCGTCCGCTGGGGGCTCGGGGCCCGCTACTGCGCGCCGCCGGAGGCCGAGCAGGCCGTGCTGCGCGCCGGTGAGCTGGCGCGCGCGGCGTACGGCTCCTGGCAGGAGTTCTCGGCGGGGTACGCGCTGGGCCGGGCGCTGGCCTTCGACAACGGCTGGTTCGGCACGGCGTACCAGGAAACGGTGCACCTGCACCGGGTGCTCGGCCAGGACCCGGCCTCGCCGTGGGCGAATCTGCCCTTCGCCTGACGCGGCACGGGGTGGGGGTCCTTCAGGTGATGTCCGTGACAGTCACCGTCACGGCGACCTCGGGCGCGGCTTCGCCCGCTGTCCGCAGCGCCTCCTGGACCGCCGCCGTGACGCGTGGCCGCACCGCGCGGACCACGTCCAGGGCCCGGTGACCCCGCCGGACCGCCAGATGGACGCGGACGCGCCACGGTCCGGGGCCGGGGCCGTGGTCGGCCCGTACGCCGGGTACACGGCCGGTCAGCCCGGACGGGGAGGGGGAGCCGGGACCGGAGGCGGCCCGGGAGGCTGGGCCGGAGCCGGGGGTTCGCGCCACCGCGCCCCGGAGCAGTTCGCCCAGGCCGGGCCGGAGGAAGGCGACACCGGGGGTGTCCTTGGCGGCCCCGGCGGCGGCACGGAGGACCGCGGCGTGCACCTGCGCGTCGCCGCTCATGACCTGACTCACGGCCTGCCCTCCTCGCGGGCTTCCGGGTTCCTGCCGGAGCCCCCCGTCTCCCCCTCGCCGAGGTCCTCGACAAGGTTCTCGACGAGGTCCACGACGGTGACGTCGACCTCCTCGACCTCCAGGCCGATGCCGTCCCGCGCCGCCGCGCACACCCGTTCGCGTACCCGGTCGGCCAGCGCGGGCAGCGGCCACGCGTACCCCGCCGCCAGTTCGATCGCCACCTTCATGGGCCCCCGCGGCGCGAGCAGGGTGACCCGGCAACTGCCCGCCTGGACGTCAGGCAGGGTCTCGGCGGCCGCGCGGAAGGACTTGGCCGCCGCGGCCTCCGTGATCCAGGCGTCGTCCTCCGGGTCGCCCAGCGGCAGTGTCCTGCCGGGCCGGAGTTCGGTTCTGACCAGGTCCATCACCCGGGCCGTGAAGCGTTCGGTGCTCCGCTCCTCCTCGTCGCGGCCCGCTGCCCCCGCGGCCTGCCGGGCTTCGCGTACGTAGCTGTCGAGGACGCCGAGGCCCGCCAGCGCCTCCTGGCAGTACGGACACCGGGCGGCGTGCGGACCGGCGTCCGGGGCGTCGTTTCCGGCCGGACCGCCGTCTCCGGCCGGACCGCCCGCGCACTCCGCCTCGTTCTCCTCCCACACGGACGACAGCGCGCGGCCGCAGGGCAGGATCGGGTCGTCGTGCTCACCTAGCGCCATGCGCCCATCGCCTCCGTCAGATAGCGGCGTGCTCGGAAGACCCTGCCACGGACCGCCTGGTGGCTGATGCCCACCACCGCGGCGATCTCCTCGTACGGCAGGGCGTGCAGCTCGCGCAGCACCCAGCAGGCGCGCTGCTCCGGGGTGAGCCCGTCCATCGCCCGCATCAGCGCCTCGACGGCGGCGGTCGACTCGGCGGCCCGCACCGGTGACGACGCGTGCTCGGGCGCGCTCGGCTCGGGCACCGAGCCGAGATCCTGGGTGGGTCTGCGGGCCCGCAGCAGGTTCATGCACCGGTTGGTGACGATGCGGTACATCCAGGTCGCGAACGCGGCGTCGCCGCGGAACTCCGGGATGCGGCGCCAGGCGCTCACGAAGGCGTCCTGTACGGCGTCCTCCGCGTCGGTGCGGCTGCCGAGCAGCCGGGTCGCCAGGCGCAGGAGCTGTGCGCTGTGCCGGCGTACGAGCACCTCGAAGGCACCCTCGTCCCCTTCCGCGGCACGTACGGCCAGTAGGGCGTCGCTGGGTTCGGGCACTCACCGGCTCCTTCCTTCCCTGACCATCTTCACCGGAGACGGGCACGATGCCCCGCTTTGGCGCGATACGGGAGTCACCGGCGTTTCCCGTCCGTCCCCCCGATCCGGCCGCAGGGAAGACGCCTACCACGGCGCACCTCCGGACGGAGCCCGGCACACACGCTTGTACGCTGCGCAAACGGGCAGACGGACCGGGCGCGCAGCGCGTACGGCACGAGGAGAGGACGGGTACCCATGGGCGGTAGCGGTACGGACCGTGGACTGCATCCACCGCAGCTCGCGGCCGGAGTCGGCAGGCCACGCGCACGCCGCGCCGCGCTGCCCGGCTGGCCCCGGATCCGCACCGCGGCCCGCCGTACCCCGGTCTCGATCTGGAACGACGACGTGTCGGACTGGGCGGCCAGCCTGACGTACTACTCGGTGCTGGCCCTGCTGCCCTCGGTGATCGTCACCATCTCGCTCGTCGGCCTGGCCAACCCCGCGTCCACCGAGGAGCTGATCAACCACATCAGCGCCCTGGCCCCGGCCGGGTCGGGCGGTACCGTCCGCCGGGCCCTGGTCACCATGGCGCAGCAGCGGACCGCCGTATGGATGCTGGTCGGGGGTGCGCTGGTCAGCGCCCTGTGGTCGTCGTGCAGCTACCTGGCGGTGTTCCGGCGGGCCCTGCACGCGATGTACCGCGTCAAGGACGACCGGCCGCCGTGGCGCAAGGCGCCGCGCATTCTGGCGACGGCGCTGCTGCTGTTGGCGCTGCTGATCAGCAGCGCGGTCGTGCTCCTGGCCAGCGGGCCGATAGCGAGCGCGGCCGGGCGGGGGCTGGGGCTCGGCGAGGCGGGCGAGGAGACGTGGAACCTGTTGCAGTGGCCGCTGCTGTTGCTGCTGGCCGTCGTGCTGGTGATGGTCCTCTTCCGTACGGGCCCGTCCCGGACGCGCGGGTGGCGCGCGGTGCCCGGCGGGGTGGTGGCGGTGCTGATGTGGCTGGTGTCCTCGGCGGGGTTCACGTTCTACGCCTCGTACGTGGGCACGTTCAACCGGCTGTACGGGTCGCTCGCCGGGCCCGTCGTGTTCCTGATATGGCTGTGGTTCTCCCATCTGTCCCTGCTGAGCGGCGCTCAGTTCAACGCCGAGCTGGCCCATATGGAGAGTGCGGACACCGATGCGTCCGAGAGTGCGGGCTCCGGTGCGTCCGAGAGTGCGGGCTCCGGTGCGTCCGAGGGCGCACGTTCCGATGAGTCCGAGGGCACACCTTCCGATGGGTCCGGCGGCAGCACGGAGGCGAAGAACTGAGCGCGCCCGCTCGGCTCTCCCGGCCGGACCGCCGCCCGTCCCTCAGCTCGCCCCGTGGCCGGTGGCGATCTCCTCGACCCGGTGGGCCAGGGTGAAGTCGAGGGCGGTGACGGCGTGGCCGGCGCTGTGGGTGTTCACGGCGACGGTCAGGGTGTTGTAGCCGAGAGTCAGTTCGGAGTGGTGGTTCAGCTCCTCCTGGATCTGGGCGACGTGGATCACCATCGCGGCCGCCGGAAGGTGCCGCTCGAAGGTGTAGGTGCGGGTCAGACTGCCGTCCGTCACCGACCAGCCGGGCAACTCCGCGAGGCGGTCCTCGATCTCCTTGTCCGTCAGCAGGTCCACCTGAGCGTCCATCTCGCTCCGCCTCTCCGTCACAGCGCATGGCCGCGCGTACCGCCCGTACCACCGGACCGTCCGCGCACTGTCGATTGCAGCAGCTCCAGCGTGGCACGCCGAGGACGCTTTCCCGCCAATGTACGGACGGCCACGCCGCGGGCTTCCGGGGCCGAGGGGCCGCTTCTATGCTCCTGCGCCTGACGGGCCGTCCGTTACCGGGGGTAGTAGGGAGCAGCCGTGGACACCGAAGGCCGTACGGAGCACACACGCGGAACCGGCGGCGGACAGCCCCGGCGGACGTTCCTGGGCGGGGCGGCGGCGATGGGCGGCGCGCTCGCCCTGGGAACCGGCGGTACGGCGGCCGCCGCGCCCGCCGCCGCCCGGCGCCGTGCCGCGGGCCGGACCGTGGCCGTCCTCGGCGGCGGCGTGGCCGGGCTGACCGCCGCGCACGAACTGGCCGAACGCGGCTTCCGGGTCACCGTGTACGAGCGCAAGCCCCAGGGCCTCGGCGGCAAGGCCCGCAGCATGGACGTGCCGGACAGCGCGCGCGGCGGCCGCAAGCCGCTGCCCGGCGAGCACGGCTTCCGCTTCATCCCGGGCATCTACCACAACCTCCCGGACACCCTGCGCCGCATCCCGTTCCCCGGCAACCCCAACGGCTGCCACGACAACCTGGTGGCCTCCACCGAGGTGATGTTCGCCCGCACCGGCGGCCGGGAGGACATCCGTATCCCGTTCTCCACCGTCGGCACTCCCCCGCCGGTCCTCACCCCCGACGCGTTCCTGCGCATGCTGACCGGCCTGCTGGACACCGCCACCCGCCTGCCCGCCCACGAGATCGCGTACTTCGCCAACCGGCTGCTGGTCTTCCTCACCAGCTGCGACC
The DNA here is from genome assembly GCF_055567735.1 of Streptomyces sp. NPDC026394. Classification (NCBI taxonomy): domain Bacteria; kingdom Bacillati; phylum Actinomycetota; class Actinomycetes; order Kitasatosporales; family Streptomycetaceae; genus Streptomyces; species Streptomyces sp. NPDC026394. The sequence goes on from NZ_JBVHPX010000006.1 coordinate 348,747, forward strand.
GGCGCCGGCTGGACGTGTGGGAGCACACGCCGTGGTGGCGATTCCTGCGGGCCGCGTCGATGTCCGCCGACTACCAGCGCCTGCTGGCCATCGGCCTGACCCGCAACATCGTCGCGACCAAGGCGGAGATCGCCTCCACCCGGACCGTCGCGACCTGCGCCGAGGCGTTCGTCTTCAACCTGCTGGGGCGGGGCGCGGACGGACAGCCGGACCGGGTGCTGAACCTGCCCACCAACGAGGCGTGGATCGACCCGTGGGTGGCGTACCTGCGGTCGCTCGGGGTGGAGTTCGAGGTCGGCTGGACCGTACGGGACCTGCGGCTGGCGGGCGGCCGGATCACGGAGGCGGTGGTCACCGACCCGCAGGGCGTACGGCAGACGGTCGTCGCCGACCACTTCGTGCAGGCGATGCCGGTCGAGCACGCCCGTACCACCTGGAACGCCGCCGTACGGGCCGCCGACCCGCAACTGGCGCGCTGCGACAAGCTGGCCACCGACTGGATGACGGGCATCCAGTTCTATCTGACCGAGCCGACGCCGGTCATCCACGGGCACGTCAACCACATCGACTCGCCCTGGTCCCTGACCGCGGTCGGCCAGGCCCAGTACTGGAAGAACCGGGACTTCCCGGCCGACTACGGCGACGGGCAGGCCGCCGACTGCCTGTCGGTGGACATCTCGGAGTGGGACCAGCCGGGCATCCTGTACGGGAAGACGGCCAAGCAGTGCACGCGCGAGGAGGTCGCGCGGGAGGTCTGGGCGCAGATGAAGGCCGGCCTCAACGACACCGGAGCTGTCGTGCTGCGCGACGCGACACTGCACTCCTGGTTCCTGGACCCGGCGGTGTCCGGGCTCGGCACCCCGCACCCCGCCAACGACGAGCAGTTGCTCATCCACCCCACCGGCTCCTGGCTGAACCGGCCCACGTCCCGTACGGCGATCCCCAACCTCTTCCTCGCCGGGGACTACGTGGCGGTCGACATCGACCTGGCGACGATGGAGGGCGCCAACGCGTCGGCGCGGCAGGCCGTGAACGCGCTGCTGGAGGCGTCCGGTTCCGCCGCCGAACGGTGCGCCGTCATTCCACTGTACCGCGCGCCGGAGTTCGCGCCGCTCAGAAGACAAGACGAGACGCGGCACCGGCTCGGGCTGCGCAACGTCTTCGACCTGGGGTGATGCCGGGGCGCCGCCGGGGTGCGGGCCGTGCGGCGGACCGGTACCGGGACCAGGTGTGCGGGCCGTGCGGGTGCCGGGCGTCCCGGCCGTACACGTCAGTCCGTACGGGCGCCGGAGCGGGCCGCCCTGGCCAGCAGGAGTTCCCGCTCCCGCGCGTTGCGGGTCAGGGCCGCCGCCCGTTCGAACTCTCCGCGCGCCTCGGGCGCCCGCCCCAGGCGTTCCAGCAGGTCACCGCGGACACTCGGCAGCAGGTGGTAACCCTTCAGGGCGGGGTCTGCGGCCAGGGCGTCCACCAGTTTCAGCGCGGCGGCCGGGCCTTCGGCCATCGAGACGGCGACCGCCCGGTTCAACTCGACCACCGGGGACGGCGACTGGGCGAGGAGCCGGTCGTAGAGGGTGGCGATGGCGGCCCAGTCCGTGTCCTCGTACCGCAGGGCCACCGCGTGGTGCGCGGCGATCGCGGCCTGGAGCGAGTACGGGCCGTGCCCGGCGCGGTGCAGGGCGTCGACGCCGCGGCGGACGAGCATCCGGTTCCACTTGGCGCGGTTCTGGTCGGCGAGCAGCACCGGCTCGCCGTCCGGCCCCGTACGGGCGGGGATGCGCGACGCCTGGAACTCCAGCAGCGCTGCCAGGCCGTGCACTTCGGGCTCGTCCGGCATCAGGTGCGCCAGGACCCGGACGAGACGGAGCGCGTCCTCGCACAGGGCCGGGCGCACCAGGTCGTCGCCGGCCGTCGCGGAGTACCCCTCGTTGAAGACGAGATAGATGACCTCCAGGACGGAGGAGAGCCGGGCCGACCGCTCGGTGCCGTACGGGACTTCGAAGGGCACCCGGGCCTCGGCGAGCGCCCGTTTGGCGCGCACCACACGCTGCGCCACCGTGGACTCCGCGACGAGGAAGGCGCGGGCGATCTCCGGTGTGGTGAGCCCGCCCAGCAGCCGCAGGGTGAGCGCGATGCGGGCCGGGGCGGGCAGCACCGGGTGGCAGGCGGTGAAGATCAGCCGCAGCAGGTCGTCGTCGATGTCCTCCGCGTCCGCCGGTTCGGGCGGGGGCACGTCCTCCAGCGCCCGCCCTACCTCGGCCAGTTTGCGCGCGTACGTCTCCTTGCGGCGGACGAGGTCGATGGCGCGGTGCTTGGCGGTGGCCATGAGCCAGGCGCCCGGCCGGTCCGGAACGCCTGACTCCGGCCACTGTTCCAACGCGGCGACCAGCGCGTCCTGCGCGAGTTCCTCGGCGATGCCCACGTCCCGCACGATGCGGGTGACACCGGCGATGATCCGCGCGGATTCCATCCTGAACACCGTCTCGACCGCGTCGGTCGTGCTTGCTGCCGTCACGGCCTCATCAGATCAGCCGTGCGCGGGAGCGACAAGCGCGGCCCGGTCAGCAGTTCTCGGCGATCTCGCGGATCTCGGTGGTGACGGTCCAGTGGTCCTCGTGGACGCGCAGGAACCGGTGGGCCCACTCCAGCGCCTCGGCCTTGTCCTTGGCCTGGATGAGCAGGTAACCGCCGACGACCTCCTTGGTCTCGGTGAAGGGCCCGTCGGTGGAGCTAAGCTGCCCGCCGGACCAGGTGACCCGGGTGCCCTGGGAAGTGGGGGTGAGCCCGGCGTTGTCCAGCATGACCCCGGCCTTGGTCATCTCCTCCATCAGCGCGCCCATGCGCTCCTGGAGTTCGGGGCTCGGGCCGCCCTCGGGGGCGTTGTTCTCGTCGATGCGGATCAGCGTCAGGAAGCGCGGCACGGTGACTCCTCGGTCGTGCGGGCGGGGCCGTTCCCCGCCTCTCACCCCCGCGTCGAACGGGAGACCGCCGGATCGACACGACCGCCGGACCTTTTTCGGGAATTCTTTCCGGCAGTGCCCCGCCATGCCCTTGGCGGACTCGCGCGCTGCCCGTACCGACGCGCCCCGTACAGGCGTACGGGATCGGTTACGGTTCGGCCCATGACGACTGCTGCGGTCCCCTCGAAGACGGCGTCCGACATGACGGGGGTGGGCGCGCTGCTGCGCGAGTGGCGGGTGCGGCGCCGCGTCAGCCAGCTCGACCTGGCCCTGCGCGCCGACTCCTCCGCCCGGCACATCAGCTTCATCGAGACCGGCCGCGCCCGGCCCAGCCAGGAGATGGTGCTCCGGCTGGCCGAACACCTCGACGTACCCGTACGGGAACGCAACGCGCTGCTGCTCGCGGCCGGTTACGCCCCCGGCTTCCCGGAGACCCCCTTGGACGATCCGTCGATGGACGCGCTGCGCACCGGTATGGAGCGGCTGCTGACGGGATACGAGCCGTTCCCGGCCCTGGTCGTGGACGCCACGTACCACGTCGTCGCCGCGAACCGGGGCATCCGGGCGATGATGGCGGGCGTCGACGCGAAGCTGCTGGAGCCGCCGCTGAACGCCATGCGCGTCACCCTGCACCCCGACGGGCTCGCCCCGCGCATCCGCAACTTCCTGGAGTGGCGGGAGCACCTGCTGACGCAGATGCAGCGGCAGTTGGCGGTCATGCGCTCCGCGCCGCTCCGTGCGGTCTACGAGGAGGTCAGCGCCTACCCGCTGCCCGAGGGCGGGCGGGAGACGGCCGCGGACGGCGGGCACGCGCCGTACGCGCTGCCCATGGTCGTCGAACACGACGGGCGGGTGCTGTCCTTCATCTCCACGATCGCCACCTTCAACACCCCGATGGACGTGACCGTCTCCGAACTCGCCCTGGAGACCTTCCTCCCGGCGGACCCGGAGACGGCCGGACACCTGCGGACGTGGCTGCCGTGACGCCCGCTCCCCCGCGGCGGGCGGCCGCTGCTCCGGCTCACATGGCGGGCACGCGGTCCAGAAAGCCGGAGACGGTACGGATCCGGCCGTCCGCCGCGAGCGTGGCGACGTCGAATCCGGCGACCGGCGCCGAACCGTCCGGTGCCACCAGTTCCCAGCCGAAGCGGACCAGGTCGTGGTGCCCGTCCGGCGTCCCCAGCCGCCGGAACGCGAACCCGGGGAACCGGGCGTGGACCCCGGCGATGACGGCGGCGAGCTGGTCGTGCCCCACGGCGTCGGCGAGCGGGTCGGTGTAGGTGGCGTCCTCGGTGAAGGCCGTGGTGACGGCCTCGACGGCGCCGTCGGCGTCCTGGCCGGCCGAGTTCCACGCCGCCAGGTACCGCTCGACCGCGTTCTCGTAGCGCTCCGTGCCCGCCTGCCGGGTGTCCGTCTGCGTCATGGCCGACTCCTCGTGTCTCGTCGTTGATACGGGTCCGCGGTCTGCCACGGCTCCTGGTGGGCCGGTTCGCGGGCCGGAGTGCGCCGGCCCGTGAACCGGTGCCTCAAAGATGCCGGGACGCGGCGGGAGGGTCGATTACCCGGCAGGTAATGGGCCGGGCCTGGGGGCGGTTTGCCATGGTCAAAGGCCCGTCGGACGTCCGTGGGAGATCCGTCGGTCGCCGGGGGCGTCCGGCTCGTCCCCCTGGCCGAGCAGCGCGGCCAGCGTCCGTTCGACGGCGGTGCCCGGGTCGGCGGCGAGGCGGTCCGCGCGCCAGGCCACGAAGTGGTCGGGGCGGACGAGTACGGCTCCGTCGGGCGCCAGTCCGGGAAGGGTGCCGTCGGGGACGCGGTGCGCGCTCAGGGTGATGCCGAGGGCGGCGGCCGCCTCCGTGGCGGCGGGCAGCCAGGGCGCGCCGTGCGGCCCGGCGAACAGGGCCCAGTCGGCGCCGACGAGGTCGAGGGTGGAGGTCCGGCCGTTCTCAAGGGTCTCAAGGGCCTTGAAGGACTCAAGGGTCTCAGGAGTCTCAAGGGAGCGGTGCGGCAGGCGGTGGCCCGGGTGCACATGGTCGGAGAGGAGGTCGGGAGCGGGCGCGGCGTCGGGCGGGACCACCGCACCCGAGGGGTACGCGTAGCGCATCATCGCCCGGATGTAGTCCCGTACGGCCAGCTCGTACAGCGCGTTCGGGTCGCCGCCGCCGAGGGACCGGTAGCCCTGGTGCATGATGCGGGAGAGCGCGAGGGAGGCCCGTACCGCGGCGCGGCGTTCCGGCTCGTAGGTGTCCAGCAGCCGTGCGGCGGCCTGTCCGCGGAGCACGGCGGCGAGTTTCCAGGCGAGGTTGTGGCCGTCCTGGACGCCGGTGTTCATCCCGAGGCCGCCGGCCGAACTCTGTACGTGCGCGGAGTCCCCCGCGAGGAAGACCCGGCCGCGCCGGAAGGCCGAGGCCGTGCCGACGGCCGCCTCCCAGGCGTTCAGCGCCGTCAGGTCGACGGGCAGGCCGGGGTCGCCGATGGCGGACCGCAGCAGGGCCAGGGCGCGGTCCGTCGGGAGCGGCGCGATGCCGTCCGTGTCGTCCGGCCGGTCCGGATAGTCCATGAGGTGGGAGACCCACCGGTCGCGGCCGTTCGCGCAGAAGACCGTCGCGTAGACGTCCGCGTTCCGTACGAAGCACGCGGTTTCGCGCAGTCCGGCCGGCGTCCCGGTCGGCAGGTCGGCACGGTAGAAGGCGGTGTGCAGCCGGGCGACCACCTCGCGGTCGGGCACGGTGATGCCCAGGAGGCGCCGTACGGTGCTGTGCGCGCCGTCGGCGCCGATCACGTACCGCGCGGTGATGCCGTACTCCTCGCCGGTCGTGGTGTCGGCGAGCCGTACCCGTACACCGTCCGAGTCCGAGTCCGATTCCGGATACGCGTTTGCGTCCGCGTCCTGTTCGAGACCGGTCACGGCGATGCCGGACCGCACGTCGCCGCCGCACCGCAGCAGCTCGTCCGACGCCAGCCGCTGTATCTGGAGGTGATTGAGCACCAGCCGGCTGTCGACCGGACTGCAGTTCCGCAGCCACCGTACGTACGGCTCGGGAGGCGCCACGTGCTGCCGCTCGCCGCCCAGCGCGCTGTCCGCGAAGACGGCCTGGAACGGCTCGGGGCCGTACCAGCCGGTCCGTTCGACGGTGTCCTGGAGGCCCGCCGCCCGGAGCAGTTCCAGTGTGCGGATGCTGCTCATCGCCCGCGGCGGGCCCGTGAAGGGGTTCCGCTTGTCCACCACGAGGGCGGGCACGCCCCGCTGGGCCAGGAACATCGCCGTGGTCAGTCCGACCGGCCCGGCACCGACCACCAGCACCGGAACGGTCGCGGGGAGCGGCCGCCCCGCCGTCGGCCGCTCCCCCGCTGCCACCTCCGGGCCCGCCGCCGCAGGCTCCGCTTCCGTCTTCGTGTCGCGTAGACGCACAGCACACCGTCCTTGGTCCCCCGGCCCGGTCCGTCGCCGGGCCCGGTCCGCCCAGCCTGGACGCTCAAGCCGACTTGAGCGCAAGATGGGGCCGTGCCGCCCCGCGACGAGGACGACGAACTGCATGCGATCAGTGAAGTGGCCCGCTGCTTCGGCCTGTCGGTGGCCACGCTGCGGTACTACGACGAGCTGGGACTGCTGCCGCCCGCCGGGCGCCGCGGGAACGTACGGCACTACGGCCGCCGCGAGCTGCGACGGCTCGCGCTGATCCAGCATCTGCACCACGGCGGGATGCTGAGCCTCGCGGACACCGCCGCCGCACTCGGCGAACGCGGGCCGGACGGGGTGCGGCGGCCTCCTGGGCGGGCGGTGCTGACCGGTGCGATCCAGCTCATCGAGGACCGTGTGGCGGACCTCCAGGCCGCGCAGCAGCGCCTCGCCCACCTGCTGACCTGCCCGAAGGACGACCCGGTACGGGAGTGCACACAGCTCCGTGCGGAACTGGACCGGAACGTGACGCAGGCGCTGGGCCGCTGACGGCGCGCCGTCAGCGCCCGGCCTCTGCCGCCCCTCCAGCTGTGGGCTGCTCGACGGCCGCGGGCTTCTCGGCCGCTACCGGTCCTCCGGCGGCGGTGAGCACCTCGGCCGCTGCGGGCACCCCGGCCGCCGCTTCCTCCGCGCGACGGCGGCGGCCCGTGCGGCGGGCCGCCATCCAGGCGTAGACGAGAATGCCGGCGAACAGGAACAGCACGCCCTGGTAGATCGCGGCGTATCCGGCGCCGGCCACCAGCCAGAAGGTGAAGCCGAAGGCGACCAGCGCGAGCACCAGGTCCCGCACGAAGCGGGCCGGGCGGACCTTGTCGCGCTCACCGGTCAGCAGGAAGTAGATCTGGGCGCCCGCGGCGAGCAGGTAGGGCACGGTCGCCGAGAACGTCGTGATCAGGACGAGGATCTCGAAGACGCCGCCCGCGCCGATCAGGTAGTTGAGCACGGTCAGGGCGGTGGCCAGCACCGAGGCGGCCAGCACGCCGAAGGTCGGCACGCCGCGCTGCTTCTTCAGGAAGGCGGCGGGGAACAGGCCGTCCTTGGCGGCGGCGTACGGCGACTGGGCGCTCATCAGCGTCCAGCCGTTGAGCGCGCCGACGATGGAGACGACTGCCGCGATCGCGATGACCGTGCCACCCCACTGGCCGCCGAACATGGCGTTGACCGCGTCGGAGAACGGCGCCTTGGAGTCCACCAGCTTGTCGTGCGCGACCGTGCCGAAGACCGAGACCGTGCCGAGGAGGTAGACGACGGCGGCGCCGATCGTGCCGAGGACGGTGGCGCGGCCCACGTTGCGCTCGGGGTCGCGCACTTCGCCCGCGCTCATCGCCGCGGACTCCACGCCCACGTAGCTGTAGAGCAGGATGGCCGCGGCGGCCGACATGCCGCCGATCGCGCTGCCGCCGCCCTCGTTGAAGGAGCCCAGGTTGTCCGGGTCGAAGAAGAACAGCCCGACGATCGCGATGAAGAGCAGCGGGACGAACTTCAGGACGGTGGAGACGAGCTGGACCGCGCCGACGTAGCGGGTGCCGGCGAAGTTGGAGAGCGCCGGGAGCCAGAGCGCGACCAGCGCCACCAGCAGGTCCATGCCCTTGGAGTCGTGCCCGGGGAAGAGCACGTGGACGTAGCCGACCGCGGCGACCGCGAGGGCCGCGTTGCTCACCCACGTCATGGTCCAGTAGGACCAGGCGGACAGGAATCCGGCGAAGTCGCCGAACGCCTCACGGGCGTAGACGTAGGGGCCGCCGGTGTCCGGATGGCGGGCGGCCAGCCGTCCGAAGACCAGGGCCAGCGCGATGGCGCCGACGGTCAGGACGCCGAAGGCGACCAGGCTCACGGTGCCGAAGGGGGCTACCGAGGCCGGCAGGAGGAAGATGCCGCCGCCGATGATGTTTCCCATCACCAGACAGATGGCGGTCCCTAGACCGAAGCGGCGGGTGTGCCGGTCGTGCATGGCTGGGGTGAGCCTCTCGTCGTGCTGTGCGGGCCCGGAGGTGCCGGGCGACTGCTCATCGTCTTCGACCTGCAACGTTGCACAAAATCAGCGGGTTTTGTCCCGCACGGCACCGTCGGCCGGTGAAAATACTTCGGGCGCGGGCCCTCCCGGCCGCAGTTCGTCCGCCGGACCCCCGAGGGGTATCTGCGGCCCGTCCACCTCACGCAGCCAGCGCCGCAGGATGGCGTGGATCTGCTCGGCACCGGTCGGTTCCGTGCCGTCGGTGGTGGGCGGGGACAGCTCCGCGGGCCACAGCAGGAAGGGGCTGCTCTGCTCGCCGCCCAGCCCCCCGTGCGAGCCGATCTGGTCCTCGAAGGCGTGCACCGCGCCGGTGGCCGGGTCGCAGGAGGAATTGACCATGATGTCCGCCGTGTGCGGGAAGCCGTCCGTGCGCCGTACGGCGTCCGCGGCGCCCGCGCCGAAGCCGGCCAGGGGGTCGTGGCCCACGATCCGGCCGGTGTCGAGGTGGTGTTCGGCGCCGCCGGGCCCCAGCACCACGGCGCCGTCCGTGGCGGAACGGACCAGCAGGAAGCCGATGCCGGGGTGGTTGGCGAGGGTGGCCAGCAGCGCCGGGTGGCGGCGCTCGATCTCCTCGCGGGTGACCCGGCCGGGAAGGTCGGGGAAGGACACCAGGCCCAGATTGCCGGAGGCCAGGACGACGGGGTCGGACGGGCCGCAGCCCTCCGCGCCCTCCGGGCGGTGCAGCGCGGCGCGGGCCGCCTCGCGCGCCTCGGCGCCGCTCGCGGTCCGCCCGGCGCGCCGGGAGACGGGCAGGCCGCAGCCGGCCCGCACCAGGTCCTCCAGGCCGAGTCCGTAGCTGTCCAGGAAGGTCGTGCCGGGGCTCTGGCCGTGGTCGGAGAGCAGGACGACGCGGTAGCGGCGGGGGGCGTACTGCGCGGCGTCGGCGATCAGCCCGACGGCGCGGTCCAGGCGGCGCAGCACCTGGTGGGTGTCGCGGTGCCGGGGGCCGGAGTGGTGCGCCACCTCGTCGTAGGCGACCAGGTCGGCATAGACGGCCGTACGGCCGGCCAGCAGGTCGCCGATGACGGCGGCGACCACCACGTCGCGCTCGACGACGGTCGCGAAGGCCCGGACGAACGGGTAGAGACCGCCGCGTCTGACGCGCGGCGTCTCCCGGCGGAGCCGGGACCGCACGGACTGTCCGATCTCGCGGAAGACCTCGGCGAGGAAGGACACCGCCGTACGGGTCGCGTTGGCCGGGTCGGAGAAGTACGCGAAATAGCCGGCGCGGGAGCGGTTGTGCCGGCCGCGCCGGGCGGCCACCGACATCACCAGGGCGAGCTGGTCGGCGCCGCCGCTGAAGAGGTTGCCGCGGCTCGCGCCGTCGAAACCGAGCAGGCCTGCGTCGCCCGTGCGGGCCTCGGCGCGCTTCTGGAGCTCGACCGCGCCGCTGGGCCGGTTGCTGACGATCAGCCGGCGGGTCTCCTTCTCGTACCACCGGAAGGCGGGCAGGTCGTGGTTGGTGCCGTGCAGGATGCCGAGCTGGCTGGCGCCGGTCTGGCTGGACCAGTCCGTACGCCACGGGGTCAGCCGGTGGGTGCCGCCGATCAGGTCCGCGACCGTCCCCATCAGGGGCCGCTCGCCGCTGGTCGCCTCCCGCAGCAGGTCGTGGCCGAGGCCGTCGAGCTGGAGGAAGACCGTGCCGGGCGCTATGGGCCCGGGGTCGCCGGGGGCGCCGCGGCGGCGGCCGTGCCGGCGGCCGGCCAGCCGCACCAGGCGGCGGCGGTACGCGTCGTCGTCCCGCACCGCGAGGAAGGTGGAGGTGGCGGACGAGGTCGCGGACATCACGGCGGCGACGATCACGGCCGTCTCGGGCGCGGCCTGGCCGCGTCCCTCGGGAATCAGTCCGAGGGCGACCAGCAGCAGCGAGCCGTTCAGGAAGAAGACCAGCAGCCCGAGGACGAGGGCGGGCACCAGCAGCAGGGCCCGTACGAGCAGGGGCCAGACCAGGGCGCTGAGCAGGCCGAAGGCTCCGGCGCCGAGCGCGGCGGTGAGGAACGTACGGGTGAGACTGTCACCGCTCGCGGACTGGAGGCGGAAGTCGGGCAGCAGGGCGGCGAGCACCAGGAGCGTCAGCGACGACACCACCCAGACCGCCGTCACCCGCAGCAGGGCTCCGCCCGCCGTCCGCCACCGGGGCCGCCACATGGCGCGCTCACCTCGCTCCCGCCGCTCGTCACGCTCCGACACCCTCACCGGGCATCACGCATACAGCGTGTCACAGCCCACTGACAGCGCGGTGGGACGGCGGCACCAGCGGCCGGCCCGGCGCGTGCCGCTGACACCGGTGGGGGTGAGCGCGCCCTCGAAGGCCAGTTGTTCGGCGGCGCGGGCGATCTGGGGTGGGTAGCCGAGGGCGGCGGCGCGCTGCCCGCCCGCGGTGCCGACGGGCACGTCGTGTCCGCCGCCGCCGACATGTTGTCGGCTGTCGCCGCAGGCAGGATCGGCAGGAACCAGGGGGAAGTGAGCGTCACGGGCGGCGGGCCGGCGAGCGGGGCGGCCGCCGGTCACAGCCCGGCCTGGCCGGCGCCGGAGCGCGATGAGGCAGGATCGGAGGGTGCGGTGTAGGGCGGGCGGGGGGGTGCGCCGCGCGCGGCACGCCGTTTCCGTTTCCGGTCGGGAGGTCATCGTGGCGGTGGAGGTCACCTGGTGGGGACACGCCACCGTCACGGTCGCCGATTCGGGCGTACGGCTACTGACCGACCCGCTGTTCACGCGGCGGCTGGCGCACCTGCGGCGCCGCCGGGGCGAGCTGCCGCCGCCGGGCGCGGCCCGCGCCGACGCCGTACTCGTCTCCCACCTGCACGCCGACCATCTGCACCCCGCCTCCCTCGCCCGCCTCGGGCCGGGCACCCGGGTGGTGGTGCCGTGCGGCGCCGTCGCCGCGGTACCGGGGCTGCGGCGGGTGGCTGCGGCGCGGGGGCTGCGGGTCACGGAGCTGCGGCCCGGCGAGACGGTCACGGTCCGCGCCGCGCATCCGGACGCGGACGGGTACGGGTACAGGTACGGGTCCGGTGAGGTGACCGTCCGCGCGGTGCACGCGGCACACGACGGGCGGCGGCTGCCCTACGGCCCGCACCGGGTACCGGCGCTCGGCTATGTGGTGCACGGCGCGGCGACGACGTACTTCGCGGGCGACACCGGGCTCTTCGACACCATGGCCGAGGAGGTCGGCGCCGTCGACGTGGCGCTGCTGCCGGTGGGCGGCTGGGGGCCGTTCCTCGGGCACGGCCACCTGGACGCGCGGCGCGCGGCCGAGGCGGCGGCCCGGCTGGCACCGGTCAGCGCGGTGCCGGTGCACTACGGCACGTACTGGCCGATCGGCCTGGACGCGGTGCGCCCGCACGAGTTCCACTCCCCCGGTGACGAGTTCGCCCGGCAGGCCGGGCTGCTGGCGCCCCGGGTGGCGGTGCACCGGCTCGCGCACGGCGAGTCCGTACGGCTGGCGGCGGCGCGGTGACGGGCGGGCTGGCGGGCGGCGTGCCCCCCGAGACGACCCAGCAGGTGGTGGGCTACCCGTCGCTGTTCCTGCTGGTGGTGCTGGGGTCCTTGGTGCCGGTGGTGCCGACCGGCGCGGTGGTCAGTTCCGCCGCGGTGGTGGCCTTCCACCAGCGGTCGCCGTGGGCCCTGCTGATCGTCTTCGGGCTGGCCGCGCTCGCCGCCTTCCTCGGTGACCTGGGGTTGTACTGGCTCGGGCAGCGCGGCGTACGGTCCCGCAACGGGTCGCGCTGGCTGGAGCGGCTGCGCGACCGCGCGGCGCCGGAACGGCTGGCGCGGGCGCAGACCAAGCTGCGTGAGCACGGGGTGCTGGTGCTCGTCCTGTCACGGCTGGTGCCGGCCGGGCGGATTCCGGTGATGCTGGCGTGCCTGCTGTCCCGGATGCCGCTGCGGCGCTTCGCCCGCGGTGACCTGCCGGCCTGTCTGGCCTGGGCGGTGACGTACCAGCTCATCGGCCTGCTGGGCGGCTCCCTGTTCGGCGAGCCGTGGCAGGGCGTGGCGGCGGCGGTCGGTCTGACGCTGGTGGTCAGCGGGGCACCCGCGGTGTGGCGGAGGCTGCGCCACGAAAGGGGCGGCTGAGCGGCCGCACGCGCCTCCCCGGCCACCGGCCGCCCCCGCCTCGTCCGGCCACCGGCCGCCCCCGCGCTGAGCGGCCGCCCTGCCACACCCAGCCACCGGCCGTCCCCGCCTCACCCGGCCGCCCCCGCCCACCCGGCCGTCGGCACCTCACCGCACGCGGCCCCGGATCACCCGGCCACCGCCCCCTCCCCCGCCCCGCCCTCCAGAACGCGCGAGCCGCCCACCGCCAGGTCCCACAGGTCCGCGCGCGGGCGCCCGGCGGCCTCCCAGGCGGCGCGTACACGGTGCAGCGGCTCCAGGGGCGCCTCGGCGGACAGCAGGAACGTCGACCAGTGCATCGGGGCCATCGCCCGGGCGCCCACGTCCTGGCAGGCGCGGACCGCCTCCTCGGGGTCGGTGTGCACCGGACGCAGCATCCAGCGCGGGTCGTACGCGCCGATCGGCAGCAGCGCCAGGTCGATGCCCCGGTACCGGCCGCCGATCTCCTCGAACCAGTGGCCGTACCCGGTGTCACCGGCGAAGTACACCCGCCGCCCGTCCGGCGCCGTCATGACCCAGCCGCCCCACAGCGAGCGGCAGGTGTCGGTCAGGGTGCGCTTGCTCCAGTGGTGGGCCGGGACGAAGTCGAAGCGGACCGGCCCGGCGGGGCCCGGCAGTTCGACCGCCTCCCACCAGTCCAGGTCGGTGACGTGGGTGAAGCGGCGCCGGCGGGCCCAGCGGGCGAGTCCGGCGGGCACCAGGAGCGGGGTGTCGGGCGGAAGCCGTTTGAGGGTGGGGGCGTCGAGGTGGTCGTAGTGGTTGTGGCTGATCACGACGGCGTCGACGGGCGGCAGGTCCTGCCAGCGGACGCCGACCGGGGTGACGCGGGGCGGGGTGCCCAGGATCTTGCGGGACCACACGGGGTCGGTCAGCACCGTCAGGCCGCCGATGCGCAGCACCCAGCTTGCGTGGCCCGCCCAGGTGACGGCGATGTCCCGGGGGCCGGGCTCCGGCAGCGGACCGGGCTCGAAGGGCAGGTCGGGGATGTCCAGGAGGGCCTGGGCGGACGGCCGCAGCTTGCCCTCGCGGGCGATGCGGGCCAGGGCGCGTACGCCGGGCAGCGGCGCGGTGAGCCGGTCGGTGAAGTCACGGGGCCAGGTGCGGACCTCGCCCGGCGGGCGGACCGGCGCGGGCGCGGCGCCGGCCGGGTGCGGGCCGGCGGGCGGCGGGAGAGGCTCGGTGAGGGAACGTTCGGTCTGTTCGGTCATCGAGGGGCTCCATTCGGTGGGGCATGACCGGCCGTGCTGCCGGTCGGGACGGCCACCGGGGTACGGGCGGAGGCCGGGGACGAAGGCCGGAGGGGAGGAGTACCGGAGGGGACGAAGGCCGGAGGGGCGAGAACCGGAGGGAAGGAGGGGCGGGGGGGACGAGGGCCGGAAGGGCGCGCGGCGGCGGCACGACCGGCGGGCTACGAGGAGCCGGTGTCCACGAGCGCGGCAAGAGTGGCGGACAGAGCGCTCAGCGCCTCGGCTACATGGGGAAGACTCAAGGGGTCGGGGGCTTCGAGGACCCGGCGCCGGTGGTCGGCGTCGGGCCCGAGCAGCACTTCGGTGCTCAGCCGTACACGCAGCGCGCGCGGATCGTCGCCGAAGCGGTGCCCGCCGCGCGCCGCCCAGGGCGCGAGAGCGCCTTCCAGAGGGGCCGGACCGGTGATGCCCCGGGCGGCGAGGGCCGGGCGCAACGGGTCGAAGTCGGCGTACAGGTGACTGCCCGCGTGCGGCGGGCGGCAGACGGCGCCCGCCTCCGTGAGGATGCGGTGCAGCGTTCCGGCGAGCGTGCCGTGCACCCGGGCAGCGGCGGCGGTGCGGACCCGTACGGGCTCCGGTTCGGTGAGTGCGTGGGTGACGGCGGCGGCGACCGGCCCGGCCGTCGGGGTACGCAGCGCTTCCAGCCGTTCCAGGGTCGCGGCGCGCAGTGCGGCGCCGCGACCGGTGTCCGGGAAGCGGGCCAGTGCGGCGGGCCAGGAGGCCGGTACCAGGGTGGCCCGCAGGTCGGCCAGGACGACGACGTCGTCCGGCAGCATCTCGGCCGGGCTCAGCACCACCGTGTCGTGGGGATCGTGCAGCAGGTCGCGGCCGGTCTCGTCGCTGACGACCCACAGTCCGTCCGCCGCTGCCGCCTCGCACACCTCGTGCACCAGCTCGGGCGGTGGGCAGGTGCCGCTGGGGTCGTCGGCCACGGAGACGAGCAGGACCCGTGGCCCCGCTCCGGTCAGCCGGGCCCGGCGTACGGCTTCCAGCAGGGCGAACGCGTCCGGTACGCCACCGGATTCGGCCGGTACGGGGACGCGGTGCACCGTCCGGCCGAGCAGTCCGGCGGCCGGCGCGTACCACTGGGCGCAGGGCCGTGGCAGCAGCACGTCGCCGCCCGCGGCCGCGAGCAGCGCGAGGAGCAGGGCGGGCGCGCCCGGCGCGGCGAGCACCCGTTCCGTCGCGGTCTCCAGGCCGCGGCGCGCCCAGTAGTCACAGGCGGCGGCGCGCAGGGGCCGGGAGCCGCCGGGCGGCTCGGGTTCCGTGCGGTCCGCGGCGGCGGCGAGGTGTGCGGCGAGTTCCGGGAGGACCGGCAGCCCCGCCGGCGGATCCGGCTCCGGGGCCGGATCCGGATCCAGGGCCGTCCGCTGCATCCGTACCTCCACACTCCACGGCAGGTCGATCGTGGGCCCATCACATGAGTGCGGGCCCCGACCACCTTTGCAGATCGCGGGGGCAGGGAGGCGGGGCGACACGTCACCGGTCGGCCGAGTGCCGGTGTCCGGGCGCGGCGGGAGGCGGGCACGCGTGGCAGCGGTTCCGTCCGAGGTGGCCGGGCGCGGGGCCTTCGGAGACAGCGGTTCCGGCCGCCGCTACGGTGTGGGGCCGTCGTCCGGCGCTTCGGTGTCGGCGGAGTCCGCGCGCTTGCCCCGGGCGGCCGCGCGGTGGAGGTGCCGGCCCTTCTCGCCGAGGCACCGCAGCTCGGCCTCCAGCCCGTGTCCTCGGGTACGGACCAGGGCGCCGGCGAGGTCGGACAGCTTGCGGTTGGTCCGCTGGGACAGTCGGCGCAGCGTGTCGAAGGCCGTGTCCACGTCGCACCCCAGCACGTACATGAGGATGCCGCATGCCTGGTCGACCACCGGCCGGGTGCGCAGGGCGGTGTCGAGCTGGTCCACCTCGACGAGCGCCTCACGGTAGCGGCGTTCCCGCGCCAGTCCGGTCGCGGCCAGCTCACCCAGCACGTCCGTCGCCGTACAGCCCTTCTCGACCTTCAGGCCCGGCCGGAAGCCGTAGACGGTGAGGGTGAGGGTGATGCCGTCCCGGCGGTACGGGAGGGTGGCGCTGGAGCGTACTCCGGCCTCCAGTGCCTTGGTGCGGTACTCGGGCCAGCGGCTCTCGTGCAGCAGGTCGTCGGTGCCGGTGGCCCGGCCGGTGTCCAGCGCCGCGGGGATGGGCCCCTCACCGGACTCCCACTGCACACTGACCAGGGCGGACAGGTCGGGGTGGGTCACCGCGGTCGGCCCTTCGGCGGTGCCGTCGGCGGAACTCACCGTCGCGGCGGCGCCGCAGCTGTCCGGGGTGCACAGGGCGGCCTGCTCGGCGAGGTGGGCGAGACTGCGGGCGGAGGGCCCCTCGGCGAGGTCCGGCGTCCCGGTCTCGAAGCGGGTACGGGTCGGCGTTGTCGCGTCCACTGTGTGGTCAGTCCTTTCGGGTCCGTAGACGGGAAGTCATGGACCCCGCACTGGATCGGCTGCCCGGTGCGGGCGGACAAAAACACCTGTTTCCCGTCGAGTTCGGGTATCCGGGCCCGGTCCCCGGTCGGCTTGGCGCCGGCGGGGTACGGTCCGGTGGCGCACCGGTTAGGTTGAGGGCATGGCCGAGGTCGAGCGCGTCGCTGCGGAACTCGCGGACTTCCGCAGACGGGTCGAAGAGCTGCGCGCCGCACGCGCCTTGCCTTCCACCGAGCGGCTGTCCGTCCTGGACGCCGCTCTCTTCGAACTCCAGCACGTCGTCGACGTGATGCTGCCCCGCCTCGAACGGAGCCTGCCGGCGGACCGGGACAACGGCGCCCGGCGGGCCGCCGAGGAACAGCAGTTGCTGCGCGCGCTGTTCCAGCGGATGCCGTTCGCGGTGGTGCTGCTGGACCCGGACGCGGTGATACGGCGGCTGAACTTCGCCGGCACCCGGCTGTTCGGCATGCGCGCCGGCTATGCCGCGGGCCGCCCGCTGACCGCCTCGCTCGTCCCCGAGGAACGGGCCGCCTTCCGCTCCCAGGTGGCTGCGGTCGCCCGCAACGAGGGCGACCGCAGCCTGGTCGTACGGCTGCTGCCGCCGCCGGACGGTGTCCGGCGCGCGGACGAGTCGTTGCGGGCCACCATGACGGCGCTGCGGCCCCAGGGCGAGCCGGGCACGTCCGTCCTCACCGTCTTCCTCACCGGCCCGGAGCCGGTGGCGGCGGAGCGGCCCGGAACCGCGGAGCGTACGGAGGCCCCGGACCGCGCGGCGGAGGCGGAGCGTACGGGGGACCCGGACCGCACGGCGGAAACGGGACGTACCGGGGACCCGGACCACGCGACGGAAGAGGACCGCACGGGGAACCCGGACCACGCGACGGAAGCAGGCCGTACGGGGGAAGCAGGCCGCACGGGAACGTCGCGGCCCGGCCTGTCCGAGGTGACCCGCAACACCGAACTGATGGACCTCCTCGACGACATGACCACGGCCCTCCTGGATGCGCCGCGGGAGCCCACCGCCGTGCTCGACCGGGCCTGCCGGGTGCTGCGCGGGCGCTTCGCCGACTGGGTGACGGCCGATCTGGTGACCCGCGGCGGGGGGCCGTTGGTGCGGGTGGCGGCGCACGGGCCGGAGAGACCCGGGCCGTACGCCGGGGACGAGGCGTACGGCCCGGCGGCGGACGGCGCGACGGGCCCGCGCGGCACCGGCGGTCCGCATTCCCCGGACGACCTCGCGGCCGTCCTGGCCGCGCAGCTCCCCGGGGACTGCCCGGTCGTGGTCGAGGCGGCCCGCGCGGGCAACGCCACCCTCCAGGTGCGTCCGGAGGATCTCGGGGCGTTCGGTCACGACCCCGCGGGGGCGCCGATCCTGGCCCGCGCCGAGGTGACCTCGCTGCTGTGCGTGCCGCTGCGGGCGAGGACGGGGCCGGTGCGCGGTGTCCTGACCCTGTTGCGCACGGGCGGACGGCGGGCGTTCAGCCTGGCGGAGGCGGGCGCCGTCGACCGGCTGGCCCGCCACCTGGGGCGCGCGCTGCACCCCTGAACCCTGGGCTGTCGATGAGCCCCGGGCCCTGGCCTCAGGCCGCTTCCCGTTCGCCCACCTGGTCGCACAGCCGGGTGCAGGTGCGGTTGATGAGGCGGGAGACGTGCATCTGCGAGATGCCGAGTCGGTCGGCGATCCGGCTCTGCGTCATGTCGCAGAAGAAGCGCAGGTAGAGGATCTGCCGCTCGCGCTCGGGGAGCATCTGCAGCTTGGGCCTGACCGCCTCGCGGTCCACGACGAGGTCGAAGCCGGGCTCCGGGCCGCCGAGGGTGTCCACGATGGCGTACCCGTCGTCCGCGCCGGGCAGTTCGGCGTCCAGCGAGAGCGTCGAGTAGCTCTCCAGCGCCTCCATGCCGAGCAGTACCTCCTCCAGCGTCATACCGGTGTGACGGGCGATGTCCCCGGCGGCGGGGCGGTGGTCGTCGGGCGCGTGGGTGAGCTCCAGCGTGGCCGTACGGACGCGGTTGCGCAGTTCCTGGACACGCCGGGGCACGTGCAGGCCCCACATGTGGTCGCGGAAGTGCCGCTTGACCTCGCCGACGATGGTCGGCACGGCGAAGCTCTCGAACGCGCAGCCGCGGTCCGGGTCGTACCGGTCCACGGCCTTGACCAGGCCGAGCGAGGCGACCTGGGTCAGGTCCTCGGTGGTCTCGCCGCGGTTGCGGAACTGCCGCGCGAGACGTTCGGCCATCGGCAGCCAGGCACAGACGATGCTCTGGCGCAGCGCGTCCCGCTCCGGCCCGTCGGGCAGCGCCGTCAGCTTGCGGAAGTCGGCGCCGGTGTCCGGCGCGTCGTCGTGCGGGTGCTTCTTCTGGGTGCGGCGCGGGCCCGGCGGGCGGTCGGTGGGCCGGCCGCGCTGGGTACTCGCGAGATGATGTGTGCGTACAGAGGGCATGGTCCCGGCTCCCTGATCGGTGGACTGGGGTCCTCCGCGGGAGCGCAGCCGGAGTGCACGCTCGGAGAGCAGGTTCGCTCCCACGGGCGTGCCTCCGGTCCGAAGCACACGGATCGCGTGCCCGGAGCCGGTGCCGGTAAACGCCTCGCGGGCCGAATCGGCCGCGGCACACACCGGCACGGGAGGTTTCCGGCCCGCGGGTCAGGTAACCCGTGCGGGACGGCCTGCTGCCCCCGGTCACCGGCCGGGCGGCCGGGCCGGCCGACGGTGTACGCGTACCGGCGGAACCCCCTGCGAGCGGCCGGAGCGGCAGGAACGAGGGCCGGTCCCGGGCCCGCACCGAGACCGAAGAGGAGCCCTCCGTCAATGAAAGTCGAGCGGCTGGACGTCACCGCCTACACCGTCCCCACCGACGCGCCGGAAGCCGACGGCACCCTCGCCTGGGACACCACCACCGTCATCGTCGTCGAGGCCCGCTCCGGGACGACCACCGGGCTGGGCTGGACCTACGCCGCCGCCGACACCGGCTCGGTCGTCCGCGACCTGCTCACCCGTCCGGTCCTCGGCCGCTGCGTGCTGGACGTCCAGGGCACCTACGAGGCCATGAGCCGGACGGTGCGCAACGCCGGCCGGCCCGGGCTGGTCGCCTGCGCGCTGTCCGCGGTGGACATCGCCCTGTGGGACCTCAAGGCGCGGCTGCTGGAACTGCCGCTGCTGCATCTGATCGGCGCCGTACGCAGTGCGGTGCCGGTCTACGGGTCGGGCGGGTTCACCACGTACCACGACACCCACCTGGCGACGCAGTTGAACGGATGGGTGCACGGGCAGGGCATCGAACGGGTCAAAATCAAGATCGGTGAGGAGTGGGGCCGCGCCGTCGAGCGCGATCTGTCCCGCGTACGCAACGCCCGTACGGCCATCGGACCGCGCGCCGAGCTGTACGTGGACGCCAACGGCGCGTACACCCGCAAGCAGGCCGTACGGGTCGGCCGGGCACTCGCCGACCAGGGCGTCGGCTGGTTCGAGGAACCGGTCTCCTCCGACGACCTGGAGGGCCTGCGGGTCGTCCGTGACCTGGTCGTGTGCGACGTGACAGCCGGCGAGTACGGCTACGACCTGCCGTACTTCGCGCGCCTGGCCCCGGTCGTGGACTGCCTCCAGATCGACGCAACCCGGTGCGGCGGCCTGACGGTCTGGCTGCGCGCCGCGGCCCTCGCCGAGGCCCACGGCCTGGAGGTCTCCGCCCACTGCGCACCACACGTCCACGCCCACCCGGCCGCCTGCGTACCCAACCTGCGGCACATCGAGTGGTTCCACGACCACGTACGCATCGAGTCGATGTTCTTCGACGGCGTCCTCGACCCGTCCGGCGGCACAGTCCGCCCCGGCACGAAACAACTGCCGGGCCACGGCCTCCAGTTCCGCCACGAGGAAGCTACGCCGTACCGGGTGCTGTGAGGGGCGGGCGGGTGCCCGGGCGGACGCGCCGATGTCCGTCCGTCAACTCCCGTCGGCGGGCCCGCTGGTGGCCTCCGGAGGCGCGAAGACGCAGAACTCGTTGCCCTCCGGGTCGGCGAGGATGTCCCAGGCGATGTCCTCGTCACGTTTGCGTACCAGGGTCGCGCCCAGCCGCAGCAGGCGGTCGGTGTCGCCCCAGACGTCCAGGTGCATCCGGTTCTTGACGGACTTGGGCTCGGTGACCGGGTTGATCCAGATCAGCGGGCCGGTGCCGGCGGGATCGACGATCGGGACCGGCCAGGCGCGCGGCTGCTCCTCGTCCGTCGCGGGCGGGCGGCGGACGTAGCCCATGGCCGCGCACCACCAGTCGGCGAGAGCGTGGTGGTCGCGGGCGTCCAGAGCCAGGTCCTTGAACCGTGCGGGCGCGCCCGGTTCCTGTGGCGTGGCGCCTGCCGTGGTGTGCCAGATGTCCGCCATGTGTCCCTCCCTGACAGCCGCCGGCCGGCGGCCGGTCACCGCATTGGACCACGGCATGGCGGCGAACCGGCCGGACGGGGTGGGGTCCGGTGCACGGAGCACGAAAGAGGCCCGGGCACGGAACCCCACATTCCGCACCCGGGCGCTCTTTCCCACTGCCCCGTCGCCCTGGCTCCCGGGGCCTTCTCCGTGGCCGCTCGGCCGGTGACCGGGTACCTGCCCGGTGCCCCGGTCAAACGTCCCGATGTCACCGGACGGGGCCGAGGGGCGGTGTCACGGGGTGGTCAGCCGGTACGGGCACGGGCACCGGAACGGGTGCGGCCGGAGGCGACCCAGCGGCGCGGATGGCGGCGCAGGTACTCGCCCTCCAGCTCCGCCATGCGCGCGTTGTGGGTGGTCAGGGCGTCGGTGGAACCGTGCAGGAGAGTGTCGTGGCGGGTGCGGTGGATGGTCTCCAGCTCGCGCAGCAGCTGCTGTTCGTCGAGCCGGGCGGGCGGGACTCCCAGGGTCGCGGTGCCCGGTGCGGCAGCCTTCGTCTCCGCGGGCCGCGGGGGGTCCGTGGGCATGTCGTGGGACGGCATCGGGGTTTCTCCCTCCGTGTCGGGTGCGTCCCTTCGGGTACCCGCTCGCACAACCACCCGGACACGTCCGGCGGCAGGCTCGGAGCGAGCCCCGGAGGCAGGCATGGAACTCGGATTCCTCACCCCACTCACTACCAGGCCGGGCCCCGGCCCCGCGGGCCGTTCCGGTACCTCGGACCATCCGGTCCGTCCGGTCGCCTCCTTCGATCGTACGAGGACCGCTCCGGCCCGGCGCGGCGACCGGCGCCGCCACGGCGGGTACGGCGCCGTCTGCGTGCTCCCGCACGACGCCCCGGGGTGACGGTTCCCGGGGCGCTCCCGTACCCCGGGCCCGCCCCGGCCGCCGCGGCCCCTCCTGCCGCCCGCCGGCCCGACCGAGAGAAGGCGAACAGCCATGGCACAGTTCGTAAGGGACGTCATGACCCCGGACGTCGCGGCGGTCCTGCCGGACGCCTCGCTCGTCGAGGCGGCGCAGCTGATGCGCGCCCAGGACATCGGGGACGTCCTGGTGACGCAGGACGGCGTGCTGCTGGGGGTGGTGACCGACCGGGACATCACGCTGCGCGCGGTGGCCGACGGGGTCGACCCGCTCGCCGTGTCCTGCCGCTCGGTGTGCACCCCCGAGCCGGTCTGCGTCGGCCCCGACGACCGGATCAGCGAGGCGGTCACGCTGATGCGCACCAACGCGGTGCGGCGGCTGCCGGTGGTCGAGAACGGGACGCCGGTGGGGGTGGTCAGCATCGGCGACCTGGCCCGTGCCCAGGACCCGGACTCGGCGCTAGCGGACATCAGCAGGGCCGCCCCGGACAGTTGGCCGGACACCGGGAACGGAGGGCCGGGGCTCGCCTGAGACCGGGCGGCGAGCCGGGCCGGGCCGGGCGGGTCGGGCGGGCTGGGCCGGGCCTGGCTGGGTGGGCTGAGCCGGCCGAGCCGTAGCCGGGCCGCGCGGTCACGGCCCCGCCGTCCGGGGCCGCCGGGCCCGTCACGGCCACCGGGCTCACAGTCCACCGCGGCCACCGGGCCCACCCAGGCCACCCAGGCCACCGGGCCCACCGGAGCCGACCAGGGCCCACCGGAGCTGACCGGGCCCGACCACAGCGCACCGGAACCGACCAGGGCCCACGGGGGCCCACCCGAGTACCACCGATCCGACCGACGGGAGCGGCTGCCGATGAAACGGACGACGCGGGGAACGGTGGGGCTGCTGTATGTGCCCCCTTCTTCGGGGTACAGGTGGCCCATGCGAAAGCTGCTGAGTACCTGGGACCGCGAGATCTTCGACAGTGTCGCGTCACGGCACTGGCCGGGCGCGCAGCGCGTGCTGCCACGGCTGACGCGCACCGCCGACCACGGGCTGCTGTGGATGGGGATCGCGGCGGGCGCGGCCGCCCTGGGCGGCCGGCCGATGCGCAGGGCCGCGCTGCGCGGGGTGGCCTCGCTGGCCGCGGCGTCGGCGACGGTCAACACCCTGGGCAAGCGCTCGGTGCGGCGCCACCGGCCGCTGCTGGACGCGGTACCCGTCATACGGCAGCTGAACCGGCAGCCCTTCACCACCTCCTTCCCCTCCGGCCACGCGGCGTCCGCCGCCGCCTTCGCCACGGGCGTCGCGTTCGAGAACAAGTGGTGGGGCCTGGCGCTGGCGCCGGTCGCCGCCTCCGTCGCGTTCTCCCGCGTCTACACGGGCGTCCACTATCCCGGTGACGTCCTGGCGGGAACCGCGCTCGGTGTGGGTGCCGCCCTCGCGGTGCGCGGGCTCGCGCCGACCCGGGCGCAGCTGGCGCCCCCGGCGCGCCCGGCGGCCGACGCGCCCTCGCTGCCGGGCGGCCGCGGGCTGTTCGTGGTGGCCAACCACGCGTCCGGGCAGCGCACCGGGCAGCGGCCCGACCGGGTGCAGGAGGTGCGGGGCGTACTGCCGGAGGCCGAGGTGGTGCTGTGCGGCGACCCGGAGTCCCCGCCGATGGACAAGGCGCTGGAGGAGGCCGCCGAACAGGCCGCGCGGGCCGGCGGCGCGCTGGGCGTGCTGGGCGGGGACGGCACCGTCTGCGCCGCGGCGGCGGTCGCCGTGCGGCACGGCCTGCCGCTGGCGGTGCTGCCCGGCGGCACCCGCAACCACTTCGCGTACGACCTGGGCATCGAGACGCTGACGGATGCCGCCCGGGCGGTGGAGAGCGGTGAGGCGGTCGCGGTGGACCTGGCCGGGTTCCGCACCGCGCCGGGCGAGGACCCCACCTATTTCCTCAACACCTTCTCCGTCGGCGCGTACCCGGAGCTGGTGCGTGTACGGGAGGAGTGGGCGAGCCGGATCGGCGCCTGGCCGGCCGGGGTGCTGGCCGCCTGGAAGGTGCTGCGGACGGCCGACCCGGTGACGGTGGAGGTGAACGGGAAACGGCGGGAGCTGTGGCTGCTGTTCGCGGGCAACTGCGCGTACCGCGGGCTGGGGCTGGCGCCGGTGCGCCGGCACGACCTGGCGGACGGCGTGCTGGACGTACGGGTGGTGCACGGCGGGCGGCTGGCCCGTACGCGGCTGCTGACCGCGGCCCTGACGGGTGCGCTGCGCCACTCCCCCGTGCTCAGCGAGTCCCGGATGCGGTCGGTCCGCCTGGGCGGCCTGACGGAGGGCAGCGTGCTGGCGTACGACGGTGAAGTGGCGCCCGCCCCCCGTGAGTTGACGATCTGCAAGGAGAACGAGGCGCTGACCGTCTACCGCCTGCTGCCCGAATGACGAGACGGTGTTCTCATCATGCGGTTGCCCGGCGTACGGTGCTCACACCTGCAGACCGGGAGCGCGAAGGAGCCGTCCGCCATGCCGCACGAGTCCGCCGTCCACACCCAGGAGCCCCGCGGGTCCGCCGCTCGTCCCCCGGGCCACCGCGAGACCGCCGTGTACACCCACGGGCACCACGAATCCGTCCTGCGCTCGCACACCTGGCGCACCGCCGCCAACTCGGCGGCGTACCTGCTGGACGCGATCGAGCCGCACATGGAGATCCTGGACATCGGCTGCGGCCCCGGCACCATCACGGCCGACCTGGCCGCGCTGGTGCCGGACGGCCGGGTCACCGGGCTGGAGCACGCACCGGACGTACTGGAGCAGGCGCGGGCCACCGCCGAGGGACGCGGCCTGGACAACGTCCGCTTCGTGACCGGCGACGTCCACGCCCTGGACTTCCCGGACGGTTCCTTCTGCGTCACCCACGCCCACCAGGTCCTCCAGCACGTGGGCGACCCGGTCCAGGCGCTGCGCGAGATGCGGCGCGTCACCAGGCCGGGCGGCGTGGTCGCCGTACGGGACGCCGACTACGCGGCCATGACCTGGTATCCGGCGACCGAGGGCATGGACGACTGGCTGGACCTGTACCGCAGGGTCGCCCGCGCCAACGGCGGCGAGCCGGACGCGGGGCGGCGCCTGCGCGCCTGGGCCCGGGAGGCCGGCTTCGCCGACGCCGCGATCACCTCGACGGCGAGCGCGTGGTGCTATGCGACAGCGGAGGAACGCTCCTGGTGGAGCGGCCTGTGGGCGGACCGGACCGTGGCCTCCGCGTACGCCCGGCGCGCAGTGGAGGGCGGCCACGCCACGGAGGCCGCGCTGGACCGGATCTCCGGCGCGTGGCGGGAGTGGGGCGCGCGGGAGGACGCCTGGTTCAGCGTACTGAACGGCGAGATCCTCTGCCGGGTGTGAGGCGCCCGCCGGGCATGCCTCCGTACGGGGCGTGACCCGACCGCCACAACCAGCGCGAACTCCCCGGTTCCCCCCGGTATGAAGAATCCGTGACAAGAACGCACGGACCGGCCGCCCTGGCCGTACTGGCACTCCTGGCGGCGGGCTGCGGTCCCCAGCAGCCCGCCGCGGGACGCCACGGCGCGACCTCCGGGCAGCCCGCGCGGGCCGCGGCGTCCGGCGGTTTCACCCTCCTGGCCACCGGCGACGTGCTCCCGCACACCGAGATCATCGAGCAGGCCCGCAAGGACGCACACGGCCGCGGCCACGACTTCGGCCCGATGCTCGCCGGTGTCCGGCCCCTGGTCTCCGGTGCCGACCTCGCGATCTGCCACATGGAGACGGTGTACGGCGAGGACGGCGGCCCGTTCACCGGCTACCCCGCGTTCAAGTCGCCGCCCCAGGTCGCCGCCGCGCTCAAGGCCACCGGTTACGACTCCTGCTCCACCGCCTCCAACCACACCCTGGACGACGGCCCCGCCGGAATCCGCCGCACCCTCGACGCCCTGGACGCGGCGGGGGTACGGCACGCCGGCTCGGCCCGTACCGCCGACGAGGCCGGCCGGCCCACTCTCCTCGAGGCCGGGCGGGCGAAGGTCGCCCAGCTCGCGTACACGTACGGCACCAACGGCATCGCCGTCCCCGAAGGACAGCCCTGGTCGGTCAACCTCATCGACCGGGACCGGATGCTCGCCGACGCGCGGGCCGCCCGGCGCGCGGGCGCCGACGTGGTCGTGGTCAGCCTCCACTGGGGCACCGAGTGGCAGCAGGAACCCGACGAGCAGCAGCAGACGCTCGCCCACGCCCTCACCGCCGCCCGCACCGGCGGCCGCCCCGACATCGATCTCCTCCTCGGCACCCACGCCCACGTCCCGCAGGCGTACGAGAAGGTCAACGGCACCTGGGTCGTGTACGGCATGGGCGACCAGCTCGCCGGCTACATGTACAACCCGCAGGGCGCGGTCGACCCCCGCGGCAACCAGAGCTCGATGGCCCGCTTCACCTTCGCGCCGCCGGACGCGGCGGGCCGGCGCTGGACGGTGACCAAGGCGGAGTTCACCCCGCAACTCACCGATGTGGAACAGGCGTTCCGCGTCGTCCCGCTGACCGGCGGCGCGCCCGGCGGACCGGCGCACGCGCGGGCCCGGGACGCCGTACGCGAGGTGGTCCTCTCCCGCGGCGGCGCCGACGACGGCCTGTCGATGACCGGTTGACCGTCCGGCGGGCCGACAGGACCGGCAGAATCGACGGGACCGACCAGACTGGCCGGACCGACCGGACCGACAGGGCCGCACCCCGATTCCCCACGGAATCACCCAACTGATCGCGTACGGCGGGGCACCCCAACTACGCTCGTTCCATGGACATTCTGGGGACCTCTTTGCGGGTGTGCGTGGCCGACCTCGACGCGGCGATCGGTGTCTACGAACGGCTGACCGGCGCCGAGGCGATGCGCTTCGAGCACGGCGGCGTCTCGGTCGCCGCCGTCGGCTGCTTCTTCCTGATGAGCGGCCCGGAGGCGCAGCTGTCGGTGCTCAGCAAGATCACCGCGACGCTCGCGGTCCAGGACGTGGACGACGCGGTGGCCGACCTGACGGCGGTCGGCGCACAGATCATCGCGGGCCCGCTGCCGACGCCGATCGGCCGCAACCTCGTCGCCCGCCACCCGGACGGGTCGGTCTTCGAATACGTCGACCGGAGAGCGGCCTGATGTCCGGCGCCCCGGCACCGGCGGCCGACTTACGCCCCCTGCACCGCGCCGTGCTGGACACCGCCACCGAACTGGTGTGGCGGGTACGTCCCGAGCACTTCGGGCTGCCCACGCCGTGCGCCGCCTGGGACCTCGGCCGGCTGGTCGCCCACATGACGGGTCAGAACCTCGGTTTCGCCGCCGCCGCACGCGGACAGGTCACCTCGGCCGCCGACTTCGCGCCCCGTCCGGCGGGCGACGCGCCCGGGGCCGCGTTCGCGGCCTCGGCACGCGAGGTGGTCGCCGCGTTCGCCGAACCCGGCGTGCCGCAGCGCCGGTTCGCGCTGCCCGAGCTGGGGCCGGGCGTCACGGTCCGGGCGCATCGGGGCATCGGCTTCCACTTCGTGGACACCGTCGTGCACGCCTGGGACGTGGCCAGGTCCCTCGGGACGACGGTCACCTTCCCCGCGGAGGTCCTGACGCCCGCCCTGGAGATCGCCCGCGCCGTGCCCGGCGGCGCGGCGCGGGAGGAGCCGGGCGCCGCCTTCGGGCCCGTACGGGAGGCTCCCGCCGCCGGCGCCGGCCCGGTGCCCGTCCTGGACCGGGTCCTGGCCCTCCTCGGCCGCTCCCCCGCCTGGCCGGGCGGAGCCTGACCAGCCGTCACGCTCCGGGCTTCGCCCGCCGTCCGCCCGTCAGGAGACCTCCAGCACGATCTTGCCGCGCGTGCGGCCCTCCTGGCTGCGGCGGAACGCCTCGGCCGCCTGCGACAGCGGCAGCACCGTGTCGACGTGCACGGTGAGCTTCCCGGCGTCGGCGAGGTCGCCCAGCGCGGCCAGGCCCGCGCCGTCCGGACGCACCCACACCATGTGCCCGCCCTTCTCCAGCACGTCGTTGTCGGCGACGGAGGCGACCCGCGAGGTGTCGCGCAGCAGTTCCTGCGAGACGTCGATGACGCCGTTGCCGACGAAGTCCACGGCCGCGTCCACCCCGTCGGGCGCCAGCGCACGCACCCGGCCGGCCAGGCCGTCGCCGTACGTCACCGGCTCGGCGCCCAGGGAGCGCAGGAAGTCGTGGTTGCGCTCGCTGGCCGTACCGATGACGCGGGCGCCGCGGGCCGCCGCGATCTGCACCCCGAGCGACCCGACGCCGCCCGACGCGGCGTGCACCAGGACCGTCTCGCCCTTGGTCACGCCGACCCGGTCCAGCACCTGGAGGGCGGTGAGACCGGCGAGCGGCAGCCCGGCGGCCTGTTGCCAGCTCAGGGCGGCGGGCTTGCGCGCCAGGGTCCGCACCGGGGCGGCGACCAGTTCGGCGAAGGTGCCGTGCTGGACCTCGTCCTTGCGCACATAGCCGACGACCTCGTCACCGACGGCGAACTCGGTCGCGTCCAGGCCGGTCCGCTCGACCACCCCGGCCACGTCCCAGCCGGGGATCAGCGGGAAGTGCACGTTCATCAGCGGATCGAGATAGCCGGCCAGGACCTTCCAGTCGACGGGATTGACCCCGACCGCCTTCACCCGCACCAGCACCGAGTCCGGCCCCACCTTGGGGTCCGGCTGGTCGGTCCAGCCGAGCTGGTCGGGGTCGCCGTAGCGGTGGGCGATGACTGCCTTCATGATCGTGTCTCCCGGTGGTCGGCCGACGGGGGTGGCCCGGTCTGCGCGGTGCCTGTCCCCGCGTTTTCCCCCTCGCACACCAGACAAGGGCGCACACACGCACGGATTCGGCCCCGGATCACCCGCTTGGAAGACGTCCGCCGGCGATCCGGGACGCCGTCCCGCCGCTCCTCCCCGTCACCCGACCCGTCACCCGAGCGGCCCGTGCGCGGTCGTCCGGGGGCGCACGGTGTGTTCGCGTAGAGGGTGGGCGACCCGCACGGGGCGGCGGGCCGGTGCAGCGGAGCGGCCGCTGGTCCCTGAGTGCCGTCGACGGGAGTCGTCATGTCTTTGCCACGCTGGTGCCGCCTCGTCGTGCCGGTCGGTGCGGTGGCCGCCGGGGGCTGCGTCCTGTCCTGGGCCGGCGCGGCGGCCGGGGTGACCCCGAGCGTGCTGCCCGCTCCCCAGGTGAAGGTGAGCAAGGCCGAGATGGACCTGTGTCCGGTACCGGCCGTCGCCAAGGCGCTGGCAGACCAGGGGGTGTCGCTGGAGGCGCGGAGCCCGGGGCGGGTGGTCGACGTCGACGGCCGCCGGTGTGTGCGGCTGCCGATGACGCGGGGTGAGTTCGCGCTGGACCTCAGCAAGGGCACCGTTCCGGCCGACGGCGGCCTGACCTTCAGGAAGGCCGGGGGCGGGGCGGTGTCCTTCACGGACATGTCCTTCGACTTCGGCTCCCACAAGGCCGAAGGGACGGCCGCCGCCGAGGGCGCCGAGGCCCGCCGGAGGCGGCAGCCGGCGTCGGTGGACCTGTTCGCCTTCGCCTTCGCGATGGACAAGACCCGGGTCGACGTCACCAAGGGCACCGGGCGGGGTGCCGCGGCCCTGAGCCTGGGCGCCGGCGGGTACGACGCGCTGAAGAACGCTCTCGGCACCAGCCCGCTGCCCGCCCGGGGCACGGTGTTCGACGCCACGGCCTCCGGCAGCGTGGCCGAGGCGGCGCAGGCGCTTTCCCGTGCCCTGCTGCCGTAACGCCGTGGGGGGACACGCCATGAGGGACCTGCCATGAGGGACGGCGTACTGGCTCCGGTGGCCGCCGAGGTGCGTGAGGACACCGCCGCGGCCCCGATCCGCGTCACGATCCCGCCGCGCTACTGCCCCCTGCCCAGTGCGGAGCACCCGGCGGCCGACCGGCTGAACGCGCTCGCGGCGGACTGGATCCAGGGGTACGGGCTGTGCCGGAACGGCCCACAGCGCGTACGGATGGCCGGCAACGACTGCGGAGGCTTCTACGGCCGCATCATGCCCGCCGCGCCGGCCGGCCGGCTCCAGCTCGCGGTGGACTGGTGCGTGCTGATGTTCACCTTCGACGACCTGCACTGCGACGAGGGCCCGGCCAGCCTGCGCGCCGAGGACTTCACCGGCTTCGCCACCCGTCTGCTGCGCGTACTGGAAGCGCCGGGAACCGTACGGGGCGGGGCCGCCGACCCCTTCCTCGCGGCGGCGGACGACCTGGCCGCACGCTGCCGTGCCGCGGGTACGCCGGTGCAGGTCCGGCGCATGGTGGACGGGCACCGGGCCTGGTTCCTGGGGGTCCTGTGGGAGTTCGGCTGTCGGCTGCGCGACTGTACGCCGTCCCTCGACGACTACGCCCACCTGCGCCAGCACACCGCGGCGGGCACGGCCACCATGAGCTGGACGGAGATCATCGACGGTACGGAGGTCCCCGGCGCGGTGATGGACTCACCGGCGGTGCGCGCGCTGAACGAACTGGCCTTCACGACCGCGGCGTTCGACGACGACCTGTTCTCGTACGGCAAGGAACGCTGGCTGGCCGCCCGCAGCCCGCACGCCTCGCGCTGCCGGCTCAACCTCGTCGACATCCTGGCCGCCGAACACGGCCTGGGTCTCGAAGCGGCGCTGGCCGCCGCCGTCGACCTGTGCGACCGGCTGACCCTGCGCTTCGTCCAACTGCGCGACCGTGTGCTGCCCACGGCCTGCGCGCCGCTGCGGCTGCACCTCGACCACCTCTCCCACCTGATCCGGGGGAACATCGAATGGGGGCTGCGCGCCGGCCGGTACACCAACCCCGACGGCCGGCATCCCGGCGCGGTCACCACCACCGGCTCCTTCACCCGGACCGCGCCACGGGCCGACGCACCGCCGCCGCTTCCGTCCATCGCCTGGTGGTGGGACCGGTTCTGAGGACCCGGCGCCGATGGGAGCGGAAGGCGGTCGGAGGCTGGTCCGTGCGCCCGAGGCGCGTCAGCGGCGCGGGGCGAGCACCAGGTCGACACGGCCCCGCGGCCGGAGCGCCACCGCGGCTCTGGGCTCGGCCCGGCCCGGCACCGCGAAGTCGAACCGGCTGATCATCGAGGCCACGACGAGGACCGCCTGCTGGAAGAAGAACGCCTGGCCCACGCACTGGTGCGGCCCGTCGCCGAAGGGCAGGTACGCCAGCGGGTGCCGGCCCCGGACGCGCTCTGCGGCGAAACGGCCGGGGTCGAAGCGCAGCGGCTGTTCCCAGAACTGCGGCAGCCGGTGCGTCAGGTAGGGGGAGAGCACCAGCGTGGCGCCCGCCGGGACGGTCACCCCGTCGATGACGTCCGCGGTGACGGCCGTCCGCGGCACCGCCCACGCCATCGCGTACAGGCGGCACACCTCGGCCAGGAACCGGCGGGTGGACACCAGTCGGCGGGCGTGCTCCGGCCGGGCAGGGCCGCCGCACAGTACGGCGTCGGCCTCGGCGCGTACCTCCGCCGCGAGGTGCGGATGTGCCGCGAGTGCGACCCAGGTCCAGGTCAGCGTCAGGGCGCTGGACTCCGAGCCGGCCACGAACAGGGCCACGACGTCCTGGGCGACATGCTCGTCGCTCAGCGCGCGGCCGTCGGCGTCCGCCCCCGCGAGCAGCACGCTCATCAGGTCGGTGCCGGTGTGCCGCTCGTGCCGCGCCCGCCGGATCAGCGGCAGCAGGATCTCGTTGACCGTACGGGTGGCACGCCCGAAGGCGCGGTCGCCGGGCACCGGTACCGCGAGCGGCACAAACGGCAGCGCCATCCGCCACAGCAGCGAGTCGAACGCGACGGCGACCGCGGCGGCGAGTCGGTCGCACCGGTGCTGCGGGATACGGGAACCGAAGAACGCCGGGTTGACGACCCGGAGCACGACGCGGGTCATCTCCGCCAGCGCGTCCACCGTCGCCCCGCCCGCCACGCGCCGCTCCAGCTCCGCCACCGCGCCCTCGACCGAGACGGCCGTGCCGTCGGCGTGCGCGGGCGCGCCGCCCGACAGGCCCTTGCACCACAGGTCCCGGCTGGCCCGCCATCGAGGCCCCTCGCCCGTGATCCCCTGTCCCGTGAGCCGGCCCATCGCCTGCCACATCGCCGTGCCCCGGCGGTAGTTGCCGCCGTGGTCGCGCAGTACGTGCCGCAGATGGTCGGGGTGGGTGACCAGGAAGGGCCGGAAGGTGCCCAGGTCGAGCCGGGTCAGCGCGCCCTGTGCCTGCCGTCCGGTGCGTTCCATCAGTGCCAGCGGTCCGCCCTCGCGCAGCCCGCCGAGGACGTGCCGCAGAGAGACGGTGTGGAGTCGGCTGTCGGCACGGATCGGCATGGCGGTGCTCTTTCGGGGCGGCGCGGTGGCACTGCGGGGCGGGTGGGGGGTGGGGCCGGGGCCGGGCGGTGTGCGCGAACAGCGCACACCGCACAGCACACCGCTGTCCGCACCCTATGCACCTTCAGCTGGTTTTGTTCGCTTCACACCGTCCGCATCCGGAATTCGTAACGGTCCGGAAGGGGGTGTTCCGCGCGCGCCCGGGCCCGGACGTCGGGGGTGACGGGCCGGGTCCCCGCGATCAGGGCTTCGGCGACGGCGTACCAGGTGTCGCTGAGGGTTTCGTCGCCCTCCCGCAGGTCGGGGACTTCGAAGCCGCGGTCGAAGACGGCGCGGGCCGCGGCAGCGTCCCCCTGCGCCAGGGCCACCTGGGCGGTCAGCAGGGCGAGACGGCCGTCGGTACGGGTGGCCTCGGGCAGGCGGGCGAGGGCGGCCGCGGCTTCGTCGGCGCGGTCGGCGGCGAGCAGTGCGGGGACCGCGGCGCGTACCAGGGCGGGGAGGAGAGGCCCGATGTGTTCCGTGCCGTCCGCCGGTTCGTCTTCGGGTACGCAGTCCAGCGCCTCCGCGTAGCGTTGCGCCGCACGCGCCGTCTCCCCTTCGCTCTCCTCGGCGACAGCGAGGCAGTACAGCGGCCGGCAGTCCGCACCGTGGGCCAGGGCCCGTTCCCAACTGCGGACGGCCTGGGCCCGGTCGCCCGCGTGCCACTGCGCGATGCCGAGGTGGTAGTCGGTGCCGGGTCCGGGCGGGGCGGACTCCAGCAGGTCGCGCCACGGCGCCGCGACCAGGGGCGCCGCGGGCACGCCGCCGCGTGGGAAGTCGCCGGTGTGCAGCAGCGTCAGCCAGGGCTGCTGGTCGGGGCCGACGGTCGACTCGGCGAAGGGGGTGCCGGGCAGGTCGTGGCCGGTGCGGGCCCGTTCCAGGGCTCCCCAGCCGGAGCCGGTGGCCAGCGCCTCCTTGGGTTCGGCGTCGGCGTACGGCCGCCAGGCGGCGAAGGCCGCGTCGACCTGTGCGCGCGGCAGTACCGCTTCGAGCCGGTCACCGGTCGCGCGGCGGGCCGCGGCCCAGTCGGTGCCGTGCACCACGGCCGGATCGGCGGCGAGCGGCCCGTACGCCTCCAGCCAGGCGAACTCCGCGCCGCCTTCGAGGCGTACGTGCTCCAACTGGGTGCGGGCCAGTCCCGCCTGAATCTCCGCGTAGCCGCCGGTGCCGGGCTCGGTGAGCCACCGCTGCCAGCGGCGCCCGGCGCGTCCGGCACCCCACAGGAACAGCTTGCGGCCGCGCAGCGTGTCGGTGGAGGTGTGGACGAGGCCGTGGCCGGTGCCGTCGAGCGAGGCGATCCAGCGGCGGCCGCCGTCCGGGATCTCGTAGAAGTAGTCGGCGGGGTGCTCGCTGCGCAGCGGGTACGTACGGTCGGTGCCGCCGGACTCCGGTACGGGGACGCGGCGCAGCGTGTGCTCGTACCCGAAGTGCCACGCCTCGTCCGCCGGGACGAGGACGCGGGTGCGTTCGTCCTCGGGGACGGCGATGTTGGACCACCAGTAGGCGGGCGCCGCGTTCAGGTGCGGGTTACGGACGCGGACGCCGACGAGGAGGAAGTCGGAGCCTTCCGGAAGCCAGAGGTCCACCTGGAAGGGCAGGTCGCGCAGCCGCTCCCACTCCCACAGGCGCAGCATCTCGCCGCCGTCGGGCGCCGGTACGGTCGCGGCGTGCACCGGGGCGCAGGACAGGGCGGTGTGTCCGGTGGCGCCGGTGTTCCACTCGATGCCGCCGGAGCACCAGGCGCCGTTGAGGGCGAAGTTGGCGGGTTGCAGGACGGGGTTGCGGTAGAGCAGTTCGCGGTCGGTGGGCTTGTGGTAAAGGGAGTGCACGCGGCCGCCCAGGCCCGGCAGGACGGTGGCGCGCAGCCGGTCGTTCTCGATGACGAGGGCGTCGAGGGTGGTTTCGGCGCGCGTGCGGCCGTAATCGTCGTGGATGGCCACGGGAAGCAGCGAGTCCAGTGGAGCGTAGCGGAGCTGACGGGCCATGTCGGGCGGCAGGTCCGGCCCCTCGGGCAGCTCGACGCGGTGCACGTCGCCCGGTGCGCGGACGGCGGGCAGCGGACTGGCCGGGCCCACGGGTGCCGCGGGAAGGGTCAGGGTCGTGCGTCGTACGCCAGTGGCCACGGCTGCCTCGCAGGGTTGTACCGGGCCACCTCGGGAGCGGTGGCCGCCTGTTGACCATGGAACCCTGTCCGCGCGTGCCTGAAAAGGGCCTGTTGAGGCCATGTGTTCCGGCTCTCGCCGTCAGCTACCGGCCGCACATCGATCGGAGACGGCCAGAGGCAGTCGGAGGCAGCCGGAGACACTCGGGGCGGTCAGGACTGCGCGAGGGCGCTTTCCAGAAGACCGGCGAGCAGAGCCGCCCCGGTTCCTTCCGGATCGAGGTCCGGGTCGTAGATGGTGAGGTCGAGCCCCGCACAGCGCGGTGAGGCCGCCAACGGGGCGAGCAGTTCGCGCAGTTCCCCGATGGACAGGCCGCCGGGGTCGGGGCTGTCGACGGCGGGCATCACGGACGGGTCGAGCACGTCCGCGTCCAGATGGATCCAGAAGCCGTCCGGTGCCGTGTCCTGGAGGCCGCGCAGGGCCGCGCGGGCGACGGCCTCCGGGCCCTGCCGCCGGATCTCCCCGGCCGTGCGGTGGGAGATGCCCAGCGAGGTCAGTTCGGCGCGGTCCTCGTCGTCGTCACGGATGCCGAGAACATGCAGGTCACTGTCGCGTACGTACGGCCCCAGGCCGTCGATGCCGGTGAGGTCGGCCTGTCCGCGGCCGGTGATCTGCGCGGCCCCCTCGCCGGCCGCCGCCCCGACGGGGCCGGTGCGGTCGGTGTTGCCGGGGTGCCGGAAGTCGCCGTGCCCGTCGAGGTAGGCGACACCGTACCGGCCGGCGCGGCGCAAGCCCAGGACGGCACCGAGCAGGATGGAGCAGTCACCGCCCAGCAGGACCGGGAACTCGCCCGCGCGCACGTGCGCTTCGACACGGGCGGCGAGTCGGCGGGTGCAGTCCGCGATGGCGGCGGCGTTGAAGTCGCCCTCGCCTTCCCGCCAGCCGCCGAGGTCGTAGCGGGGCGGTGTCACGACGCCGCCCTCCAGGGCGCTCAGCCGCCGCAGCAGCCCCTGTTCGCGCAGGGCGCCCGCCAGCTTGTAGCAGCCGGGCACGGTGCCCGGCGCGGGGGGACGCAGCCCGAGGTTGGAGGGGGCGTCGAGGAGCACGATGCGGCGCATCCGGCCATCCCACCGCACCGGCCCGCGGACTTCAACCGGGTTTCGGTGGTGCGCGACAGGGGCCGGGCGGCTGCCGCGCCGCAGCCCGGCATGCCGTACCGTTGCAACCGCATCGGTACGGCGAGGGCCGCCGTACCGGCGACGGAGACGAGGGAAGGCGATGGCGACGGACCACACCTACCGGGTGATCGTGCGGGGCCGGTGGGACGGGTTGACGGACGAGGCCAGGGCGCGGCTGCTGGCCGAGGCGGACGACCACGGCCTGGCACGGCTGCGTTTCACGCCCGAGGGATCGCTCGCCTACGACACGGCGCTGCGGTCGTTCACGTACCGGTACGTGATCGTCTCGGACGCGGCGGACGGCGAGGAGCTGGCGGCCGCCCTCGCCGAGGAGAAGGCGGAGGCGGCGCTGACGGCGGCCGGGTACGGCTACCGGGACCTGCGCTCGTCCGCCACCGACATGGACACCATGAAGGTCAACCGCAAGGGACGCTGAACCGGGCGCCGGGCGGGCCCGGGCCGGCCGGACGAAGGGCGGGCGGACGCCGGCCGGGCGGCCTTCCGGCGGTCCCTCACTCCGCCGGCGGCTCGTTGAACCGCAGCTGGTTGCCGAACGGGTCGGTGACGGTCAGCGTCAGTCCGATCTCACCGTCCTCCTCCAGGCCGGGCCGCTGGAACGGGTAGTCCTTCGCCGCCAGTTCGGCGTGCAGCGCCCGTACGCCGCTCAGCTCGGCGTACACCACCGATCCCGGTGTCCCGTCCCCGTGGTGCTCGGACAGGTGCAGCACCAGTCCGCCGCGGGACACCTGGGTGTAGAGCGGCAGGTCCGGGGCGAAGCGGTGCTCCCAGTCGACGGCGCAGCCCAGGTAGCCGAGGTAGAACGCGTGCGCCTTGGCCACGTCGAAGACGCGCAGCACCGGAACGGGGTGCCGGAAGGTGATCTCGGACATCAGGTCCTTTCGAACATGTCACTGGTGATGGCCCAGCGTTCGTGGTCCCGCCAGGCGCCGTCGATGAACAGGAAGTCGGGCGAGTAGCCCTCCAGGCGGCAGCCCGCGCGCTTGACCAGGGCGATCGAACGTTCGTTGGCCGGCTGGATGTTGATCTCCAGGCGGTGCAGCCCCAGCTCGCCGAAGGCGTGTCCCATGGCGAGCCGCAGCCCCTCGCTCATCAGCCCCCGCCCGGCGGCGTGCGCGAAGGCGCCGTACCCGACCGCCCCGCAGCGGAACGCGGCGTGCACGATGTTGTTGACGGTCAGGAAGCCGGCGATCCGGCCGCTGTCCAGCTCACAGATCAGGAACCCTTCGCGCGACGGCTCCTGGAGCTTGGCGAAGTACCGGTCGTAGGCCGCGTCGGTGGTCGGCGAGGAGAGCCACGGCCGCTGCAGCCGCACGCTCTCCCGGGCCCGCGCCGTGAACTCCGCCCGGTCCTCCGCCGTGAAGTGCCGGAGCCCGACCCGCGAGCCGGTGGCGAGGTAGTGATCGTCAGCCATCGTCCGATCGTACGAAGCGGCGGGCCGGACCGCCAGGTATATCGATCGTGTGCGCGAGTTGTCACCCCGGCGGCCCGGCGGAAGCCCTGGTTCCGCTGTCCGGGTCCGGGCCGCTCCGGCCGGAACCCGTCAGTGCGGGACTGTCGCCGCGCGGATCGCGCAGGCCGCCGCGTACCCCTCCGGCACCGCCACGTCCGCCATCTCCCACCCCGGTACCGTGACCGGCTCCGGCCCGGCGCCGACCAGCGTCGTGGTCATCAGATCGCCCGCCAGACCGCTGCCCGTGCCCTTCAGGTACGCCTCCTTGCGGGTCCAGCAGCGGGCGAACGCGGCCGGCCGCCCGCCCTCGGGCAGGGCGTCCAGCGTCGCGCGCTCGCGCGGGTGCAGCATGCCCGACACCTCCGCCACGGTCCGTGGCGAGGCGGGCTTCTCGATGTCCACGCCGACGGGCGTACGGGCGAAGCCGATCAGCGCCATGTCACCGGTGTGGGAGAGCGAGAAGTGCAGCGGCGCCCCGGCCCCCGCCAGCGCCGGCCGGCCGTGCGGCTCGTCGCAGCAGGGGCAGGGCTCGCGCACGAACCGTATGCCGGCCGGGTCACGGTCCAGGTACGCACCGAGCAGGCGGCGCAGCGCGCTGTGCGAGGTGGCGTAGGTGTCGCGGTCGCCGGGCCGGACGAACGCGGCGGTCCTCTTGCGCTCGGCCGCGTCCAGCACCGCCGTGTCGTGCAGCCCGGCCTCGGGCACGCTGCGGACCAGCCACAGCGACACCTTCGGGGCGCCGTCCGCCGGCAGCGGGCCCGGCAGCGCGGACGCGTCGTACACCTCGGGGGTCAGGGCGGGCCGCACGGCACCGCTCTCCTCACTCGGGGCCCAGATGTCGCCCGTGGTCATCGGTCGCACTCCCTCGTCGTCGTCCTGCGCGGCCGCCCGGAGTCATCCGGTCCGTCCGTCCGTCGGCGGCACGTGCGGGCGGTCCGGCGCGGTGCGGGTGCCGGGAGCCGTTACGGCCGTGTCCGGTGACCGTACCCGGCGCGCGGGGCGCGTGCCGCCGACTCCCGCTCCCCCGCGCTCGGTGCGGCCAGCGCCAGCCTGCGGTGCGTACGGCGGAGCATCGCCCGCGCGAGGACGGGATGCACGCGCCGGACGACCGCGAAGTAGAGCCGCCCGCCCGTGTGGTGGGCGCGCACGACCGTGCTGAGCGTCACCCGGCCGCCGTGGCCCGCGGTGCGCCCGTCCGCCCCCGCGGCCGGGCTCTCGACCAGGAGCGACGCCCGGAAGTCCAGGTGCCGGGCGTCCCGGCCGAGCAGAATCTCCCCGCCGTCCGCGGTCGTGGCGCGGCCCTTCTCGGGGAACGCGCCGCGCAGCACGCCCTTCCAGGCCACCGGGTCGCGCGGCATACCAGGCGGCAGCGGCAGTTGCCAGGCGTCCTGGAAGTCCGTACGCGCGAAGGCGGTACGGGCCAGCCGG
Organism: Streptomyces sp. NPDC026394; assembly: GCF_055567735.1. Taxonomy (NCBI): domain Bacteria; kingdom Bacillati; phylum Actinomycetota; class Actinomycetes; order Kitasatosporales; family Streptomycetaceae; genus Streptomyces; species Streptomyces sp. NPDC026394. The sequence goes on from NZ_JBVHPX010000006.1 coordinate 386,775, forward strand.
GCGGCGGGCGGAACGGGTACGGCGGCGGGGCGTTCCCACAGGAGCCGGTTCAGCAGCCGTACCCACCGCGAGCGGCGGACCGGGGAGCGGACCGTGCCGGTGGCGGCGCGTTCGACGTTGTCGAGCACCTCCTCGACGACGGTGGCGTGCATCCAGCGCACCGCGAGCAGCCACGCCACCAGCTTCACGCCCTTGAGCCGGTCCTCCAGGACGTGGGTCACCCGGCAGTTGCCGGCGCCGAGCGGGGTCACCTCGACGGCGTGGTGGCCACCTTCCGGGAAGTCGAACCGGATGTGGCGGCCCGGCTCGTAGGCGGTGACGCGGTAGCGGACGAAACCGTGGCCGCCGGTCGCGCCGACGCCCAGCGGGCGGTCGAAGCGCATGGCGGGCCAGACGGGCACCGGGAAGAGCGGGTCGTCGTCGTCGCCGGCCAGCCGGTCGAGCAGGGCTCCGACCGTGGCGGCGGGGGCCTGGACGGTGCGGGTGTGGACATCGCGGACCGAGCGCATCGGGCACCTCCATACGGTGGCGTATGTTTGACCGTACGGTAGCGTATGGTCATGGCGCGACGGAGCACGGACGACCCCCGGGACACCCACGGCACCCCCTCGGACGGACCCCGTCGCGACGGGAAGGCCGGCGGCGGCCGCCGCCTGACGGCCGACGACTGGGCCGAAGCCGCCCTCTCGGCCATCGGCGAAGGCGGCCTGTCGGCGGTGGCCGTCGAACCGATCGCCGCCCGCCTCGGCACCACGAAGGGCAGCTTCTACTGGCACTTCGCCAATCGGGACGCCCTGGTCGACGCCGCGCTGGAGCGCTGGGAGCAGCTGCACACCGAAGCCGTCATCGCCACCGCGGAGGCGGAACCCGACCCGGAGCGGCGGCTGCGCGTCCTGTTCGCGCACGCGTCCGCCGCGTCGGCCGCGGACCCGCTGGAGGTCTCCCTGCTGGCGACGGCGGCGGAGCCGCGCGTCGCGGCGGCCCTGCGCCGGGTGACGGACCGCCGGATCGGCTATGTCACGGGCCTGTTCGCCGCGCTGGGCTTCCCGGCGGCCGAGGCGCGCCTCCGGGGCCTGCTCGCGTACACGGCGTATCTCGGCAACACGCAACTGGGGCACGCCGTCCCGGAGAGCCTGCCCGGCGAGGCGGACCGCGACCGTTACCTGGACTCGGTGATCGACACCCTGCTCTGCCGGGAAGGACCGGGAGCGACCGGGCGCCGCTGAACACGACCGGTAGCGGCCCGTGGCCACCGACAGCCACCGACAGCCACCGGGACCGTCCGGCGCCGTGCGGCACATCGCGGCGCGGCCGGAATTGGCCGGTCTGCGCATGGACGTATTACGTGCATAGGGCATGGAGTGGAGGGTGGTCCGGACCGGACCACCTCCGCCCCGGCTCCGCCCGGTCCGTCTCCCGCCCTTATCTCCCCCCGACCCGCCGTCCGCCAGCCTTGTCACAGGAGCCCATCGACCCCGTCGCCCACCCAGCCTTCTGCCAGGAGGTCTCATGACCGAGGCTCTGCCCTTCCCGCAGGACCGCACGTGTCCGTACCAGCCGCCGGTCGGCTACCAGCCGTTGCGCGACGCCCGGCCGCTGTCCCGCGTGCGGCTCTACAACGGCCGCACCGCCTGGGTGGTGACCGGCCACGCCGAGACCCGGGCGCTGCTCACCGACCCGCGCCTGTCCGCCGACCGGCAGAATCCGGCGTTCCCCTCCCCCGCGCCCCGCTTCGAGTCGCTGCGCGCCGTGCGGACCCCGCTGCTGGGAGTCGACGACCCCGAGCACAACGCGCAGCGCCGGATGCTGATCCCGAGCTTCAGCCTCAAGCGCGTCGCCGCGCTGCGCCCCCGCATCCAGCAGATCGTCGACCGGCTGCTGGACGCCATGGAGGAGCAGGGGCCCCCGGCGGAGCTGGTGTCCGCCTTCGCGCTGCCCGTGCCGTCCATGGTGATCTGCTCGCTGCTGGGTGTCCCGTACGCCGACCACGAACTCTTCGAGGAGCTGTCCCGCACCCTCCTGCAGAGCGTCGACCCGCGGGAGATCACCGAGTCCCGCGACCGGCTGGAGGACTACTTCACCGGCCTGGTGGCCCGCAAGCGCGAACAGCCGGGCGAGGGACTGTTGGACGAGCTGATCGCCGAGCGCCTGGAAACCGGCGAGGTGGGCCACCGCGAGCTGGTGCGCATGGCCTTGCTGCTGCTGGTGGCCGGCCACGAGACCACCTCCAACATGCTCTCGCTGGGCACCTTCACGCTGCTGGAACACCCGGAGCAGTACGCCGCGCTGCGCGCCGACCCGTCGCTGCTCCCGGACGCGGTGGAGGAGTTGCTGCGGTTCCTGTCGATCGCCGACGGGATGGTGCGGGTGGCGACCGAGGACATCGAGGTGGGTGGCGAGACGATCCGGGCGGACGACGGCGTGATCTTCTCCACCTCGGTCGTCAACCGGGACGACGCCGCCTACGCCGCGCCGGACACCCTGGACTGGCAGCGCTCCGCCCGCCACCACGTGGCCTTCGGTTTCGGCGTCCACCAGTGCCTGGGCCAGAATCTGGCCCGCGCGGAGATGGAGATCGCCTTCGGGACGCTCTTCGCCCGTCTCCCCGGCCTGCGGCTGGCGGTGCCCGCCGCCGAGGTCCCCCACAAGCCCGGCCACACCCTGCAAGGTCTGGTCGAACTGCCCGTCACCTGGTGAGCGGGCGGCCGGCCGTGTCCCGTGTGCCCGCCGACGAACGGAAGAGAGCCGCCATGAAGATCGACATCGATACGTCCGTGTGCATCGGCTCCGGTCAGTGCGCGCTGACCGCGCCGGAGGTGTTCACCCAGGACGACGAGGGGTTCAGCGCCCTGCTGCCGGGCCGCGAGGACGGCGCGGGCGACCCGCTGGTGCGGGAGGCCGCCCGCGCCTGCCCGGTCCAGGCCATCTCCGTCACGGAGACCTGACCGGACGGCCTCCCCGCGTCCGGGCCCGGCGGCGCTCCGGTTCCGCCGGGCCCGGGGCCCGGGGCCGCACGCGCTCAGCCGTTCAGCGCCCCCGTCGCCGCCGGCTCCTCGCCCTCGTCCGGCATCTCCATGACCACCGGCAGTTCGAGCGTGCCGGTGTGCTCGGGGGAACTGCGTACGGTCACCTGCTTGCTGCCGCGGTTGCCGAAGTACGCGTTGTCGCTGGCGGCCACCACGAACCGCAGCCGGTGCCCCGGCTCGAAGCGGTGCACGATCGCGGGCAGGCCGACGGTGAACTCCTTGGTCACGTCCGGCACCCGGACCGGCGCCACCAGCCGGTGGACGAGGGTCTTGGCGCCGTTCGGCGCCACGTCGTAGAGCTTGGCGAACAGGACCAGCCGGTCGGCCGCGTCGCCGGAGTGCTGCACCCGCTCGGCCTCGGGCGACCGCACCCGCAGGGTGGCCCGCGGCGCGCCGACCACGTCCACGGGCCGCCCCCGGACCGGCTCGGACGTCCAGTCCAGGTAGGTGCCCCGGGTGTCGTACGGCTTGGGGTTGGGCAGCCTCAGCAGTTCGGCCAGCGAACTCTCCGAGTGGCTGGAGGAGACCCGCCAGTTACGGTACGAGCGGCTGCCGGGCACCACGTCGGCGCGGCTGCCCACCAGCCTGCCGTCGCCGGAGAGGTACAGCCGGTGCGGGACGCCCTCGGGGAAGACCTCCGAGGTGCCGTACACCGGGCCGTGACGCACCCAGTCCCGGTAGTACGCGAAAGCCGGTCCCGTGTCGGTGTCCCACTCGTGCCGCAGATAACGGCCGAACCACGCCAGGACCCGCCGCCCGACGTAGCTGCTCTCGAAGTTCCCCTTGGACAGGTCCAGTTCACCCTTCGCGGGGTCGGCCATCCCGCCGCTGTGTCCCCAGGACTGCCAGATCATCGCGGTGTCGGTGCCCTGTGCCCGCAGCGTCTCGAACGTCGCGGCCGCCTCGTTGAGAGTGAAGAGGGTGTCCGCCTGCCCCTGCACGAGCAGGGTCGGTGTGCGGACCGAGCCGAGGTAAGAGGCCGGGGAGACGCTGCGCGCGTAGCGGAGCACGGCTTCCGTGCGGGCGGCCGGGTAGCGGCCGGAGTTCAGCAGCTTCTTGGTCTCGCACGCCTGCGCGACGAAGTGCACGCAGCCCGAGCCGCCGCCGCGCGAGGGGTCCAGGCGCGGCCGCAGCAGTCCCTGCGCCTCGCCGATGAGGTAGAAGCCGTTGGTCCACTGGTACTTGTACGCGCCCGGCCCCGGGCCCGTCACGCCGGAGGTGCGGTCGGCGTGGTTCGGGGCCATGGCGTACCCGAGGTCGTGCCAGGTGATCAGCGGGACCAGGGCGTCCAGTCGCCCGTCGACGGAGGCGGTGGCCAGTTGGATGGCGCCGCCGTACGAGCCGCCGAACATGCCCACCCTCGGGTCGCGGGGGCCGTCCTTGGTGACGAAGTCGATCCGCGTCCCGTCCCGCGCCGTCCGCTGCCCGGCGAGGAAGTCGAGGAGCTGACTCGCCGCCCGCCCGTCGATGCGCGGGTCGTCGAGGGAGATCGGGCAGCCGGTACGGCCGAAGCCGAGGCCGGAGTAGGCCAGCGCGACATAGCCGCGGGCGGCGAAGGCGCGGGCGACGGCGTCGGTGGAGCCGTCCGACTTGCTGCCGCCGAACCCGTTGGTGGTCAGGACGGCGGGTGCCGGGTGCGCGGCGTCCACTCCCGTGGGGCGGTACAGGTCGGCGTCGAGCGCGCAGTCCCGGCCGCCGGCCCGCACCGGCAGCTTCAGGGCGGTGACGGAGTATCCGGGGTGCCGGTTCCCCGCCGCGCCGGCCGCCCCGGCGGCGCTCACCGGCCCGATGAGCGCCGCGCACGCCGCGAGGCACACCGAGGCGGAGACCGGCAGCCGGACGTGCCGGGACCGCGCCGCGCGCCGGACGGGCCGGGCCGCGGCACGGGGCAGGGCTCTGGACACGCTGGGCACGCAGACCTCCACAAAGGCACGCCGCACCACGCGGTCGGTGACGGCCGGCTCATGTCGTGACACGAGTAACAAAGGTGTCGACGCTCGCACCGGGGATTGTCTCCCGAGCCACGCCAGGTCCATCCGAAAGGCTCCGCCCGTACCACCCGTTGGGCTGCACGAACGCCGGGGCCGGGCTCCGGCGGACCACCCGTACGGGGTCGGCCCCGGGAACGCGGCGGCAAGGCCGTGTCGCTCGTCCGGGTGGATGTGGCCTCAGGAGCGTTCGCGCAGCGCCGGTACGTCGTACGTGAGGGTGCCGGCCGTCGCGTCCAGTTCCGCCCGTACGCCCAGCGGCATGGTGAGCGCCGAGTCGCCGTGCCCGAAGCCGAACTCCTCCGCCACCGGGACGCCGAGGGGCCCGAGGCGGTCCAGCAGCACCGCGCGGATCTCCTCGTACGGGCCGCAGCGGGCCCAGGAGCCGAGGACGACGCCCGCGACGCCGGACAGCCATCCGGCGCGCAGCAACTGGGTCAGCGCGCGGTCGACGCGGTACGCGGGCTCACCCACGTCCTCCAGCAGGAGCAGGCCGCCGGCCGCGCCCGCGCGGGCGTGCGGTGTGCCGAGATCGGCGGCGAGCAGGGACAGGCAGCCGCCGAGCGTGACACCGCTCGCCCGGCCCGGCACCAGCGGCCGGGCGGCCGGTGAGGTGACGGCCCGCACCGAAGCGGGCGCGAAGAGCGTGCGCCGCAGGTGTTCGCGGGTCGGCTCGTCCTTGAGGAACACCTCGCCCGCGACGGCCGGGCCGTGCAGCGTGGCCGCCCCGGCGCGCACCGCGAACGCCTCGTGCAGCGCGGTGACGTCACTGAAGCCGACCAGCGGCTTGGGGCCGTGCGCGCGGAAGGCGGCCCGTACGGCCGTCCAGTCCACGAGGTCGGCCATGCGCTGCGCGCCGTAACCGCCGCGCGCAGCGAAGACCGCCGCGATGCCCGGATCGCACAGCGCCTCCTGGAGGTCACTGGCGCGTTCCCCGTCCGTGGCCGCCAGGTACGGCAGGGTGGCGTGCCGGCCGCGTACGTGGGGAGCCTCGACCGGGTCGAGGTCCCAGCCGCGCAGCAGGTCGGCCCCGGCGTCCAGCCGCTCCGGGGTGACCGGGCCGCTCGGCGCGACCAGGGCGACCCGGTCGCCGGGCACCAGGCACCGGGGGCGCTCCGCCGTCCGCGTACGGGGGTGACCGGCCGTCACTTCGTCAGTTCCAGCACCGGGACGTCCGTACGGTCGATGCCGAAGGTCTGGACGTACAGCGACAGTTCCGCCTCCACGGCACGGACGATGGTCTCCGCGCGGCGGAAGCCGTGGCCCTCGCCCTCGAACGCCAGATAGGCGTGGGCGGTGCCGTGCCGGCTGACCTCGGCGAGGAAGGGCTCGCACTGGTCGGGCGGGCAGACGGCGTCGTCGAGGCCCTGGAGGAGCAGGAAGGGCGCGGTGATCCGGTCCGCGTGCCGCAGCGGGGAACGGTCGCGGTAGCGGTCGGGCACCTCGTCGTACGGGCCGATCAGGCTGACCAGGTACTGCGACTCGAAGTCGTGGGTGCCGTCCCGGACCCAGCCCACCAGGTCGAGGACCGGGTAGCTGATCGCGGCGCAGGCGTACAGGCCGGTCGTCACGAGCGAGGCCGCGGCGGTCCAGCCGCCCGCGCTGCCGCCGCGGATCGCCAGCCGGCGCCGGTCGGCGGTGCCCTCGTCGGCCAGCGCCTCGGCGACGGCAGCGCAGTCCTCGACGTCCACCACGCCCCACTGCTCCCGCAGCCGCTCGCGGTAGGCGCGTCCGTAGCCGGTGGAGCCGCCGTAGTCGACCTCGGCGACCCCGATACCGCGGGAGGTGAAGTAGGCGATCTCCAGGTTCAGCACGAGCGGGGTCCGGCCGGTGGGGCCGCCGTGCGCCCGGACGACGTAGGGCGGCAGTTCGCCGTCGGGGGCGCGGTGGCCGGGGCTGTGCGGCGGGTAGATGTGGGCGTGGATGTCGCGGCCGTCCGGGCCGGTGAAGGTGCGGATCTGCGGCTCGGGGTAGTGCACCGGGTCCACCGCGTCGGTGTGCCGGGCCGCGATCACCCGGGCCCGGCCGGTGCAGGTGTCCAGTTCCACGATCTCGAACGCGCTGCGCGGGCTGGCGGCGACACCGACCACCCGGCTGCCGTGCACGGCCAGCGTGGACGCCCACTCCGTCCACGGCCCGGCCGCGTCCACCAGTTCGCCGCTGACCGGATCGAGGATGCCGAGCGCCATGGCGCCGCGGCCGTGCAGCACCGCGATCGTGCCGCCCTCCAGCGGCAGGAACCAGCGCACCCCGAGCTGCCACAGCGGGCCGCCGAACTCCTCCTGGCGGGGCCTGCACAGGCGCCTGCCCGGGGTCCCGGCGGCGTCCGGGTCGGCGCGGCGCAGCCCCCACCAGCCGTCCGCGTCGGAGACGTACAGCAGGGTGCCGTCCGTGTCCCACTCGATCTGCGGTACGGACTCCTCGGTACCGCCGGCGAACGGCCGTACGCCGGTGAAGACGCCGTCGTCGGTGATGTCGGCGAGCAGCACGGTGGTGCCGTCCCAGGGCATCCGCGGGTGGTCCCAGGCGATCCAGGCGGCCCGCCGCCCGTCCGGCGAGATCCGCGGGCCGGTGACGAAACGGTTTCGGCCGTCGCTCAGTTCCCGTACGGCCGCGCGGTCCCCGGCCGCCGAACCGTCCAGCGGCACCGCGGCGATCACCCGGCGCACGTCGGTCGGCCGGGGGCCGGTGAACTCCTCCAGGACGCACCACACCTCGCCCCGGTCCAGCCGCAGGACCGGGTCGGCCCAGCGCAGTCCGCCGCCGACGGCGGAGACCGGGGTGAGCGGGCGGGGCGCGGCGTCACCGTCCGGCGCGTAGGCGTACAGCCGCTGGTCGGCGAAGTGGCAGAACACCAGGACCGTGCGGCCGTCCGCGTCCACCGCGCCCGCCCAGGGCTGGCCGCCGTACTCCATGACCCGGCTGCGGACGTTCCAGGGCGCCGGCAGCGGTGTCTGCTCCGTGCCGTCGGTCCGTCGGCGGACCAGCGCGCGGCGGCCGCCCTCCGCGGGGCGGGCCTCGGTCCACCACACCTCGTCCCCCACCACGCCGACGTACTCGGGCCGGCCCTCGTGCTCGGCGACCAGCCGGGCGTCGATCGGGGACGGCCAGGCTCCGTAGGGGGCCGTGGTGACCATGGTGGCGTTCCTCCTCAGGCTTTGGAGCCGCCAAGCCTGTCGTACGCGGGGCCGGGCATCAACCCGTACGGATTTCGCACCGGAGTCCTGGCCTGGCCGAGATTGACCGGTCCGGGCGGGAACCTGCGGGCGTCGGCGCGCCTCCCGGGCGGTTCGCGGTTCCGGCGGCTCCAACGTCCCTTCAGGCGCTCACCCGGGCTGCGGCCGCCCCGTCGACGCCCGCAGGAAGTGGTCGAGGACCCGTACGCCGAAGTGCAGCGCCTCCACCGGGACACGCTCGTCGACCCCGTGGAACAGCGCCTGGTAGTCGAAGCCTTCGGGCAGCTTGAGCGGTGAGAATCCGTATCCGGCGATGCCCAGCCGGGAGAACTGCTTGGCGTCCGTGCCGCCCGACATGCAGTACGGGACCACATGGCCGTCCGGGTCGAAGCGCTCGATCGCCTCCCGCATCGCCGCGTACACCGGCGCGTCCACCGGCGCCTGGAGGGCCACCTCGCCGTGGTCGTACGCCCAGGACACCTCAGGCCCGGTCAGCCGGTCCATGGTGGTGCGGAACTCCGCCTCACCACCGGGCACCACCCGTCCGTCCACGTACGCGACGGCGTTGCCGGGGATGACGTTGACCTTGTAGCCGGCCTCCAGCATCGTCGGGTTGGCGCTGTTGCGGACCGTCGGCTCGACCAGCGCGGCCGACGGGCCGAGCTTGCTGAGCAGGGTGTCCACGTCGAAGTCCGGGGCGTCCAGACGGGCGTCGATGCCGTGCAGGGCGGCCAGTTCGGTGAGCGCCGCCCGCACCGTGTCGGTCAGGCGTACCGGCCAGCGGTGCTCGCCGACGCGGGCCACGGCCGCCGCGAGGCGGCTGACCGCGTTGGCGCGGTTGACCTTCGAGCCGTGTCCGGCCTTGCCCTCGGCGGTCAGTTTCAGCCAGGCCGTACCGCGCTCCCCCGCCGCGACCGGGTACAGCCGCATCCCGCCGCCCGCGTGGAAGGTGAAGGCGCCGGACTCGCTGACGCCCTCCGTGCAGCCCTCGAACAGGCCGGGGTGGTGGTCGGCGAGGAAACCCGAGCCGTCGACGGCGCTGGCCTCCTCGTCGGCCGTGAACGCCAGGACCAGGTCGCGCCGCGGCCGGACACCGGTACGCGCCCACTGCCGGACGGCCGCGAGCACCATCGCGTCCATGTTCTTCATGTCCACGGCGCCCCGGCCCCAGACGACACCGTCCTCGACCTCACCGGAGAACGGGTGCCTGCTCCAGTCGGCGGGCTCGGCGGGCACCACGTCCAGATGCCCGTGCACCAGCAGGGCCGCCGCGCCCGGGTCCGCGCCCTCGACGCGCGCGACCACGTTCGTACGACCCGGACTGCGCTCCAGCAGCACCGGCTCCAGACCGGCTTCGGCGAGCCGCTCCGCGACGTACTCGGCGGCCGGACGCTCCCGGCAGTCGCCGCCGCCGCGGTTGGTGGTGTCGATACGGATCAGATCGGACGTGAACCGCACGACCTCGTCGAGGGCCTGCCCGTCCACCGCGTCGCCGTCGCGGTCCGCCGTGTCGCCGGCGCTGTCAGCCATATTGCTCCTCCACCGCCGACGACACGACGGTGGTGACCGTCTTGAAGCAGCGGATCGCTTCGTACATGTTCTCGCTGGTGTACGCGACGCGCCGCTCACCGGTGGGTTCGACTCCGGGGACGCAGGCCGCCTGGCCCACCAGGTGCTCGGCGTCGAACTCGATCTCCACGGTGAACGGGCCGCCGCGCACCGGCTCGGTGCGCACCGCGAGGGCCGTCGCCTCGCGCGCGGCGGCTCTGATCTCCGCCGCCGTACGGGCCGGGGGCCGGCACACGGCCGCGTACCGCGAGACGTAGTCCTTGACCGCCACGGCGCGCGCCCCGGGCGCGTACCCGACGGCGTCCTCGCAGGTCCGGTCGTCGCCGGTCACCAGCACCACGGGCACACCGTATTCGGCCACCACCAGGGAGTTGAGGTACCCCTCGCTGGCGCGCGTGCCGTTCACCCACACGCCCGTCAGGGAGTTGGCGAGGTAGGTGTGGGCCAGCACGCCTTCCGTGCCGGCGCCCGCGTGGTAGCCGACGAACGCGACGCCGTCCACGTCGCCGTACTGGACGCCCTCGACCATGCTCAGCCCCTTGTGCTTGCCGGTGAGCAGTTGGGCCCGCTCGTCGAGCTGCTCCAGCAGCAGGTTGCGCATGGACCAGTGGGCCTCGTTGACCAGCACCTCGTCGGCGCCGCCGTCGAAGAACCCGGCGATCGCCGCGTTGACGTCACCGGTGAACACCGGCCGGAACCGCTGCCACTGGGCGTGGCCCGGCAGCACGTCGTCCGGCCAGGTCACTCCGGTGACGCCCTCCATGTCCGCGGAAATGAGGATCTTCACCACGCACCGTCCCGTCACAGCTAGCAGGCGGACCGCTCCGGCACCGGCCCGGCGGGCCGCGCCGTCAGGCACGCCACCGGGCAGGCTTCCCACCATAACCAGGACCGGCCACCGCACTCCCGGCCTAAGCGCAAGTGCGCCCGTACGGCGGGACCGGGTGCGGCCCGGAAGCCGCACCGGGTGGCGTACGGGCCGGGGCTCGGTGCCCGGCCAGGGGCTCACCCCCGGGTGGCCTGGCTCTGCCGCCACTGCTCCATGGCCTTGCGGAGGGACTCGCTCACGAGGAGGAGGAACGCGGCGCAGGACTCGAAGCGGGCCCCTGCCGGGGTTCCGGCCCCGAGGATCCCGGTCGCCCGCTGCGACGCGGCCAACAGGGCGTCGTTCATCTCCAGCGCCGCCTGGACGGACCGGAGCCAGACGTCCTCCTCGATGACATAGCGCTCGCGGCGCGTGCCGGAGGCCCGGTCGCGTTCGAGCAGCCCCTGCTGTTCGAGAAAGGCGACGGCGTGCGAGACGGACGCCGGGCTGACCCGCAGCCGCTCGACCAGATCGGCGGCGGTGAGGGCGCCGGAGTCGGTGACACAGAGACAGGCCAGCACCCTGGCCGCCATCCGGGGCAGCCCCTGCTGCGTCAGGAGATCGGTGAAGGACTCCGTGAAATCCTGGAGCGCCCGGGGGTCGCGTCCATGGCCGCTGTCCAGAACCGGCGGCGCCGGAGGCCGGGGCTGCTTGCGCCGACGCGCGCGACGCCGCGTGGCCTCGTGCGCCCGGTCCGCCCGGTAACCGTCGGGCCCGCCGTTACGGGTGACCTCCCGCATGACGGTCGAGGCGGGCCGCTCCAGACGCCGGCCGATCTCCGTGTATCCGAGCCCCTCGGCCAGTCCCGCGGCGATGCGCCGACGATCCGCCTCGGTGAGCCTGCCTCCGGGCATCCGTACTCGTCCTCCCTCTGCGGACCTACGCGGCGCTCGGCGCCCGCGCACTCCGTCGCACAGTATGCGTTCACATGCATCTCATTGCAATAGCGAGCCTACATACCCTCTTAGAGCTGGAGCATTTCCCCACCAAGGTATTTGACGATTCCCTGAACGCAATGGACCGACTATCGCAGCCGTTCAGCAATCCCTGAACAACTGCGGCGGCACCCGACCCTGCCCACCCGAAGCTCCGGCGAAGCGGCAAGCAGCGCAGAGCGACCGGCCGATGCCTTCGGGTTGGAGCGCGGCGAAGTCGGCGTGGGCCGCTTCATATCGTAGACAGGCCGGGGTCGGCCGGGGTCGGCATCTGCAGCAGCTCGGCGAGCCGGGCCACCTTCTCGAACCGGCCGGTGCGGCAGATCCCGGTGAACGCGCCCGAGCGTGAGCGGCAGGGCGAGCCCGACCGGACGCCGCAGCCCGGGCAGTCGTGGCGCTCGGCGTCGCCGACGTCGCTGTGACCGAGCGCTGTAGTCGGCACCATTCGCCGACTACAGCGCTCAGCGTCCGAACGTGGCCTTGCGAACTGTTACTCGGTGACGGATTCCGAGATCTCGCGCCACGTGGCGTCGTACTCTGCCTGGGCCTGGGCCGCGGCGGCGGCGTACTGTACGGCGTCCTTGCCGATCAGCAGACGCACGGGCGCGTCGTCGCGGCCGACGAGGTCGCGGATGACCTGGGCGACCCTGGCGGGGACGGCGGGTTCCTGGCCTGAGGCCTTTCCGAGCATGTCGGCGAAGGCACCGACGGTGAGCTGGTAGGGCTCGCTGATCGGCGGGACGCCCATGGACGAGCCCGCCCAGTCGGTGCGCATGCCGCCCGGCTCGATGGAGGTGACCTTGACACCGAAGGGAGCGACTTCCTGGGCGAGACCCAGGGAAAAGGCGCTGACGGCCCACTTGGAGGCCTGGTAGGCGGCCACCCTTGGGGTGGCGAGCCCGGCTGCTGGGTGTCCGGAAGCCGGGCTGAGGCCGCGCGTCCGTGGAGGGAAGGAGAGGTGACCGGGCGCCGTGCGGCGGTGATTCACACGCAGCTTATGGTGCCGCCAGGAGCTGGCTGGTACAGATGCCACACGATGATGGCCTCGGCGAGCAGCGGCAGGACCCCCAGGAGAGCGGAGGCCAGTGCGACGCCGCCACGCCAGCCTCTCAGCGGTGTGCTGCCGTGCCGTTCCCCTCGCAGCGCCAGCAGGACCAGGAGGGCGATAGCTCCCAGGCCGCAGGCCAGGGCCCCGTAGGCGGAGGCGTACATCTGCCAGGTCAGCGGCAGGTCCCCGCAGTGTGCCCATTCGGCCTTCAGGTGGGCCTTCTCCGCAGCGTCGTGGGCGATGATGCCCGCGACGCCGAGGACGACCAGGACCGGTACCCACAGGGCGGTGCGTGCCGGGCGGGTGGCGGTGCCACCCGGAGCCGGCGCTGTACGGGATCGTGGTTCGTTCATCAGTACCAGTCCGGGTGGGGGCGGACGATCCGTACGTTCTGCCGGCCTTCGGCCTTTTCCGTGTTGGGCAGACGTCCGTCGAGGCTGACGTTGCGGTACGGATCGCTGTGCTGGGTGTACTTGATCTCGCCGTCCGGCATGACACCGGTGACCACGGCTGCGTGGTGGGTGTTGCCCTTGCCGATCTCGTCGTTGTCGCCGGCCTGCTCGTAATAGATGATGTCCCCGGGGCGGACCTGGTCGCGCGGGACTTCCTCGCCGCCGTGATCGAGCATGAAATTCTGCTGATTCTCCGCACCCGCCCACGTCTTGGAGAAACCCAACGACCGGTCGACATCGCGGAAGCCGGGCAGGTCGATCTCGGTCGGGTTTCCCTTCATCCAGGTGTCGTCGGCCCGGGTGCCCCAGAAGGACTCCTTCTCCTTCATCCCCGCGTGGACCAGGGATTCGGAGACGAAGTTGGTGCAGTTGTTGCCGAAGTCGACGTCGTCCTCCTGGTCCCAGTTCTGCAGCGCGTACTCGACCATCTTGACGCGGTCGAACTTGCCGTCCGTGCCGCGCATCTCCTGTTTGGCGCTCTCCGGCAGCCCCTCCAGCTTCGACAGGGCGACCGGGTCCGCCAGCATCAGATCGTGCCGCTGCTCGTCGCTCAGGCCGTTCCACCACATGCGCTGGGTCATCGGCCCGGCATCCTTGGGTATCTCGGCGCCGAGGATCTCCATCTCCGCCTGAGACGCCTTGTTCTGCACCTTGAGCGCTTCGTCGGGGTCAGCGATGTTCACCTGTTGCGTCAGCATGGCGAACTTCGCGGCGGCCGTGTTGTCGGCCTCGCCGACCTGCTGCAGCACATGATCGCGCAGCGCGACGATGTGCTCGCGCGCATGCAGCTTGTCCGGGTCCTCACCCGGCATCGGCGCGCCCTCGGGAAGGCCGTCCGGCCCGATGCGCAGATTGTGGCGCTGGGCGAGTTCGTTGATCTCGCGCGCCGAGCTCAGCGCGGTCTCCATGCTGTCGGCCACGGCCTCGCAGAGCATCTTGCCGCCGAGCAGGATGTCATAGGCGGACTCCAACTGGTCGGCCAGCTTTTCGAATTCCTTTGCGGCCTTCTGGCCCACCTCGTCGGTCCAGTTGTCGGCCAGCGGCTTGGTGCCGTTGTCACGGATGTCCTGGGCGGCGCGCAGGGCGTGCTTGGCCAGCGTCGCCCATTCGTCGGCGGCTTTGTGCCACTTCTCGGGCCGGGCGTTGATCACGGCCTCGTAGTTCACCACCGGCCGCTCACACCTTCCCCAGGTCGTTCAGTCCGTGCCGCAGCCGTGAGGCCGCTTCCTGGTCCTGTGCGTCGTAGCTGCCGGCGCTGTCCTGCAGCCGCTCACCCAGCTCCCCCATCTTCTTCGCCAAACCCACCATGTGCTCCTCCCACGTCAGCGCGCAGGAGTAGAGGTGCTCGGCACACTCCCAGCCCCAGACGGAGTCCGCCGAACCCGTCGCCTGGCTCTCCTCCAGGGAATTGTTCAGCTTGCGTACCGTCTCCCGGGACAGCGCACTCATGTCACTGCCCGTCGACCGCACAGCATGGCTGTTGATGCTGATGTCGCCCATGCGTGGATCCCCACCCCGTCGATCACTTTCCGGATCATCGTACGGGAGTGCCTGGAGGCGGCCGGCCGGCCCGACACCGTGAGAAAGAGCCTGCGCCAGCCGGTTGTCGAGGACAGCGGGGCGAGCTGACGTCGGGCTCCATCAGCCACCGGGTCCGGCCGCCGCCCGGCCTCGCGTGAGGGAGGATGTGCGCCGTGCGCACGGCGCATCCGCGGGGCTGGCCCACCACCGCTCCGGCCCGGGCTGTCTGCCTGTCAGAGGACGGTGTCGTTGTCCGGGTCGACCGTCCAGAGCCTTCCCCACGTGTTGGCGGGAAGCGTGGCGATGAGCTGAGCCAGCGCACTGCCCTGGCCGTCCTGAACCAGCCCGTACGGCAGCCTGCCCAGTCAGGCAGAGGGGCGCCGCTTGGTGCCGCCGCCGCTGCCGTTCAGCGGGAACAGCGTCTCCAGGTGGGCGCCCTTGACCCAGGAGCCCAGCAGGTCGCGGTTCAGGGCCACGACGTCCTGGCGCACCGCCAGGCCCAGGGCGTCCTTGGTGAACGAGCGGCACGTGGTGACGAACAGGGCGACATCAGCACCGTGTTCGGGACGGGCGGTGCCGACGAACTTCTGCATGTCCTGCGAGGGCACGCTGCGGTGCGGCGCGTACTTCTTGCACTGGATGACCAGCTTGCGGCCGTCGGCCAGGTAGCCGATGACATCCGCGCCCAGGTCGCCGCTCTTGCCGCTGACGACGACCTTCGTACAGCCGTCCCGCCGGCACAGATCGGCGACGTATGCTTCGAACTCCTGCCAGGACAACGCGTCCACCTCGGCCATCGACAACTCCCGTGACCGGGCCTCCTCCCGCACCCGCCACGCACGGTCCTGGCTGACTGCGAGATGGTGGGCCCGCCACAGCGTCCACCCGGCCCCGCCCACCAAGGCCGCGCCGAGCACGGCCACCAGTGCGGGCCACACCGCCGACCAGTGCCTGGCCGCCCACACCGCGGCGGCCACTGTCGCCGCCGCACCCCAGCCTTGCAGTTGCCTGCGCGTCCGCTTCTTCATGCGCCGGCGCCGTCGACGTGCCGCCATCACTGCCCCACTCCCCAAGCCCGGGCCCCGCAGTGCGCACCGACGGGCTCCGTCCGGCCCGTACGTGTACGGGGGCTCATCGGCCGGCCTGGGTGACGCCGCTTGCAAGCTGTCCCAAAATGTTCAAGATCCCCTGGCCTACCGGGGTGGGCGCGATCAGGACGCCCAGGGCCAGGACAATGACGACGGTCATCTTCTCGTCGAAGCGGCTGCGGGCTTCCGTACGCCGCCGCAGCCGCACGATGACGACGATCGCGAGCAGCACCGCCGGATTGATGGTCGGCAACCGTCCAGCCCTCCCCCACTACCGGGCA
Source organism: Streptomyces sp. NPDC026394 (assembly GCF_055567735.1). Taxonomy (NCBI): domain Bacteria; kingdom Bacillati; phylum Actinomycetota; class Actinomycetes; order Kitasatosporales; family Streptomycetaceae; genus Streptomyces; species Streptomyces sp. NPDC026394. The sequence continues at coordinate 402,724 of NZ_JBVHPX010000006.1, forward strand.
CCAGATGGAGACGGCCGCACGCCGCCCCAGCCTTCCTTGTGTAGCCGGACGGCAAAGAGGTGGAAGGAAGATCGCTGGCGAATGGCGGAAAGGCATCGGCTTTGGCCGGACGATGCGCTGTTGGACGGTCAGGCGACGTGCCCGGACCGAAGACGAGGCCGTTCCCCCACCCTGCAACCTGGCCGCAGTCCCGGTGACAGATGGCCGGTCACGTCGGCAGGTGGTGGCGGCGGGCGGTGACCAGGGTGCGCCAGCGGGCGCGGACGGCGGTTTCACTGTCGAGCCAGCGGATGGCGGGGGCGGCGGGCTGGGACAGGTCACCATGGCGGTGGCGATGTGGACGTAGTAGGCGAGGTCGCCGTTCGCGGAGGCTTCGCGCAGGCGTCCGAGGGCGGCGGTCAGGTCGTCGTGGGCGTCGCGTACGGCGTGGTGGAAGGCGAGGCCGATCTCCAGCAGCGGAAGGATCCAAGCGGGCCGACGGCGGTGGCCTCGGTACACACAATGGTGGCGCGGTCGGTGACGTCGCGGTCGGTGCCGACGTCGCGTACGAGGGCGGCGACCTGCGCGTACAGGACGGTGGCACGTTGGTCGAACTGGGCGAGGAGTTGGTGGGCGAGGACGAGTTCCTCATCGGCGCGCACCGGGTCGGTGAAGGCGGTGACCAGCGCGAGGAGGGTCTGAGCAATAGCCCGCTCACCCGGGACGCCGTGCTCTTCGGCCTCGGTGCGAGCGGTTTCGAAGGCGGCGGCGCGGTCGATGTCGCCGTGCGGGAAGTGGATACGGGCCAGGACACGGCGGTGACGATCTTCCAAACCCAGGGAGGGGACGACCGTGAGAGCGGTGGGAAAGTTGCCGCGGATGCGCGCGAGGTCGGCAAGTCCCCGTCGGGCGCGCGGGGCGAGCCGGCCGTCGGCGTCGGCGTCGGCGACGTGGCGTATGCCGGTCAGGGCGTCGTCGGTGCGGCCGAGGTCCTTGTGCGCCTTGGCCGGTAATACGTGGCAAGTTCGGTCAGCTCGGCGGTGCGTTCCCGATGCTCGTGCTGGCAACGCACGATGGCGGTCAGCACCTCGGCCAGCGCTTCATCGGGCGTGTCCACCGGAGTCTCGCCGGTTGCCGGGTAGCGGTGGGTGGGGCGGGGGGGCCCACACGGAGTTGTCGGTGCAGGCGAAGGCGGCGTCGGTGAGCCAGGACGCCTTCCGGCGAACTGCTAGCGCGCTCACGTCGCAACTCGGGCATCACCTCGCCCAGTAGGCCGCCACGACCGTCGTCTGCCACGGCGGCCTGCGCCTGCCCAACCTCGTGCTCGCCCCCGGCACCCTGACCGTGGCGGGCTTCATCGGCCTCGGCCGCTCAGGCGGGCCGACCCGTACAGCCGACCTCGCCCTGCTGTTCGTGGCCGCCCGGGAGACCTGGGACGACGACGCGCGGGCGGCCGCGTCGGAGGGCGCGTTCACCGCCCGGTACGGGATCGCCTTCGACCGCGAGCGGGAGCGCTTCTACCTGCACCTGGGTCCCCTCACCTGAGGATGGGGCCGGCAGCACTGTGATCTGCGCCCGTAACAGGCGGCACAGTACAACCATTTGCCTCACCAGGGGTCACCTAGGCGTACACGCCTGACACCCCAGAAAGGCCTCGTTGATGAAGTTCCGCCAGACCCTCACGGCTGCCGCGGCAGCGGCCGTGCTCGCACCCGCCGCTGCGCTGGCCACACCCGCCGTCGCGTTCGCCACGCAAACGCCGGGCCAGCCGGCAGACATCACCGCGTCTCAGCAGGACGGCACCCCGGAGGACGACGGCACGTCCGGGAAGCCCGGCGGGGCGACGGAATCGGGCGGGTCGCCCGCGACCGGGAAGCCGGCCACCGGAACCGACGCGAACCCGAAGCCCGGTACGGGGAACGACACCGGTCCCGGGTCCGGCACCCAGCCCGGCACCGGCACGGACACCACGACCAAGCCCGGCCAGGAGCCCGGCACGCGGCCGGGACAGGACCCCAAGACCGAACCGGGCACCACGAGCGGCAGCTCGAAGACAGGGGACGACGAGCCGGGCAAGCAGTGCGAGGTCGGGCCGGGGCGCCTGCAGATGGCCGTCGAGGGGATGCAGACCGAGTTCGTCGCCGGTGCCGGCTGGAGCCGTTCCGCCATCACGATCACCAACACCTCCGACAAGGCACTGGACAGGGTCAGGCTGGCGCCGCTCGCCTACTCCTTCGAGCCCGTCGACTACCCGTACTGGGAACTGCAGGCGGAAATCCTCGACCCCCGGACGGGCAGGTGGGTGAGTTTCGACGACGTCATCAGCGAGGAGGAGTTCACCGATCTCTCCGTGGGCGCGCACAGCACGGTCAGCCTGCCGATGCGGGCCCGCGCGATCCCCACGGCCACGCCCGGCCGCGGTTGGGTGATCATGGAGGGGACGTACGCCGACAAGGACGGCTCCTGCGGCAGCTCCAACCACGGGGAGTACTACTTCAGCATTCTCCCGGCGCACAGCAAGCCCGGTAAGCCGGAGAAGCCCGGTAAGCCGGAGAAGCCGGGCAAGCCCAGCGACAGCGCGCAGCCCGGCGCCGGCAGCGCGGGCGGCAACACACCGCAGGTCGGGCTGAAGACACAGGGCGGCGCCCGGGAGACCGCGGGCACCGGTGAACTGGCCGCGACCGGCGCGTCCTCCGCACTGCCGACGATCGCCCTGGTGGGCGGCGTGGCGATGGCCGTTGGCGCGGGTGCGGTCGTCGCCGTACGCCGCCGTAAGACGGGCGCCGGCACGAACGCCGCGGTCTAGGGGCCGCGGGCCGGGTCCGGCGGCAGTCCGGACCCGGGCCGGACCGGCACCGTCAGGGGACCGGCACCGTCAGACGGCGGTGCCCTGGTGGCCGGTGCCCTGGTGGCGCGGAGCTGTGCCAGCGCTGCCAGGGCCTCCGGGGCGCCGGTCTGGCCCCGGACGCCGGGAAGGCGTTGACGTCCACGATGAGCGGTGCGCCGTCGCCCGCGTCGATGATGTCCACGCCGAAGACGTCCAGCGCGCACACCTAGCCGGTCCGGCGCACCGTGTCCGCCCAGCCGGACGGCAGGCCGCCGAGGGCGAGCGGCCCGGTGGGGCCCCGGCCTGCGGGCGCGAGTTCGAAGCGGCGCAGGGCGGCGAAGAGCCGGCCGTCGACGGCCCAGAGCCTGTGGCCCCAGCCGCTGTTCGGCACGAACTCCTGGCCCCCGACCGACTCCTGCGGACGACGGCGGCTAGCTCACGCAGGTGCGCTTCGGGGGCGAGCTCACGCAGGTGCGCGTCACTGTCGACGCAGGTCACCAGGTCCCGCTTGCGGCTGTGCCGGCTCTTGACCACCGCCGCCCCGGGAGGCCCGGCCCGTCGGCCAGTTGCGCGAGCATGCTGAAGGTACGGGTGGCCACGAACGGGACGTTGGCGTGCCGGGCGCGCCACGCCATCGCCGTACGGTCCTGGCACAACGTGGCCGCCGCGGCCGAGTTCATCACGGGAGCACCACGGCTCTCCAGCGCGCGGGCGAAGGCGAGCGCCCGAGGCGTACGCGTCCTCAGCTCGTCTTTCAACCAGGCGGTCGGTTCAGGGCCGGGCTGAGTGTCAGTGCTGGCGCGTAGATTGTGCGGGTGAGCTGGGATGTATTAATCATGCGGTTTCCGCCCGAGGCCAAGGCGATAGACGAGATCCCCGAAGACTGGGAACCACCGAGTCTGGGCACAGGCCGCGGTGTTCGTGCTGTCCTTGCAGAGATGCTGCCGGGCATCGAGTACTCGGAGATCGGTTGGGGCGACTACGAGGGTCCCGGCTTCTCCATCAGCACCCCGGTCAGCGAGGCTGACGACGCGCCGGTCGCCGGAGTCAGCCTCTTCATCCACGGCGGCAGCGAAGCAGCAGCTCATGCCGCCATCGCGGTCGCCGATGCGTTGAAAGCACGGGCCTTCGACACCGGGTCGGGAGACTTCCTCACCGTGGGCTGCGCCCAGTCGGCTTTCGATGCCTGGCGTGCGTACCGAGACCGCGCCCTGGATCAGCATGGCCCTGAGCACGTCTTCTAGAGGGTGTCTGAGAAGCCCCGTTCAGGGCAGGACCCGTGCTGTGCGGTGCAGTAGGAGCATGATCGTGGCAAGGTAGATCGCGTTCTCCTGGCTGGCGGCGAGGTACTCGTAGTCTTTGGAGAGCCTGCGATAGCGGCCCAGCCAGGCGAAACTACGCTCTGCTACCCAGCGGCGCGGGACCACCGCGAAGAGCGGTACCTCGCGAGGTGGGGCGTCGGCCCTGGCCCAGGTGCCGCGGAAGCCGCCGTCTTTGCGTTGCACGATCTGGAGGGTGATCCCGGTCTCTTCGCGCACCCAGGCCAGGAAGTCCCGGCCGCGGTAGCCCTGGTCCGCCCACAGGTGCCGCAAGCGGGGGAACTTGCCGGCGCACCGGGCCAACAGCACCGCGGCACCATCGCGGTCGCTGACGTTGGCCGGGCTGACACAGACGGCCAGGACCAGACCGAGCGTGTCGACCAGGAGGTGGCGTTTGATGCCCGGCACCTTCTTGGCTCCGTCATACCCATGCCAGCCACCCCGCTCGGTGGCCCGGACGCTCTGGCTGTCCAATACCCCGGCACTCGGGGTGGGTTCACGCCCCTGACCAGTACGTTCCCGGGCCCGCAGCACGGCCAGAATCTCTTCCCACCGGCCCTCGAGCCGCCACTGCCGCCAGTAGTGATAGACCGTCTGATACGGCGGGAAGTCGTGCGGGAGCAGCCGCCAGGCACAGCCCGCCCGCACCCAGTACGCCAGGGCGTTGATGATTTCGCGCCGCGGGTGCTTGAGCGGGCGGCCGCCCGGCTTCGGCGGCGGCACCAGCGGTGCGAGCACCGCCCACTCGGCATCGGAAAGGTCCGTCGGATACGCCCGCCGACCGGTCATCCCCGCCTCCCCGAAGTGCAGGAACTACCAAGTCACCTGCCCTGAACGGGGCTTCTCAGACACCCTCTACTGAGCTTGTAGGCGTGTTGTCGCTCTGGAGGCTGTTCGGCGACGCTGGTGGGATGAGTGGAGCGATCTCTTACACGTGGCGCGACCCCATCACTGACGAGGAGATGGTCGACCTTGTCCGCTCCCATGGCGGCAACGCCGTTGTCGGCTGGTGGAGCAAGGTCAATGAGTACAGCCTCGGCTGGGTGGGGGCCCGTGATGGCGAGGGAGTCCTTGTCGGCTTCGTGAACGTGGCCTGGGACGGTGGAGACCACGCCTTCTTGATCGACACAAAGACTCGGGGCTCGCACCAGCATCGCGGTATCGGGACAGCAGTTGTCCGTCTGGCGGCGGCCCGTGCGCGTGCGTCGGGGTGCGAGTGGCTGCACGTTGACTTCGAGCCCAGGCTGCGAGACTTCTATTTCGACGCATGTGGCTTCCGCCCGACGGACGCAGGACTGATCCATCTGCCCTCTACGGGGTGATGATTTGAGCGTTACGTCTTAAACGGGTGGCCGCGAGGCATCCGTCGACAAGGTTGCTGCGGTATTGGATTTGGCGGAGTCCGTGCCGAAGGGCGCGCATCAGGTGGTCGGGGTCGGTGAAGGCGGTGTTGGCCTGGCTGTTGCGTCGTAGCAGTGACCGGATGCCCTCGGCAGGGTTGAGGGCGGGTGCACAGGCCGGCAGGAAGTAGCAGGTGATCCAGTCGTGGGCGTCGGTGAACGCCTTCATCCGGGCGTCTTTGTGCACGTTCAGGTTGTCCCATACGAGCACGATCGGCGCAGCGAGCTGTTGGTGGGCGGCGGTCAGCAGCTCGCGATGATCGGTCCAGGTGAAACTACGTCTGCCGCCCCACTTGTGATCGACGTGCCGCTTGGGCCGGTAGATCGGACGGGAGCGTTCGCCCTCCTTGTAACAGGCCAGAGCAGCGATGGAGAAGCGGCGCTGGGAGCTGACGGGTGGGTGTCCGCGCCTGGCCCAGGTGCGGGCGGTCGGCGGCGTCATCGAGAAGCCGGCTTCGTCTTCGAAGCAGAGCCAGGCCCCGAGCGCCGCCACGGTGTTTCCACCTGTGGCCAGGTCTCCTTCACCCAGCCGGTGACGGCTTCCTCATTGCGCTCTACCGCGCGGCGGGCAGGGACCTGGTGGCTGAAGCCGTGTCGGTGCAGCATCTGCGCGATGGCTGGGAGCGTCATGCTCTTGCGGAACCGGCGCCCGATCAGCGTCTTGATCCGCGCGAGCGTCCAGGTCTGGTCCGGCCAGCCGTGCGCTACCGGCCCCTTGGCCAGCTCCTGCTCGAACACCTCAAACAGTGCCCCACTCAGCTTGGGTCTGGACGCCGGCCCCCTCGACCCCAAGGCTGACCTTTCACCCTGTTCCCATGCCTGGTGCCACCGTTGTTCCGATCGCACGCTGACGCGCAACTGCTGACCGCGGCATTGTCGTGCCCCAGGGCGAACAACTCGGCCGCCTGCATTCGGATGTGCTCCCGAAACGCCCGTCGCTCCGCGGTCAGACCGCCCCCTTGCGGGCACCTCATATGACCGGCCTACCGCGACAATCACAGCTTGTCAGCCCCCGCGACATCACATCCACAAGGTCAGCAACTTCTGAGGCTGTCGCGTTCGATGATGCTCTCGTCCCGTCTGGTCGTCTTCCCGACGTCATAGCGGGTCGCTGGACGGCGTTTTGGGGAGTAAAGCGGCTTTATGGGTGCGGGTGTTGAGGGCTTCGGTGCACGGGCCGGACAGTGCAGGCGGGCGGAGACTCCGGAGCCCCCGGCGGACTCGGGACGGGGTGCGCTGGCCGGGCTCGGCCCATGGAGCCGTCGCCCCTGCTCCGTAGCTTCTCCCTCTTCCCCGTCGTCCACACTCCCCATGCCCGCCCCCGGAAGCAAGGCCGCGCTTGCGAACGAATACCCGGAAGATATTGGCATCCAGTGGGGGGTCCAGATCCAGCCAGGCCGCGCGCCGAGCCGTCGTCGATCCAGCGCATGATCCGCGGGTCCGCGTTGATGTCCGCCATGGGCGCGAGGTCGTCGTCGTGCCACCGACGGAGCGGAAGGCGGGGGCGCGGATCTCGATCATGGCAGCATCCTGCCGAAGTCCGGCACCACACCGGTGATCGGCGCTCCCCTGTACCATCGCCGGCCGCACACCTCCGGCGACACCGCCACGACCTACTGTCCCGCCCCGCCGCGCTCAGGTTGGGCGGCACGAAGCGCCAACGCGACACCGCCGGCCAGCATCCGGGCATGCCCGTGCGAGCTGCCACTCTGGGAGATTCTGGCTCCTCGGATACGGAGTGCTCGGGCCGCTTCGAGCGCTCGGCGGTAGCCGGCCGAGGCAGCCCCCCGGGTGCGCGCCGGCCTGACGGGCACGGTCGCGGGCGGGCCGGCGGACGCCTGGCTGCCGCCATCCGTCGCTTTCGCGGGCGGGGTCACCGGTCGGCCTGGGTGATCCGCTGGTGGGCCGTATGAGAACTTGCACGATGCCCCGGCCTATCACGGGCGATCAGCATGCTCAGCGCAGGGGCGCTGACGAGGTCAGCTTCTCGTCCGTCAGGCCGCAGCCGTGGGACCGGCCGCTTCGGCGGCGCGGCGGTATTCGGCGTTGATGCGCTGGGCTTCTTCGAGCTGGTCTTCGAGGATGATGATGCGGCAGGCGGCTTCGATGGGGGTGCCCTGGTCGACGAGTTCGCGGGCGCGGGCGGCGATGCGCAGTTGGTAGCGGGAGTAGCGGCGGTGGCCGCCGGCGGAGCGCAGCGGCGTGATCAGGCGGGCTTCCCCGATGGCGCGCAGGAAGCTCTGGGTGGTGCCGAGCATTTCGGCGGCCCGGCCCATGGTGTAGGCGGGGTAGTCATCGTCGTCGAGACGGCCGTAGGAGTCGTCTGCTGTCATGTGTGCCTCTCTGTGGAAACGCGTCGAGGGGCCCTGGTGCCGTACCGGCACCAGGGCCCCGAAGGAACTGTTCACCATCTGTCGGCCCTAGTTCTGCGCCGACCTTGTGTTTCCGCGGACCCGGCCTGAGTGCTGCCGGGGGTGCGGGGATCGCGGTTGCTTGACCTCAGACCACCTCACTATCGATGTCCTGCGGTACCCGGGTTCAAGAAGTCCGCCCGGGCGATCCTGATGGCGTCTGGCTCCTCCGTTCTTCCCTCTGAACCAATTACTTGCGAAACGGGAACTGTACTGCTGGTCCCGTGTACTGCTCATGGCGGCCCCTGATCACTGCGGGCCACCCGGTCCGGTCGTCAGCTCCGTCGCCATCCTGCAACGCTTCGGCTTCGGAACTCCACCACCGCACCGTTCTGCCAACTGCAACTGCGTGTACTGCCGCCCGGCAGTTCGTCTCTGCCGGGCCCTGTCTGTCCCTCTGGGTTACGAGAGAAACTCTAACCACATCACCGCCTGATGTCTACTCCGGCCGACATAGATTTTCACCCGCTCCGTGATGAGGTAACCGACTTCGAACAGTGCCGGAAGTGTGTGCCAGGCACTTGCTGCGCGACGGGCCGCAGGCGGACACAGCGGTGCGCCGCACCCCTTTCTCTACGGCTGCGGCGCGCTGCGCGTCCGGGTCGCCCGCAGGCGGTCCGGAGCCGGGGTCAGCGGCGGCTCCAGTGCTTGGTGTCGATGGTGTGGCGGTGACCATCGCGCGGGGTGGCAGTGTCGCGCCGGTTGTCCCACACGTAGGCGCGGCGGTCCTGGTAGGCGTCGCGGTCCGCGTCACGACCTCGGCCGGTGTGGACCCGCATCTCCTGGCGGCCGGCCAGGCGCAGGTTGCTGAAGCGGCACGTCTTGTGGGACCGCTCGCTGGTCAGCGCCCATCCCTTCAGGTTGACCGTGTGGCGGCTGGTGTTCTTCATCGGGACCCACTCGGCGTTCAGGGACCGATGGGAGCCGTCATCACGGCCGGGGCTGTCGACCTGCACCGCACCGATCCCGACGGGGAGCCGTGCGGGGCCGGCCCAGTGTGCGCGCCAGTGGCGGCGGCGGGCAGGGTCGCGGCAGGCCAGGGCGGCCGAGCCCGAGTACGACAGCGGCCAGACGGGCGGAACGGAACAGGAACAACCCTCCTGCTCACAGCCCCGCACGTAGCGGGACCTGATGCCCGGACCGTCGCCGGGCAGGACCACCGTGGACGCGGGGCTCAGACGCTGGTTGAGATGCAACTTGTCAGTACGGAACAGAACACAGGCAAACGCACGCCTACAGCCCACCCGGAGCACACACCCCCACGCAGGGCCAGCAGTGCCCCCCTCCGCTCAAACTGCACGTCACCCGCTGTGACCAGCGCAATCACGCGGAGAGTCGGATATCGTCCCTGGCGGAGTGAAGCGCCGTACGCCCGTGTGGCTCCCGTGGTCGATCGTGTGAACGGGCGTGCCCATGCTCTGTGACTGCCGCGCTACCTCTCGAACACAGTGATCTTCCACAACGCCCTGGACATCGCGGAGATCGTCCGCCAGCTTCTTGAAGAGCGCTGGGGAATCGAATCGGAGGGCCTGGCCACATCTCGCCGTACCTGACCGAGCACATCGAACGGTTCGGCCAGTACTCCACCCACGAACTCGGCAGTCGGCCCGAAGCGTACGACCCCAAGCTCGACGTCGACTTCGCCCAGCTCCGCGACCAGGACCCACGAACGGAAGGCTTCCGCGCGGCGGCCTGACAGGCATTTCCGCGAAGGACTCTGTCAGGCCCGTTGAGCAGTACAGTCGCTGGACCAGCGCCGACACCCTGGTTGCCAAGGACCGCGCCTGGGCCGCCATGCCGTCATGCCCGCGCCGGTGCCGGTGCCGGTGCCGTCAGCGCAGACTCGGCGGAGCCCAGTTGGCGTGCCGCAGGATGGCCCGGACGGTCACGCCGGAGGGGGCCAGCCGGAGTCCCGTATTGCGCAGGGCCACGGCCAGAGGGTGCGTCAGTTGCTGCCCCATCCGGCCGGCCTGGCGCGCGGCCCGGGCCACTGACTGGCTGCGTGGGCGGCGTGCGGCGTCGTAGCGGGTCAGTGCTGATTCGACGGTGGGTTCGGTGGCGAGCGCAGCGGCCAGGGTGGCCGCGTCCTCCAGTGCCTGGCAGGCGCCCTGGCCGAGGTTCGGGGTCATGGCGTGTGCAGCGTCCCCGAGCAGCGCGATGCGGCCCGCGGTAAAGGTGGGCAAGGGCGTTGCCAGTTCGTGGATGTCGTGGTGCAGGACTGCGTCCGGCCGGGTCGCGTCCAGCAGCGCGGGGATCGGATCGTGCCAGCCGCCGAACCGGCGGCGCATCGCGGCCAGGGCGTCTGAATACCGTGTGTCGGGAGGCGAGTTGAGCACCGCGTGCCATTCGGCCCGGCCGTCGGTGAACGCGATGTGGCCGAACTCGGCGCCCTTGCCCCAGGTCAGTTCGAAGTCGGTACGCAACGGCACGGGATGCTCGGTGATGGCGCGCAGGACCGTTGATCCGCTGTAGACCGGGCCGGGGTGGCCGGGGAACAGCTGGCCGCGCAGACGACTGCTCACCCCGTCGGCCGCCACGACCAGATCCGCGTCCAGGAGGCGCTCCTCGACCGGCACCCGCACCCGGCCGGGGTCCGAGCAGTCGACGGACAGCACCTCGGCCCCGGTGACCAGGCACTCAGGAGGCAGCGCCTCGCGCAGCAGGCGGTGCAGCACGGCCCGGGGGATGCCGACGATCGGCGTGCCCAGTTCGCGTTCCAGTACGGCTCCGTCCATCCGAGCCAGCCATCCGCCGCCGGGAGCGCGGGTGCCCCCGGTGTACTGGGGCCGTGCGGCCGCGCGTACTGCTTCGCCGACGCCGAGTACATCCAGCGCGCGGATGCCGTTGGCTTGCAAGGAAATGCCCGCGCCCACGTCAGCCAGGACCCGAGCCCGTTCGACGACCGTCACCTCCCAGCCGATCCGGCGCAGGCCGATCGCTGCGGCCAGCCCGCCGATACCTCCTCCGACCACCACCGTCCTGCCACCCATGCCCAGCCCCTCTCCTACCGCCTTGCCGCGTGGTTTCTACAGGTGTAGAAGAAGTGTATCCCGGGCTTCTACGGGTGTAGAAATGGGGGGTGCCTGATGATCGACGTACCGTTCTTGCCGACACGGCCATCGCAGTGCTCGCCGATACCGGGATGCGAGGACTGACTCACCGCGCGGTGGACCGGGCGGCGGGCCTGCCGCCCGGCACCACCTCCGCCTACTACCGCACCCGCCAAGCTCTTCTCACCGCACTGGTCCGGCGCCTGGTCGCCCTCGACCAAACGGAACTCCAGGACTCCGGGAGCCGGACACCGGTACCGCAGAGTGCCGAGGAACTGGTGACCGGGATCGCCGCTTTCCTCGAACAGCGACTCACGGGAGAGGGGCGGCGACGCTCCCTCGCGCGCTACGCGTGCGCCATCGAGAGCGTCCATCACCCCGAGCTGCGGGAGATCCTCGTGCCGCGCGCGAACGCGGGGCGGCAGGTCGTACACGACTTCCTGACCGCGCAAGGCATCGCGGATGCCGAGAGCCGTACCGTCACGTTGCTGACGTGCCTGGACGGGTTGGTCTTCGACCGCCTGGTGACTGGCGGAAGTGTGTCCGAAACGGAGATCCACGGGCTGGTGGCGGCGGCGCTGCGATGACTCGCGTCAGGCGGGAAACGATCCGTGACGGCGCGGGAACCGGTCTTCGCCGAGGGGCAGGTCAACCAAGGCCACAGCGTTTTGTCGGCGCTCCCACTGTCCGGCACCCACCGGCCCGAGTACTGGCGGTCAGCATCCCCTCAGTCGTCCCCGCCATGCTGCCCTTCCTGTCGCCAAACGAACGAATGACGACAGGCGCCGCGTACGTCCAATGAATTGGGACTTTCCGGGGCCTGGCGACGGTCCGGATTCAATGACACCCGGTGACGATTGACAACAGGGTCAGATGACACCTGAGGTCCGATGAGGCGGCAGGAGCGAGGAACAGCGTGGCCGATCTCGTCTGCAAGCGCATGTCGACCGACAAGCAGTCGACCGACCGCCAGGACCTCGTCCTCGCCGAGGCCGGCATCGAGGACCCGGCCGGTCGTCTTCGAGGAGGAGGCCGGCACCTCCAGCCGCTTGAGCGACCGAAGGGACAGCCGCCAGTGGGACAGCCAGGCCGTGATCAGTTCTCTGAGCACCCGCAGCTCCCCCGACGACGCCGTCCTCTTCAACGGCGCCCGGCGCGGCCTGATCGCCACCGCTTTCAAAGAGGTCTTCACGAACCGCCCCGACGTGGGCCGGGCCCGCGCCGCCGCAGCCCAGTAACAGGCCCTCACCCGCGCCGGCTTCACCCCGGCCCACCACCACAGCGCCCGCGGCGTGGACATCACCATCGAACAACGCCCCACCAGCAGACAGCCCGCCCCTGCGCCCGCCCACTGACAACTGGCTGATGCGCCGCGACTGCGCCTCCGGAAGCAGACACTCGGCTGAATCGCCCGAAGCTCCGCACTCCCCGCGGCGAACGGTCACCCCGGCCACGCCCCCGCGTAGCCGCGGCGGGCGGTGGCACCCTGCCCTTGTGCGTCCGCTACCCGGGGTGCCGATGTACGAGGTCAGGTCCTGCGCCGCGGCTCCGCGCCGCAACCAGTGATCCGTCAGCCGGACGGCAAGGACGCCGGGCAGCGTGTGCCCCGTCCACGGTCCCTGGATGTGCAGCCCGAACCCGGACGGCACCTGGACCCTGGAAATCGGCTGACCGCCTGGCAAGGCTGACTTCGGGAACTTCACCGCCCCGGCGCTCGTGACAGAGCCGGGGCGGTCTCGTGCGGTCTCATGGGGAGCTTGGCAACGGCTCCACGGGTGCCGATCTGCTCGGGCGGTGTCGTCACCGCTTGTGGGAGCATCAGCGAGGCGGTGAACAGATGGATGGCGGCGTGGACCTGGCCGGCGAGCGCCTCGGGGACGCAGGTGTCGGGTTTGCCGTGAACGCCAGACCGTGAACGAGGGCCCACGTCGCGGCCCACAAGGTGGCTGGGGGCGTCAGGAAAGATGCCCTGCACGATGCCTCGGCGTATGCGCGGATGACAGCGGTCGCGGTGGCCCGTTGCCGGGATGGCAGGGCTCCGCGAACATCACTCGGAACAGCGCCGGGTGGTCGAGTGCGAAGCGCACGTAGGCGACGGTGACCGTCGCGAGGTCGTCGGCCGTCGCGGGGGCGGGTGGGTCCTGGCCAGGCGCCCGGCGGGTTCGCGGTAGTCCTCCGCCGCGCCCCGGAGACGAGCGCGTCGCGGTCCTCGTAGTGACGGTGGTCGCGGTCCGCGTAATGGCGGTGGGGGCCGCCGCCGACACACCGGCCGACTCCTGGAGGCGGGAGGGGAACGCAGGCGTTCCCCTCCCCGCGGTCCGCCCGGGGCCTCGCGCGAGGAGCGCTCTCGCACTTGGTGTGACCGAGTCAGTCGAAGCCGATGAGCGCGACGCCGGACAGCCGGACGGACGACCGCAGTGACAACCAGGCGGTGCGGGCCGCCGGGTTCTCGTTCAGCACCAGGGGGCCCTTCCCGCAGAGGCCCTGACGCCATGCCCCCGAGACGAGAGGCCCATGGACGCCGAGCTGTGAGTCGGCACCAGGTCTCCGTTCGTTCACCCGCGGCGGAGGCCGGCCGGGCTGCCGGTGCGGTGCGCCGGGCGGGGTCAGGGGGGTGCGAGGGTGTCGAGTCGGGCGGTCAGGTCGGGGTGGGCGGCGGCCAGGTGGGGGCGGGCAGCGGCCAGGGGGGCGATGAGGTCGGCGGGGTCGTCCTGGGCGAGGGCCGCGTGGAGCTTGCTGAGCGGGCGGCTGGCGGCGGCGGGAAGGTCCGTGAGGGCGGTGATCTGCCCGGCGAGGCGGCGCAGGTCGGCTGCGTTGCGGCGGGCCCAGGCGGCGGTGGTGCGGTCGGCGGCCCGGGCCTGGCGGGTGGCCTGGACGCGCTGCTCGCCGGTGGTCCCGGCGGGGCCGGGGCGGCCGCGCAGGTAGCGGCGCTCGGCGGCCTGGCGGCTGGCGACACCGAGAGGGTGGGCGAGGTCTGCCCAGCTGGCGCCCGCGTCCCGGGCCGTTTCGATCAGGCCGGTCTCCCACCCGGCGAGCTGCTCGCGGACCTGCCGCAGCAGCGACAAGGAGGCCAGGGCCTGTTCCGGGCCGGGAGTGTCGGAGGCGTCGGGGGGCTCGTGCTGGGCTTCGCGCAGGGCCTCGTCTATGGCGCTGAGGGCGGCCGCGGCGGCGAGGAACGAGGCCGGGCTGCGGGCGTCGGTGCTGGGCGAGGACGGCTGGTGGGCCGGGGTCACGGACACCTCCTTAGTTGTCATCAGGTGGACGACACCGCGTTTGTCATCCATTGGATGACATGTTACAACGGTGCCAGTGAGGCGCATTGGCAGCAACTGCCTGAACCTGCTGGAGGTGTTTTCACGATGTTGATGCGCACCGATCCCTTTCGTGAGCTCGACCGGCTGACACAGCAGCTGACGGGCCCGGGCACCTGGACGAGGCCGTCGGCCATGCCGATGGACGCCTCCCGCGAGGGCGACGAGTACGTCGTGGCCTTCGACCTGCCCGGCGTCACCACGGACGCGATCGACATCGACGTCGAGCGGAACCTGCTGACGGTCAGGGCCGAGCGCCGGCCGGCGACGAAGGCCGACGACGTGCAGGTGGAACTGTCCGAGCGGCCGCTGGGCGTCTTCTCCCGACAGCTCGTGCTCGCCGACACCCTCGACACCGAGCACATCAAGGCCGACTACGACGCGGGCGTGCTCACCCTGCGCATTCCGATCGCCGAGCGCGCCAAGCCCCGCAAGATCTCGGTCAGCGCCGGGTCCGGCCGCAAGGAGATTCCCGGCTGACACCGGCCGGACCGGTGCGGAGGACGGGTGCCTGGTCTCCCCTCGCCCCGCCCTCCGCACCCCGTGGGCAGTCCGAAGGACGAGAAGGGGGCCGGCCGAGATGACTCTGCGACGCGCAACGTTCCTTGAGCACGTGCAAGAACGCGGTGAGTACGGCACTACGCAGGAAGCCGAGCGCGCGGCCCGTGTGGTGCTCGCCCTGCTGGGCGCGCATCTGGTCGGCGAGGTCCGCGCCCAGCTCGCCGCACGCCTGCCGGAGGACTTCGCCCTGATCCTCCTCAATCCGCTCCAGAGCGCCGAACCGCTGTCCACGGAGCGGTTCGTCCGGGCGACCGCTGCCTGGATCGAGGGCGCCACCGAGCAGACCGCGACCTGGGACGTCAGCGCCGTGCTGTCCACGGTCGCCGACACGGCCGGCGACGACCTGCTGGAACAGATCCTGCTTCAGCTCCCCGCCGGCTACGACCTCCTCTTCGGCCGCCCCCAGCCCCTCTGACCCACCCCTCGGTGCCCACACCGGCACCTCCCCTCCTGGCTCCACGAAAGGCATGCACCGCAGTGATCACCGACGTGCGCGTACCGCATGAGCACCAGCAGCCGCACGGGGCGGCGTACGAGCAGATGCTGGAGAAGGTCCGCTACGAAGGCGCCTACCCCACCCGCGAGAGGGCCGAGGAAGCTGTCCGCCTGGTCCTTGCGGGGCTGGGACGCCAGCTCACCGGCGACGAACGCGTCAGCCTGGCCGCCCGTCTGCCCCTGGAGGCCGCACAAGTCCTGACAGCGCAGATCCCCGACGCCCAGCCGCTGACCGGATGGGCCTTCGTCAAGGACCTCGCCGCCCGCTCCGGCGCCTCTCTGGCCACCACCCGCTGGGACACCGGATCCGTCTTCGCGGCCGTAGCCGCCCACGCCGGACCCGACCTCATCACCCGCATCCTCCACCAGCTCCCCACCGGCTACGCGCTGCTGTTCGGCCGCGCCGAACTCACCCAGGCCGCGTAAACAGGCGCCCGGCCCCGGGGCCGCCCACTGGAACACCCGCTGTCTCGCACCGCCCCCGGCCGCCCGGCGCCAGGAACCGCATCAGCCGCCCGCCGCCCGTAGGCAACCGGCGTGGCCTGTGACTGACTCACGGCCGCAGGACTTTCCGACCTGCGTCCAGCCCCGCACGGCGGTCTCAGCCTGAGCCTCGAAGCGATGTTCAGTTCGTCGACGCCGGGCGGCCCACGCCCAGGGCCGGGAGGCCTGCGGCAGCGTGCCGGGGAGCCAGGAGGAGGTCTTCGTAGGCATGGTGGTGGCGAGTGGCGCGGCGGTTGGTGCAGGAGGCGGGCGGTACGGTCAGGCCGGCCGGCACCGATGAGGGCGCGGGCGAGCTGGAAGGTGTGGGAGATGCTGACCATTCCGCCGGGCGCGGGCGTGGTCGGTGTCGACGCGGCGGGCGGGGCCTCCCCGGCCAGCAGCAGACGCCAGTTGCCCGCGGAGCGCGCGCCGACGTCTTCGTGGGCGAGTTCCTTCGGTGGTCAGCCCGCCGCGCCGGCCACCAGCCAGTTCGTGGGGATCTCGATGCGGGAGCCGTCCGCCCGGTACTCGGTCGTCGTCAGCGGGAGCCGGCCGGTGGTGATCACCCGTAGCCCGTGGGCGGCGAGCAGTCCGGGGACGACCGAGTCGGCCATCTCGCCGGGCTCGATGCCGTGCGCGAGGACCGCGCGCAGCTTGTCCGGCGGGCCGTCGGGGCTCTGCGCCAGCGAGGCGAAGACGTCCCTGGACGCCTCGGCCGGTTCGACGGCGAAGATCCGGCCGCGCCGGCCCAGCAGCGTCGCCACGTTCCGCACGATCCGGGGCCGGTCCTCGGCGGCGCACTGGTGCAGGACCCCGCGCAGGTACACGTTGACGTCGCCCAGTTCGCCGTGCAGGGCGCGCACGGCCGCCGGGTCGGCGGCGTCCAGGCACCGGTATTCGGCCAGGCCCGACGGGTCGTCCGCCCGGGCGCGGGCGACGGCCGCCGCCGAGAGGTCGACGCCGATCGCGCGCGGGCAGCGCCCCGCCAGGAAGCGGGTCTGGGTGCCGTTGCCGCAGCCCAGATCGACGACCGGCAGCGCGGCGTCGAAGTGGGCGGCGAAGAGCGGCAGGTGGAGTTCGGCCGTCAGCGAGGGGTCGGAGTCCCAGAAGACCTCGCCCGCACCGGCGGGGGCGTCCCGCCAGAAGCCTTCCCAGGCCCGCAGGTAGTGGCTCGAAGCGCTCATGGCCCATTGCTACTGCGGCGCGCGAGGCCCCCGCAAGACTGTTGACCGTTCTTTCATGCGCCATTGCGGACCGGCGTACGCCCGTCGCGCGGCCAATTGCTTCCGGTACGTGACAGAGTCTGCTCGAACCACACTGTTTTGCCGGTCGCCGTCCGGCTCGTGCCCCACTCCCGCGCGAGCCTGCTGACCACCCGCAGCCCGCGCCCGAACTCGTCGTCGTCCGCCGCGCTCAGCATCTGCGGCAGCGCGTGGTCGTCGTCCGACACCTCGCACAGCAGGGCGTCCGTCCGCACCAGCCGCAGCACCACGTGCTGGGTGTGCGCATGCCGTACGGCATTGGTGACGACCTCGCTGACCAGCAGCTCGGCGGTCTCCGAGGCCGCCTCCAGCCCCCACTGCGCCAGCCGGCGGCGGACCAGGCGGCGGGCCCGGCCCGCCTCGCGCGCGTCGATGGCCAGCCGCCACTCGGCGACGTCCTGCGGGGCGATGCCGTTGAGCCGCGCCATCAGCAGCGCCACGTCGTCCTTGCGGCCGCCGCGTACGTTCAACGCGCGGATGATGGCGTCACAGGCGTCGTCCATGGACGCGGCCGGGTGGGCGGCGGACTCGGCGAGCGCCGCCAGGCCCACGCCTATGTCCTCGCCCCGCACCTCTACCAGGCCGTCCGTGCACAGCACCAGCCGGTCGCCCGCCGCCACCGGGACCGTGACCGCCTCGAAGGGCACACCGCCGACGCCGATGGGCGCGCCCGTCGGCAGCTCCAGGAGCTCGCTGCGGCCGTCCACGGCCCGCACCAGGACCGGCGGGATGTGCCCGGCGTTGGCCATCACCAGTTGCTGGCCGATCGGGTCGTAGACCGCGTACAGACAGGTGGCGAGGTAGGTGTCGCCGAGCCGCTGCGCGAGGTCGTCCAGACTGCGCAGCAACTGGGCCGGGTGCATGTCGATGGCGGCCATGGTCTGCACCGCCGTACGTAGCTGGCCCATCATCGCGGCGGAGTTCAGCCCGTGGCCCATCACGTCGCCCACGACGAAGGCGGTGCGCGACCCGGGCAGCTTGATGGTGTCGAACCAGTCGCCGCCGACCCGGCCGAGGCGGGTGCCCGGCAGGTAGCGGGTGGCCGTGTCGCAGCCGGCCATCCGCGGCGCGATGTGCGGCAGCATGCTGTCCTGGAGCGTCTCGGCGACGTTCTCCTGGTAGGTGTACATCCGGGCGTTGTCCAGGACGAGGCCGGCCCGGGCGGCCAGTTCGGCGCCGGTGACCCGGTCCATGTCGTTGAACTCCATCCGCTCCGGGTGGCGCAGCAGGATCATGAAGCCCAGGACCACGTTGCGCGCCTTGAGCGGGACCACCAGCAGCGAGCGCCGGTTGATCAGCGGACTGATGTCGCGCTTCTCGAACTGGGCGGCGATCGCGTTGCCCAGCTCCTCGCTGATGCGCGGGATCAGCACCGGCTCACCGGTGGTCATGCACTGGAAGAACGGTGTGTGCACCGGGAAGGGCATGGACTCGCCGACCGGGACGACGTCGTCCCAGCGGCCCGGCTCGTCGTTGTGCTCCACCGCGACGCGGTGCCACATCGTCGTGGCGTCCGGCGGGCCGTCGGGGAAGCCCTCGCCCGCGATGACCTGTTCGCGCAGGTAGGTGCCGGCGACGTCCGTGAAGCGCGGTACAACGGCCTCGCTGACCTCCTGGATGGTGTGGGCGAGGTCCAGGGACGAGCCGATCCGGCCGCTGACCTCGTTCAGGAACTCCAACCGCTCGCGTACGGCGGCGTATTCGAGGTCGGACTCCAGCTCCGCCGCGGCCTCGGCGGCGGAGCGCGCGTCCTGGGCGCCGCTCGCGGCCCGCTGCAGCCGGGCCCGCCGCTCCACCCGGCGCGGCACGCCCCAGTCCGGGGTCACCGGGAAGCGCTCCTGCTGGCTGACCTCCAGCACCGGATAGCCCAGCGCCAGCACCTGGGAGACGATCCGGGCGCTCTCCTGAGGGCTCATGCTCGGCAGGATCTGCGGAAGTTGGGCGGCCAGCACCTCGGACTCCTCGAAGTCCGTGTGCAGCGCGAAGCCGGGGGCGAAACGCTCGTTCTCCGCGGCGGCGTCGTCGGCCCCGGCGGCAGTGGCGCCGGCGCCGCCGCGGCCGTGCAACCGGTCGGCGTCCGCCGCCAGCACGAGCAGCCGCTCCACACCGGGGCCCACCAGCGGATACGCCCACCACAGGAGATCGACCGCGCCGCGCTCCACGTCCGCCATACGGGCGCGCCCCGCGGTGGGGTAGCCGGCCCGGCCGCCCAACGTCGCCTCCAGGCCGGGCCCGTCGCTCCGCCCGCCCGCCGGCTCCTCGTCCCAGCCCCGTGCCGGCCACTCCTCCTCGCCGAGCGCGCCGGAGACCGGCATCAGATCGACGGCGGGCGTTCCCACCGCCTCCTCGCGGGAGGGTCCGAAGAGCCTGCGCGCGCCCGTGCTCCAGTGGGAGACCAGTCCGTCGCCGTCCACCACCACAACGGCGAGCGGGATCCGCCCGGGCACGGTGTCCCGCGGCGCCGGCACCTGAGGCACCGCGCCCACCCTGTCGTCGCCGTGCGACGGGCCACGCTCCATGGGCGGTTGCTCCTTCGTACACCGATCTTGCACCACCGCTACCACGGTACGACCGTGGGGTGACAGCGCGGGCCGCATTCACCGAATAGGTGGTGCGCCCCGCGTGAACGACCATGGCGCAAGGCGATCGGTCGCCCCGGGCGCCGCTGCCGCCCCTTCCCGCACCGGTCGAGCCGAACCGTTCCTGCCGGTTCCGGCGGCGGTCTTGCGGGCGTCCGTATGGTGAGGACGTGCCCAGACGGACCGAACAGGTGACCGCGGGGGCCCGCCGGACCGCCGCCCGCCGGGCCGGGCGGCGGGCGGGCCCCGCACCGGACGTCTTCGCCCCGCGCGGCGGCAACGACCAGGCCGACGGCCCCGTACCCCTGCACCGCCTCGACGTGCCCGCCCCCCACCTGCTGCCCTTCGCCATCGGCTCCTTCGACACCATCGGCCCGCTCTCCCGGGCCGGCTTCCCGCACCGGCACTCCTTCCACGAGATCGTGTACGTGACGGGCGGCACCGGCACCCACGTCCTCGACGAGGACCGCCGGCCGCTGTGCCCGCCCCACCTGTGCTTCATCACACCGGGCCAGGTGCACTACTGGGACCGCGTGCGCGGCCTGCGCGGCTGGGTGGTCCTGTTCACCGACGACTTCCTGCTGGCCCACCCCGGCGACCGGGACGCGCTGGCCCGGCTGGGCGAACGCCCGTGGCTGCGGCCCGGCCCCGACGACGCGGCGCGGCTGTCCGGCCTGGTCGGCGAGATGCTGCGGGAGTACGGCGAGCGGGCCCCGTCGTTCACGTCGGTGCTCCAGGCGCAGTTGCACATCCTGATCGCCCGCGCGCTGCGGATGTCCGTACCGCAGGGCGCGCCGGGCCCGGACGGCGCACCCGGTACCGGCGACGCCCGCGCCGGGCGTACGGACTTCGTGTCCGGCCGGTCCGCCCTGGTCGCCCGGGAGTTCACCCGGCTGCTGGCGCGGCCGGGCTCCCTGGGCCGGTCCGTGCGGTCCTACGCCGACGAACTGGGCGTCTCCGTAGGGCATCTGACCGAACTGGTCAAGCGCGGCACCGGCCGGACCCCGGGCCGGCTGATCCGGCACGCGCAGACCGTGGAGGCCAAGCGGCTGCTGTCCGGTTCCGAGCTGACGGTGGCCCAGGTGGCCCGCCGGGTGGGGTTCGGCGACCCGGCGTACTTCTGCCGCTTCTTCCGCCGGGAGACGGGCCTGAGTCCCGGCGACTTCCGCCGGGCCGCGGGAGACACCGGAGGAATTCACCATGACCCCGGTGCCGAGTCCATCGCAGCGCCGCGACGGCCCGAATAGCGTCTGTCGCCGTCAGCCAGCCCCCGAGGCGAGGACGGCCCCGGCTCCCGCTGTCACCCCCGTGACCGGCGCCGCCCCGCCCTTCCCCCCTGCTCACAGGAGCGCCCGATGGACGACGAACGCACAGAAGGCACCGAGCCGGTGCAGGACGGCGGTCCGCGCAGACGGATCAGCCGCAAGAACGTGCTCAAGGCCGCTGTCGCCGCCGTGCCGTTGCCGATGCTGCTCGGCGGCGTCGCCCTGGCCCGCGACACCAAGCCCTCCGAAGGTCCGCTCACCCCCACCCCGTACTGCGACGACGGCGACGACCCCACCCCGCCGCAGACGGAAGGCCCCTACTTCAAACCGAACTCGCCTCTGCGGGACTCCCTGATACAGCCCGGTACGCAGGGCACCCGGCTCACCGTGAGCGGGTTCGTCTTCGGGCTGACCTGCCAGCCGCTGGCCGACGTGCTGCTGGACTGGTGGCAGGCGGACGTCAACGGCGCGTACGACAACGTGGGGTTCCGCTTCCGCGGGCACCAGTTCACCGACCAGCGCGGCGCGTTCAAGCTCACCACGATCGTGCCGGGCCTCTACCCGGGCCGCACCCGGCACCTGCACGTGAAACTCCAGGCACCGAACCAGCCGATCCTCACCACGCAGCTGTACTTCCCCGGCGAGCCGCGCAACAACACCGACCCGATCTTCAACCCCGCGCTGCTGATGAACGTACGGCAGAACGGGTCGGCCAAGGAGGCCTCGTTCGACTTCGTCCTGCGGGTGCGCGGCGGGACCACCCCCACACCGACGGGCCAGCCGACCGAGCCGCCCGGCGGCACCTGGTCCGCCGGGACCGACTACCGCGCGGGTGACCAGGTCACCTACGGCGGCGCCACGTACGCGTGCCTCCAGCCGCACACGGCGCGCGCCGGATGGGAGCCGCCGGCCGTTCCGGCGCTGTGGCGCCGCACCTGATCCGGGACACCGGTGTCCGGCCCGCGTACCCGGGCCGGGCAGGCCGGTGCCGGCCCGTGGGGCCGGCACCGGCCGGGCGAGCGGCCGGTCAGTCCCCGTACCCGAGCTGGAGGTCGCGCTCGGTACGGCCGCCGCCCGTGACCTGGAGGACCGTCGCCACCGGTGGATAGCCCGCCGCGACGACGGTGTACTCGCCCGCCGACAGGTCGACGAAACGGAACAGCCCGTCCGGCCCGGTGGCCGCGGAGTCCACCACGTTGCCGGCCGCGTCCAGCAGCGTGACCCGGGCGTCCTCGACGGGTCGCCCGCCGCCGGACCGTACGGTGCCGCGCAGCACCGCGCCGCCCGCCAGCTCGATGTCCTGCCGGGTCTCCCGGGCCGACTCGACGGTGACCGGCAGGGCGGCGGGTCGGTGCGCGGGGGAACTCGCGGCGAGGGTGTACTCGCCGGCCACCAGCTCCGTCAGGACGTAGCCGCCCTCACGCCCGCTGCGCCCGGTGGCGACGACCTCGCCGCGCACGTCGGTGAGCGTGACCGCCGCGTCGCGCACCGGCGTGCCGTCCGCCGTGGTGACCGCGCCGGACAGCCGTCCGGCGCCGCCGAGCAGCAGGTCGAGCCCGACCGGCCGCTCACCGACCGTGACGGCGACCGCCTGCGGCCGGTGTCCGCCGGCGGCGGCGATCAGCACGTACGCACCGGCGCCCGGCGCGCTCAGCGCGTACCGGCCGTCCGCCCCGGTCGCGCCGCGCGCCACCTGCCGGCCGTCGGTGCCGACGAGGGTGAGGGCGGCGTGCGGGACCGCGCTGCCGTCGCGGTGGCGGACCGTGCCGCTCATCGGGACGGCGGGCACGTACGGGTCGGCGGCGGCCGGTGCCCGCGGCGTGCGGTCCGGTTCCGGACGCTCCGGCGGGCCGGGCACCGCCGCCTCGGTACGGGCCTGCGGCACGGAGAGCGCGTCCCGCTGCCCGGCGGGCGGGGGGATCGGGACGGGCGGGACGGGCGAGGCGTGGGTCACCAGGGATTTCTCTTTCAGGAGGACGGCGAGCAGCAGGCCCAGAAGGAGCACCGGCAGGAGGTAGAGGAGGACGCGCGGCACGGTGTGCGCGTAGGCCGCGGCCGGGCTGTCGCGCAGCACGGCGGGCAGGGCGCCCAGCAATCCCGGGACGAGTGACTCCGGTTCGGCGGCGTGCCGCGCGGCCCCCGGCAGGCCGGTACCGGAGTGCCCGGCGAGCCGGTCGGCGAGAAAGGTGAGGAAGAGCGCCGCGCCGACGCAGCCGCCGAGCTGCCGGAGGGTGGTGTGGGTTCCCGTGCCGCCAGGGGTGACGGTGGCGGGCCCGGCGCGCCGTACGGAGTCGCGTACGGCCAGCACGAGCACCGGCAGTACGCAGCCGACGCCCAGGCCCAGCAGTCCCGTCCCGAGGCCGTGCACGGGCTGCCCGGCGTCCTGCGGCACCCGGCACAGCAGCCACACCGCCCCGCCCGCCAGCGCGCAGCCCAGGACCGGGAACGCGCGGTGGCGGCCGGTACGGCGGGCGAGGTGAGCGCAGAGGACCGCGCCGAGCGCGAGACCGGCCGTCGCGGGCAGCATCAGCAGGCCCGAACGGGCCGGTGACGCGCCGTCGGCCACCGGCAGGAAGGTCGGCACGTACCCGGCGGCGCCGAAGAGGGCGACGCCCAGGGCCGCGCCGACCAGCCCCGGAACGGCGAACACCGTGTCCCGCACGAGGCGGAGCGGCAGCAGCGGGTCGGTGCCGAAGTACTCGACGGCGAGGAACAGCAGAGCGGTGCCGAGCGCGCCCAGCCCGAGGCCGACGACGACCCGCGAGGTCCAGGCGTACTCCGTACCGCCCCAACTCACGGTCAGCGCGAGGCAGGTGGCAAAGGCCGCGAGCAACAGCAGCCCCGCCAGGTCGAGTCGGCCCCGTACGGCAGGCTTGGGCAGCCTCGGCACGAACGCCGCCACGAGCAGCGCCAGGACGCCGAACGGCGCACCGGAGAAGAAGCACCAGCGCCAGGAGGCGTGGTCCGTGAAGTAACCGCCGAGCAACGGCCCGGCTGCGCAGGCGAGTCCGCAGGCGGCGCCCGCCCCCGCCATGATCCGGCCACGCAGGCGCGTGGGTACGAGGCTCGCGACGACCGCCTGCACACCGATCAGCAGCCCCCCGGCCCCGGCCCCCTGGAGGGCACGGAAAGCGGTCAGCTCCCCCAGGGAGTGCGACCGGCCGGCCAGCACCGAGCCGGCGGTGAACAGGGCCGCGGCGAGGACCAGGGCGGCTTTGCGGCCGAAGGCGTCACCGAGCTTGCCGTGCAGCGGCAGACCGGCCGCCGCGGCGAACAGGTACGCGGTCACCACCCAGGACACCGTGTCCGGGCCGCGCAGGTCGCCCGCGATCCGCGGCAGCGCGGTGACGGCGACCGTCGCGCCGAGGGCGCCGGGCAGCAGGGCCGTCAGCAGCCCGGAGAGGAGGACCGGCGCCCCGCGGGGGCCCGGCGGGCCGCCGTCCTCCGCCCAGGCCGGACGGATGTCCGGTGCCGCCGCCCACCGCCCCTGTTCGGTCAGGGTGGTACCGCCCACGTAAAGCTCCCCTCGTCACGCCTGCGCCGCCGCCCCTTTCTCGCATCGGGGACAACGGCGTTCAAGCGCGGCGAGCGGCGGTGGACGGGGCGGCACGGGGGCCAACTGCGGTT
Source organism: Streptomyces sp. NPDC026394 (assembly GCF_055567735.1). Classification (NCBI taxonomy): domain Bacteria; kingdom Bacillati; phylum Actinomycetota; class Actinomycetes; order Kitasatosporales; family Streptomycetaceae; genus Streptomyces; species Streptomyces sp. NPDC026394. The sequence goes on from NZ_JBVHPX010000006.1 coordinate 427,293, forward strand.
CCGGGGACGCCCGTCCGGCGCCCATCAGGCGTTTCCCGGAGGTGGCGGTACGTTCCGGCACGGACGGCGGGCCGACGGAAACCACCCGAACCGGTGAGCGTGCCGCGCCCCTCCCGGGGGCGCGGCACCGCCCGGTCCCCCGGCGTCAGCGCCGGGTCACTTCTTCTCCGTCTCCTTGGCGAGGTTGGCGAGCAGCTCGTCGTAGATGCGGCCCAGCCCCTTGGGCGCGAAGGTCCGCTCGAAGAAACCGCCGACGCCGCCCGCGCCCTGCCAGGTGGTGGTGACGACGACGTTGGCGCGGCCCTGGCCAGCCGGGGTGACCACCCAGGTCGTCACCATGGAGGAGTTGCGGTCCTTCTCCACCAACTGGCCGTCGGTCGGCTCGTCGACCTCCAGCAGGCAGTCGCGCACCCGCTTGCTCGTGGCCTGGAGCTTCCAGTGGACGAGGGTGCCCTTGCCGTCGCCGCCCTCGCGCACCTCGTACTCGCTGAAGTGTCCGGGCAGCAGCTTCTGACGCGTACCGCTGTAGTCGGCGAGCGCGTCGAACACGTCTTCCGGGTCCGCCGCGATCTCGCGCTGCGTACTGGCCTCGACCTGGCCCATGTGTCTCTTCCTCCGGTGCTCGTCTGCTGTTCCCGCGGCCCGCGGGCCGTACCGGCGCCGCGCCGTGCCGCAGGACCACCACCTTAGGCGCGGCCGGGCCCCCGCAACGCCGCGGTCGCCCTGCCTGCTCCCGGCCCGGCGGCGCGCCCGGGACGGTTTGACACACATCGAGCGAACGTATGTTCTATTATCGCGTTCGAACCGCGCTTCCGGGCCCCACACGGCCCCGGGAGCCCGGCCGGAATCGCAGGAGACGCAGGAACACCACCCGGGGGGCCGAGGGACTCAGGAGGAAGCGCGATGCGCTGGGAGAATCTGGGCGAACAGTCCGCCGCCCTCTTCGGCACGGAGGTCGTCAGCCGCACGGTCGACACCCCCGAATTCCGTGGGATCACCTTCCACGAAGTACGCGCCCGGTCGATCGTCAACCAGGTGCCCGGCGCGTCCCGGATGCCGTTCGAACGGACGGTGAACCCGTATCGCGGCTGCTCCCACGCCTGCGTGTACTGCTTCGCCCGCAAGACGCACGGTTACCTCGACCTCGACACCGGACTGGGCTTCGACTCCCAGATCGTGGTGAAGGTCAACGCGCCCGACCTGCTGCGCCGCGAGCTGGCCGCGCCACGCTGGCGCGGCGAGCACATAGCCATGGGCACGAACGTCGACTGCTACCAGCGCGCCGAAGGCCGTTACCAGCTCATGCCCGGCATCCTGCGGGCCCTGCGCGACCACGCCAACCCGTTCTCCGTGCTCACCAAGGGCACCCTGATCCTGCGCGACCTGGAGCTGCTGCGGCAGGCCGCCGCGGTGACGGACGTCGGCGTCTCCGTCTCGGTCGGGTTCGTCGACCGGGAGCTGTGGCGCACCGTCGAGCCCGGCACCCCGGCGCCGGAACGCCGCCTGGACGTGGTCCGCACCCTGGCCCGGCACGGCATCCCGGCCGGGGTGCTGATGGCGCCGGTGATCCCCTTCCTGGGCGACTCCCCCGAGCGGCTGCGCGCCACCGTCCGGGCCGTCGCGGCCGCCGGCGCCACCTCCGTGACCCCGCTCGTCCTGCACCTGCGGCCGGGCGCCCGCGAGTGGTTCCTGGCGTGGCTGGCACGGCACCACCCGTACCTGGTCCGCCGCTACGAGCGGATGTACGCCGACGGCGCGTACGCCCCCAAGTGGTATCAGCGCCGGATCACCCGCCAGGTCCACGAACTGGCCGCCGAACACGGTATCGGCCCCGCCCGCCCCGGCGAGTCCCGGCGCATCCCGGTACCGGCGGCCGACGCCGCCCCGGGGGCCGCGACCGCGCCCGGACACACCCAACTGGCGTTGCTCTGAGCCGCGGACCGGTCACGGTGCTCGGCGGGGCCCCGGTATCAGTCCCGGATCCCCTCCCTGCTCCCGTCTCGGCTCTCGTCCCGGTACCGGTCCCGGATCTCCGGGAGCCGCCGGAATCCGGCCGCCGTGTAGGTGGCGACGGCGCCCGCGTTGGAGCTCGGGGTGCAGACGACCGCGCTCGACGAGCCGAGGTGCCGGAGGGCGGCCGCCGCGGCGACGGTGATCGCCTTGCCGTGGCCGCGACCGCGATGTTCCGCGTGCACGCCCATCGGTTCGAGCAGCCCCGGCCTCCCCGGGCCGGCCGACCACACCGTCACCGCCGCCACCGCGTCGCCCCGGTCGTCGTACGCGACCAGGCACCGGGCGTCGGTGTACGGCGTCCCGGCCGCCATCGCGCGCCAGTTCCCGTCCGTGAACGTCGACCCGTCGAACGCCGCCCGCTGCACGGCGGCCCGTACGGACGCCTGCCCCGGCCCGGCCACCTCGATCCGTACGCCCGGGTCCTCGACCGGCTGCGCCAGGTCGCGACGCAGCGGCGTCCACGGCTCGGCGGTGCCCCAGCCGTCCTCGGCCAGCAGATCATGGAGCGGCGCGCCCGCCGGTGCGTCGACGCGGGCCTTCCCCGCCGCCAGGACGCCGCGCTCCGGGCGGGTCACGTCCTCGGCCAGCCGCCGCGCCAGTTCCCCGTCGCGCCGGGCGTCCGGCGCGATCGCCAGCCGCAGCAGCCCGGGGCCGTCCAGCAGCCCCACGGCGAGCATCCGTCCGTCCCGGCTCCAGGTCCGGACCGCCGCGGCCGTCGCCGCCGCGCCGAACCGCCGGAACCAGCCCAGGTCCCCCGGATGCAGTTGCATCGGCGCCCGGTCGTCCTGCCACTCCCGCAGGGCGGCCACCGCCTCGTCCAACCCGTCGACTCCCGGCTTGCCCAGCACCACCACCGCCATGCCTCGCATCCCACACCACCGCGCCGGCTCCGCGCACCCGAATTGGGGTGGGCGTGCGCTCCTCGCGGCCGGTGCCGGTAAATGACCGGTGGCCGAAGAACTCCGGAGCCTAATCTGTCGGCCATGGCGGAACCGATACGGATACGGGACATGGAACAGGCCGACATCGACGCCGTGGCGGCCATCCGGGTACGCGGCTGGCAGACCGCCTACGCGGGGCTGATGCCGCAGGCGTACCTGGACGGGCTGAGCGCCGCCGAGGACGCCGCCGCGCGCCGGGAGTTCTTCGCCGCGGCGCCGCCCGAGGTGGTCAACCTCGTGGCGGAGCAGGACGGCACCCTGATCGGCTGGGCCGCCTTCGGGCCGGCCCGGGCCGAGGACGGAGCACCGCCGCCCCCGGCGTCCGAAGGCGAGTTGTACGCCCTCTATCTCCCTCCGGAGCGCATCGGTACGGGTATCGGGCGCGCCTTGACGGACGCCTGCCTGGCGCGCGCCGGGCGGAACGGTTTCCGTGCGCTGCGTCTGTGGGTGCTCAAGGGCAACGCGCGCGCCCGGCGCTTCTACGAGCGCGCCGGCTTCCGGGCCGACGGCGCCGAGGAGGCGTACGAGGTCGCGGGCGTCGCCGTACCCGAGGTGCGCTACCGGCGGCCCCTACCGCCCGCCGACGCGCCCGCTGCGGGCTCTCAGGGCCCGGCCCGCCCCTCCGGCTCCTCCTGAACGCCCAGGCGGGCCAGGGAGGCGGCTGCCGCGGCGGCCAGGCGGGGGTGGTCGCGGGCGGCGGTGAGGGCGGGGACCGCGCGGCGGTCGCCCAGGGCACCCAGCCCTTCGACGCAGGCGAGGGCCACGCGCCAGTACGGGTTGTGCGCGGTGAGCAGGCGTTCCAGGGTGGCGATCAGGGCCGGTACGGATTCGGGGGCGCGCAGTTCCGCGAGCAGGCGGACCGGGTGCAGGGCGTAGGCGGTGCGCAGCGGGTTGGTGGCGAGCGCGGCGGCGGCGCGGGCGGTGCGGGGGTCGCCGAGGCGGCCGAGGGCGTGGGCGGCGGTGGCGCACCGTACCGGGTCGCGGTAGTTGAGCAGCAGGACGAGGGTCTCGAAGGCGCGGCGGTCGCCCGCGGCCCCGAGGATGAACGCGGCGATCTCGCGGGCCCACAGCGGGCGCTCGACAGCGGTGAGCACCTGGGCCAGTTCCTCGCGCCCCGCCGTGGTGTTCTTGCGGGCCAGCCCGAGGAGCCTTTCGTACGCGACGAGGTCCTGCGGGGAGCGGAGTTCGGCCCGCACCCGGTCCGTCAACTCGTGGAATTCATCTTCCATTTGCCACTCCCCTCCGGCGGATTCCTCACGGTACGTCCGACGTGGCCCGGGCCACAGCCTAAATCCCCGCGCCACCCCTGGCGCTCCTGGTTACCGGCGAGTTAATCTGCTGGGCACGGGCAGCACCCCTGCCCGGGCGGCCTGGTGACGCAGCCGCCACAGCGTGCAGTCGGTTCGGCGTCCAGCACGGCGCTCGCGGCGCGGCCCCGGGACAGGGCCCGCCGCCGCAACACCCGCCTCGTACCTGCCTCTTGCCCAGGTGCCCGGCCCCTCCTCAGTCGTCACTTCCCGCCTGCGCTCACGGGCTCCGCTCCTCGGGGACCCTGCGCACGGGATCCACTCTCTGGAGTCTCGCGATGGACCGTAAGTCCACCCCTGACCTCTCAACCGATGTCTCCACCGTCCCCAAGGTCTCCACCTCCTCCACCGGCTCTTCGCCTGCCGGGCCGCCCCGGATCGCCACCGTGGCCGTCGTCGGTCTGGGCACGATGGGCACCGGCATCGCCGAGATCCTCACCCGCGCGGGCCGCGAGGTGATCGGCATCGACATCGACGGCGCCGCCGCCCGCCGGGCCGTCGCGGCGCTGGAGGCGTCCACCGCACGGGCCGTGCGCCGGGAGCGCGTCACCGAGCGCGAACGGCAGGACACGCTGGCCCGCTTCCGTACGTTCCGCGATCTCCAGGCCGCCGCCGAGGCCGACCTCGTCATCGAGGTCGTGCCGGAGGAGTACGAGCTCAAGCGGCAGGTCTTCACCGCGCTGGACGGCATCGTGCGGCCCGACGCGGTCCTCGCCACCGGCACCAACGCGCTGTCCGTGACCCGGCTGGCCGCCGACTCGGCGCACCCCGAACGCGTCCTGGGCCTGCACTTCTTCAACCCGGCGCCGGCCATGAAGCTGGTCGAGGTGGTCTCCTCCGTCCTGACCGCGCCGACCGCCGTCACGGCCGTCACCGAGCTGGCCCGGGAGCTGGGCAAGGACCCGATCGCGGTCGGCGACCGGCCCGGCTTCGTCGCCGACGGGCTGCTGTTCGGCTACCTGAACCAGGCCGCCGCGATGTACGAGTCCCGGTACGCGACCCGCGAGGACATCGACGCCGCGATGAGGCTGGGCTGCGGCCTGCCCATGGGCCCGCTGGCGCTGCTGGACCTGATCGGCGTGGACACCGCGCGTACGGTCCTGGAGGCCATGTACACCGCCTCCCGCGACCGGCTGCACGCACCGGCGCCGATCCTGGGCCAGCTCGCCGAGGCGGGGCTGACCGGCCGCAAGGCGGGCCGCGGCTTCTACACGTACGAGGCGCCGGGCAGCGCGGGGATCGTGCCGGACGACCGGACGCCCACCGCGACCCACGACTTGGACACCGGGCGCACGGTGCGCAGCGTCGGGGTGGCCGGTTCCGGGACGATGGCGAGCGGGATCGCGGAGGTCTTCGCCAAGTCCGGCTTCCAGGTGGTGCTGGCGGCCCGCAGCCTGGAGAAGGCCGAGGCGGCCAAGGGGCGGGTCGCCACGTCCCTGGACCGCTCGGTGGCCAAGGGACGGCTGACCGCCGAGGCGCGCGACACCGCTCTCGCCGCGGTGACCGCCGCCGGGTCGCTGGAAGCCTTCGCCGACGTGGATCTGGCGGTGGAGGCGGTCGCCGAGGACCTGGGCGTCAAGCAGCAGCTCTTCGCCGCGCTGGACAAGGTGTGCAAGCCGGGCGCCGTGCTGGCCACGACGACCTCCTCGCTGCCCGTGGTGGCCTGCGCGCGGGCCACCTCCCGCCCGCAGGACGTCATCGGCATGCACTTCTTCAACCCGGCGCCGGCGATGAAGCTGGTGGAGGTCGTGCGGACGGTCCTGACCGCGGACGACGTGCACGCGACCGTGCGCGCGGTCTGCGCACAGGTCCGCAAGCACCCGGTGGACTGCGGGGACCGCGCCGGGTTCATCGTCAACGCGCTGCTGTTCCCGTACCTGAACAACGCGGTCAAGATGGTCCAGGAGCACTACGCGACCCCGGACGACATCGACGCCGCGATGAAGCTGGGCGGCGGCTACCCGATGGGCCCGTTCGAGCTGCTGGACGTGGTGGGCCTGGACGTGTCGCTGGCCATCGAGAAGGTGCTGCACGCCGAGTTCCGCGACCCCGGGCTGGCGCCGGCGCCGCTGCTGGAGCACCTTGTCGCGGCGGGCTGCCTGGGCCGCAAGACCGGCCGCGGCTTCCGTGAGTACGCCCGGCGCTGACGCGTGGCGGACGGCCCGGCCCACGGGCGGCGGATGGGGCGGGCTGCTGGAACCCTCCGGCGGCCCGCGCCCGCGCGAAGGGGCCCGTGCGACGGCTGATGCCGCAGGCCGCGGGAATATGCAGTACCGTCCCCACATGTCCCAGCCCGCCCGTACGCAGCCGTCCGACGGATCCGAAGCCACCACTCCCGGCACCCGAAGGGCCGCCGCCCAACGCCTGAAGATGCGCCGCGAACTGGCGGCCGCCGCGATGGAACTGTTCGCTGCCAAGGGCTACGAGGCGACGACGGTGGACGAGATCGCGGCCGCGGCCGGCGTCGCCCGCCGCACGTTCTTCCGCCACTTCCGCTCCAAGGAAGAGGCGATCTTTCCGGACCACGACGACACCCTCGTACGGGCCGAGGCCGTCCTGGACGCCGCGCCGGCGCACGAGAACCCGCTCGACACGGTCTGCCGCGGCATCAAGGAAGTCATGCGGATGTACGCGGCGTCCCCCGCCGTCTCCGTGGCGCGCTACCGGCTGACCCGGGAGGTCCCCACCCTCCGCGAGGCCGAGATCGCCTCGGTGGCCCGCTACGAGCGGCTCTTCACCCGTTACCTCCTCGGCCACTTCGACGAGGGCGCCCACCACGAGGGCGACGACGACCCGCTGCTGGCCGAGGTCGCCGCCTCCGCGGTCGTCACCGCGCACAACCACGTACTGCGGCGCTGGCTGCGGGCGGGCGCCGAGGGCGACGTGGAGGCACAGCTCGACCACGCCTTCGGGATTGTCCGCGCCACCTTCGGCACGGGGATCGGCGCGGGCCGCGGGCTGGGCGGGGACCACCAGGAGCCCCCGGCACGGGCCGCGAAGCAGGGCGAGGTGCTGGTCACCGTGGCCCGTACGGACGCGCCGCTGGACGAGGTCATGCGCACGATCGAGAAGGCCCTCAAGCAGCGGTGACGAGGAGAACTTTTGGCGTGCGCCATTCGCCTTGGCGCCCCGAATGCGTCGATCTGCCGGTTCCCTCGAAAGTGAGCAAAAACCCGCATCCGGCCCGGTGAACGGGCAGGTCAGCTCCTGTGGTCCCCGCGCGTGCGGGGGTGGTCCCTGTTCGCAGCATTCGCACAAAGCGACATTGGCGTGGTCCCCGCGCGTGCGGGGGTGGTCCCCACCGACGGGACACCCGGCGACCACACCGGCCGTGGTCCCCGCGCGTGCGGGGGTGGTCCCCATCGGAACAGCCGAACCGGACGCGGCCTCTCCGTGGTCCCCGCGCGTGCGGGGGTGGTCCCTGGGGAGCCGTCGAGGGCGTGGCCTTGGAGGGGTGGTCCCCGCGCGTGCGGGTGTGATCCCCGGGGAACGCGCAGGCGTCTCCGGAGAGCTCGGCAGCCCTGGCACTGGGGTGGCATACGCCACGACCGGCGTCAGGGCTGCCTGGTGTCGCACACCCCTTATGAGGCGACATTTCGCCATTACGGACAGCAGGCAAGCCGCTCATGCGTGCCCCCCAGGTGACATCTGAGAGAAATTGTTGGCACTCAGTGTCTTGTCGACTGGCACGCGGTGTCATATGTTGATGTTGTCCGGGCGGCCGGCGCGCGGAAGATCACCGGGTGCCGGCTGTCCCAGCAAGCCACTCGCGCCTGCCCGCCCGGACGCCTGCGTCACAGGCACCCTCACCGCGCTCACCAGCGCTGCCGGAACACCCTCAGCCGAACCGACGGCACCGCCTCTGCACCACCCCCGACGTTCCCTCAAGCCGTTTCCCTCGACTGGCTTCGCCGGAGGCACACCGTGAACCAGATACTTGACGCGATCCTCGCGCCAGAGAGCACCCGCGAAGACTTCGCCGCTCTGCCCCTCCCCGACTCCTACCGCGCGGTGACCGTGCACAAGGACGAGGCCGACATGTTCGACGGCCTCACCACCAAGGAGAAGGATCCCCGCAAGTCGCTCCACATCGAGGAGGTGCCGGTGCCCGAACTGGGCCCCGGCGAGGCCCTGGTGGCCGTGATGGCCTCCTCGGTCAACTACAACAGCGTCTGGACCTCGATCTTCGAGCCGGTCTCCACGTTCGCCTTCCTGGAGCGCTACGGCAAGCTGTCCCCCCTCACCAAGCGCCACGACCTGCCGTACCACGTCATCGGCTCCGACCTGGCGGGCGTCGTCCTGCGCACCGGTCCCGGCGTGAACGCCTGGAAGCCCGGTGACGAGGTCGTCGCGCACTGCCTGTCCGTCGAGCTGGAGTCCGCCGACGGGCACGACGACACGATGCTCGACCCGGAGCAGCGCATCTGGGGCTTCGAGACCAACTTCGGCGGTCTCGCCGAGATCGCGCTCGTCAAGTCCAACCAGCTCATGCCCAAGCCGGACCACCTGAGCTGGGAGGAGGCGGCGGCCCCCGGGCTGGTCAACTCCACCGCGTACCGGCAGCTCGTGTCCCGCAACGGCGCCGGGATGAAGCAGGGCGACAACGTGCTGATCTGGGGCGCCAGCGGCGGACTCGGCTCGTACGCCACGCAGTTCGCGCTGGCCGGCGGTGCCAACCCGATCTGTGTGGTCTCCAGCGACCAGAAGGCGGAGATCTGCCGGAAGATGGGCGCCGAGGCGATCATCGACCGCAACGCCGAGGGCTACCGGTTCTGGAAGGACGAGCACGAGCAGGACCCGCGCGAGTGGAAGCGCTTCGGCAAGCGCATCCGTGAGCTGACCGGCGGGGAGGACGTGGACATCGTCTTCGAGCACCCGGGGCGCGAGACGTTCGGCGCGAGCGTCTACGTCACGCGCAAGGGCGGCACGATCGTCACCTGCGCCTCCACCTCGGGCTACAAGCACGAGTACGACAACCGCTACCTGTGGATGTCGCTGAAGCGCATCGTGGGCTCGCACTTCGCCAACTACCGGGAGGCGTGGGAGGCCAACCGCCTGATCGCCAAGGGCAAGATCCACCCGACGCTCTCGAAGACGTACACGCTGGAGGAGACCGGGCAGGCCGCGTACGACGTGCACCGCAATCTCCACCAGGGCAAGGTCGGCGTCCTCGCGCTGGCACCCGAGGAAGGCATGGGCGTGCGCGACGCGGAGAAGCGCGCGCGGCACATCGACGCCATCAACCGGTTCCGGAACGTCTGATCCGGACGGACGGACCCCGAGAGTACGGACCAACATGACCGAACGTCACAAGGATCGTCCGTGGCTGATGCGGACCTACGCCGGGCACTCCACCGCTGAGGCGTCCAACGCGCTCTACCGGCGCAACCTCGCCAAGGGCCAGACAGGCCTGTCGGTCGCCTTCGACCTGCCGACGCAGACCGGTTACGACCCGGACCACGTCCTCGCCCGCGGCGAGGTCGGCCGGGTCGGGGTCCCCGTCTCGCACCTCGGCGACATGCGCCGGCTGTTCCAGGACATCCCGCTGGAGCAGATGAACACCTCGATGACGATCAACGCCACGGCCATGTGGCTGCTGGCGCTGTACGAGGTGGTCGCCGAGGAGCAGGGCGCCGACATCGCCGAGCTGTCGGGCACCACGCAGAACGACATCGTCAAGGAGTACCTCTCGCGCGGGACGCACGTCTTCCCGCCGGGACCGAGCCTGCGGCTGACCACCGACATGATCACGTACACGGTGGCGCACCTCCCGAAGTGGAACCCGATCAACATCTGCAGCTACCACCTGCAGGAGGCGGGCGCCACGCCGGTGCAGGAAATCGCGTACGCGATGAGCACCGCGATCGCCGTGCTCGACGCCGTACGGGACTCGGGGCAGGTGCCGCCGGAGAAGTTCGGTGACGTGGTCGCGCGGATCTCCTTCTTCGTGAACGCCGGGGTCCGGTTCATCGAGGAGATGTGCAAGATGCGCGCCTTCGGCCGCATCTGGGAGCAGATCACCCGCGAGCGGTACGGCGTCGAGAACCCCAAGCAGCGCCGGTTCCGCTACGGCGTGCAGGTCAACTCCCTCGGCCTGACCGAGGCGCAGCCGGAGAACAACGTCCAGCGGATCGTCCTGGAGATGCTGGCCGTCACCCTCTCCAAGGACGCCCGCGCCCGCGCCGTACAACTCCCGGCCTGGAACGAGGCGCTGGGCCTGCCCCGGCCCTGGGACCAGCAGTGGTCGCTGCGTATCCAGCAGGTGCTGGCCCACGAGTCGGACCTGCTGGAGTACGAGGACATCTTCGCCGGGTCGCACGTCATCGAGGGCAAGGTCGCGGCCCTGGTGGAGGAGTGCCTGGCGGAGATGGCCCGGATCGAGGAGATGGGCGGGGCGATGGCCGCCGTCGAGTCCGGCTACCTGAAGGCGCAACTGGTCTCCTCGCACGCCGAGCGGCGGGCCCGGATCGAGGCGGGCGAGGAGAAGATCGTCGGCGTCAACTGCTACGAGTCGACCGAGCCGAACCCGCTCACCGCCGACCTGGACACGGCCATCATGACCGTCGACCCGGACAACGAGGCGGGCGTGGTGCGGGCGCTGCACCGGTGGCGGGACGACCGCGACGAGGCGCGGGCGCAGGAGTCCCTGTCGGCGCTGAAGAAGGCCGCGGCCGGTGACACCAACCTGTTCGCCGCGACCCTCGAATGCGCCCGCGCGGGCGTCACCACGGGCGAGTGGTCCTGGGCCCTGCGGGACGTCTTCGGCGAGTTCCGGGCGCCGACCGGCGTCTCGGGCGCGCCGCTCGCCGTCACCGCGGAGGCGGGCACGCCGCTCGCCGCGGTCCGCGCCAAGGTCGAGCGGACCGCCGCCGACCTGGGCACCGGGCGGCTGCGGCTGCTGGTCGGCAAGCCGGGGCTGGACGGCCACAGCAACGGCGCGGAGCAGATCGCCGTACGGGCCAGGGACGCCGGCTTCGAGGTCGTCTACCAGGGCATCCGGCTGACGCCCGAACAGATCGTCACGGCGGCCGTCGCCGAGGACGTGCACTGCGTGGGCCTGTCGATCCTGTCCGGCTCGCACGCCGAGCTGGTGCCGGACGTACTGCGGCGGCTGCGCGAGACCGGCGACAACGACATCCCCGTCATCGTCGGCGGCATCATCCCCCACGCCGACGCGGCGGCCCTCCGGGAAGCCGGAGTGGCGGCCGTGTTCACCCCGAAGGACTTCGGTATCACGGAGATCATCGGCCGTATCGTCGACGAGATCCGTACCGCGAACAAGCTCGACCCTCTGGAGGTCCCCGCGTGACTGTCAACCGCCTTCGTCCCCGCCGTTCCTGCCTCGCGGTCCCCGGCAGCAACCCGCGCTTCCTGGAGAAGGCCCAGGGCCTCCCCGCCGACCAGGTCTTCCTGGACCTGGAGGACGCCTGCGCGCCGCTGGCCAAGGAAGGTGCCCGGCACACCATCGTGGACGCGCTGAACAACGGCGACTGGTCCGGCAAGACCCGCGTCGTGCGGGTCAACGACTGGACCACGCACTGGACGTACCGGGACGTCATCACCGTCGTCGAGGGCGCCGGGCAGAACCTGGACTGCATCATGCTGCCCAAGGTGCAGGACGCCGAGCAGATCGTCGCGCTGGACCTGCTGCTCACCCAGATCGAGACGACGATGGGCTTCGAGGCGGGCCGGATCGGCATCGAGGCGCAGATCGAGAACGCCAAGGGCCTGGTGAACGTGGACGCCATCGCCACCGCGTCGCCGCGCCTGGAGACCATCATCTTCGGCCCGGCCGACTTCATGGCCTCCATCAACATGAAGACGCTGGTCGTGGGCGAGCAGCCGCCCGGTTACGGCGCGGACGCGTACCACTACATCCTGATGCGCATCCTGATGGCGGCCCGCGCCAACGACCTCCAGGCGATCGACGGTCCCTACCTCCAGATCAAGAACGTGGACGGCTACAAGGAGGTCGCCGGGCGCGCCGCGGCGCTGGGCTTCGACGGCAAGTGGGTGCTGCACCCCGGCCAGGTCGAGGCGGCAAACGAGGTCTTCTCGCCGTCGCAGGAGGACTACGACCGTGCCGAGCTGATCCTCGACGCGTACGAGTGGCACACCTCCGAGGCGGGCGGCAAGAAGGGTTCCGCGATGCTCGGTGACGAGATGATCGACGAGGCCAGCCGCAAGATGGCGCTCGTCGTCAGCGGAAAGGGCCGCGCCGCCGGCATGACCCGTACCTCGAAGTTCGAAGCCCCGGAGGCGTGAGCGCGATGCAGTTCGGCCGTACCTATGAGGAATTCACCGTCGGGGACGTCTACAAGCACTGGCCGGGAAAGACGGTCACGGAATACGACGACCACCTCTTCTGTCTGCTCACGATGAATCACCACCCGCTGCACATGGACAGCAACTATGCCGAGCAGACCACCGACTTCGGCAGGAATGTCGTGGTCGGGAACTACGTCTACTCGCTGTTGCTGGGGATGTCGGTGCCGGACGTGTCGGGCAAGGCGATCGCGAATCTGGAAATCGAGTCGCTGAAGCATGTGGCGCCCACTTTTCACGGGGACACGCTCTACGGCGAGACGACGGTGCTCGACAAGACGCCGTCGAGGTCCAAGAGCGACCGCGGGATCGTCCATGTGGAGACCAAGGGCTACAAGCAGGACGGCACCATGGTGTGCGTCTTCCGGCGCAAGGTGATGGTGCCGACCGCCACATACGTCAAGGAGCGCGGCGGGGAGCAGCCGGGCCGCCCCGAGCTGCGGGAACCGGCCCGTAAGGAGAAGTGAGATGAGCGGACGCCTCGCACGGACCGAGGGCCTGACGGACATCCAGCGGGAAATCCTTTCGACGGTGCGTGACTTCGTCGACAAAGAGATTCTGCCGGTCGCGACCGAACTGGAGCACCGCGACGAGTACCCGACGCAGATAGTCGAGGGACTGAAGGAACTCGGTGTCTTCGGGCTGATGATTCCCGAGGAGTACGGCGGCCTCGGCGAGTCGTTGCTGACGTACGCGCTGACGGTGGAGGAGATCGCCCGCGGCTGGATGAGCGTGTCGGGCATCATCAACACCCACTTCATCGTTGCGTACATGCTCAAGCAGCACGGTACGCAGGAGCAGAAGGACCATTTCCTGCCGAAGATGGCGGCGGGTGAGGTCCGTGGCGCCTTCTCGATGTCGGAGCCGGCGCTCGGCTCGGACGTCTCGGCCATCACGTCCAAGGGGGTGGCGGACGGCGGGGATTATGTACTGACCGGTCAGAAGATGTGGCTGACCAACGGCGGTTCGTCAACTCTCGTCGCGGTGCTGTGCCGTACGGACGAGGGCCATCCGGAGGGCACCGCGCCGCACAAGTCGATGACCACCTTCCTCGTGGAGAAGGAAGCGGGCTTCGGCGAGGTCCGGCCGGGACTGACCATCCCCGGCAAGATCGACAAGATGGGCTACAAGGGGGTCGACACCACCGAGCTGATCATGGACGGGCTGCGCGTCCCCGCCGACCGGGTCCTCGGCGGGGAGACCGGGCGTGGCTTCTATCACATGATGGACGGCGTCGAGGTCGGCCGGGTGAACGTGGCCGCGCGCGGCTGCGGCGTGGCGCAGCGCGCCTTCGAGCTGGGCGTTTCGTACGCGCAGCAGCGGCACACCTTCGGCAAGCCGATCGCCCAGCACCAGGCGATCCAGTTCAAACTTGCCGAAATGGCCACAAAGGTGGAAGCGGCCCATGCGATGATGGTCAATGCCGCACGCAAGAAGGACTCCGGGCAGCGGAACGACCTGGAAGCGGGCATGGCCAAGTACCTGGCCTCCGAGTACTGCAAGGAGGTGGTGGAGGACGCGTTCCGCATCCACGGCGGCTACGGCTTCTCCAAGGAGTACGAGATCGAGCGCCTCTACCGGGAGGCACCGATGCTCCTCATCGGTGAGGGTACCGCCGAGATCCAGAAAATGATCATCGGTCGGCGACTGCTGGAGGAGTACCGAATCCAGGGGTGAACGTCCGATTTAGGGTGTTTTATTCAGGACGAAGATCACACCCCGTCAGCGCGCTTCGGCCACGGATTGGCTCTGGCTCTTGGCCAGTTGCCGCTCGCAACCGATACCATCCCGGGAAAGCCGCCGTCCCCCATTGCATATGCGGCATCCTCCGCTACGAAGGTCATCCATGCCCCACAGCCAATCCTCTGCACAACGCGGTCGTGTCCGCCTCGCGCGCGGAGCGTCGCCGTGGCTTCTGCCGACCGTCGCGACGGCAGCGGTCAGCCTGGCCCGTTCCCGTCGCTCGGGACGCTGGGCCGTCGCCGCCGTGCCCGCCACCGCCCTGGCGGCGGGCATGCTGTGGTTCTTCCGCGACCCTGAGCGGGAGATCGCTCAGGGCCGGGTCATCTCCCCGGCCGACGGCGTGGTGCAGAGCATCATGCCGTGGAAGGACGGGCGCACCCGCGTCGCCATCTTCATGAGCCCGCTGAACGTCCACGTCAACCGCGCGCCGCTGGCCGGCACGGTGACGTCCGTGGAGCACATCCCCGGCGGGTTCGTCCCGGCGTTCAACAAGGAGAGCGAGAACAACGAGCGGGTCGTCTGGCACTTCGACACCGAGCTCGGCGACATCGAGATGGTGCAGATCGCCGGTGCCGTGGCCCGCCGGATCGTCCCCTACGTGCCCCAGGGCTCGAAGGTGGAGCAGGGCGAGCGTATCGGCCTGATCCGCTTCGGGTCGCGCGTCGACGTCTACCTCCCGGCGGGTGTCGAGGCCGCGGTCGAGGTCGGCCAGGCCACCACCGCGGGGGTGACACGCCTTGACCGTGATTGATCCCGACACGCAGCCCGGCTGGGTCGCGGAGGTCGAGGAGGACGACGCGGCCGACGACATGCCGCTGTCGACGCGGTTGTCGATAGCGGACACGCTCACGCTCGGCAACGCGATCTGCGGCTTCATGGCCGTCTACTTCACCACCACCGGCGTCCTGATCCCGCACCTGACGGGCAACGAGGACGGCGGGATGGCCCGGCACAGCGCCGCCATGGCGGTGATCCTGATGCTGCTGGCCTCCATCTTCGACCTGTTCGACGGGCTCGTCGCGCGCAAGCTGCGCGCCTCGGCGATGGGGGCCGAGCTCGACAACCTCTCCGACCTGATCAGCTTCGGGCTGGCGCCGGCGTACTTCGTCGTCACCTGGGGCATGGTCGCCCCGGACTCGCACCAGCGGGTCTCGGTGGTCGCGGCGGTGGTGGTGCTGCTGGCGGTGGTGCTGCGGCTGGCCCGGTTCTCCTGCGTGACGCTGCGGGACGGCATCTTCCAGGGGATGCCGAGCCCGTTCGGCGCGCTGACCGTCGTCGCGATCGTCCTGATGGAGCTGCCCTTCGTGCCGACGCTGCTGGCGATCATCGGGGTGGCCTGGCTGATGGTGAGCCGGGTCGAGTACCCGAAGCCGCGGGGGCGGCTGGCGGTGGCGATGCTCAGCTGGATCGTGCTGAGCATGGGGATGCTGGCGGCCTGGGCGCTGGACGCCCCCGGCGGCCAGATGCTGCTGCAGACCGGCTGCTCCCTCCAGATCGTGCTGGGTGCGATGATCCCGGTCTTCGCGACGGCCCGCCGCGTCAACACCTTCCGCGACAACCGCCGCGAGGCGCGCAGCGCACAGATTCAGTAGCGGTGTCCGGTCCCCGGACCGGAAAGGCCCCCGCCGAGCACATCAGCTCGGCGGGGGCCTTTTGTCGTATCCGGGTGCACGCGGGCGCGGGGGGGGCGCGCCGTGAGTCCCGTGAGCCTCGCGTCGCGCCCCCTGGCCCGTCGGTCGGCGCCCCGGATCGTACGCCGCTGCCTCGGGCCGCACGTCGGCACCCGGGACCGTACGCAAGCGCCTCAGAGCAGGAAGTCGCGCCCCAGCGCCTCCGCGGCCCGCTCCAGGAGCGGGCCCGCCTCGGCCATGCAACGGGCCGGGTCCGGCTCCAGGTCGGTCAGCGGGTAGGCGCGGCGGATGCCGGCCCGGCCCAGGGCCTCCGGCGGCAGGGCCAGGCGGCCGCAGACCGCCGCCACCTCCAGGCCCGCCGCACGGGCCGCCGCCGCGACGCCGGCCGGGGCCTTGCCGTGCAGGGTCTGCGCGTCCAGCGAGCCCTCGCCGGTGACGACGAAGGTGGCGCGGGCCAGCGCCGGGCCGAAGCCCAGCACCTCCAGCATGACGTCGATGCCCGGCCGGAAGACGGCCCCCAGGCCGACCAGGGCCCCGTAGCCGATGCCGCCGGCCGCGCCCGCGCCGGGCGCGGCGGCATGCTCGGCGGCGCGGGGCCCCACCACGGTCTCCAGGACCTTGGCGTAGTGGGTCAGGGCCGCGTCCAGCGCCGCGACGTCCTGCTCGCTCGCGCCCTTCTGCGGTCCGTACACGGCGGGGGCGCCCTTGGGCCCGGTGAGCGGGTTGTCCACGTCGCTGGCGAGGACCACCTCCGTACGGGCGAGCCGTGGGTCCAGGCCCGAGAGGTCGGCGGTGGCCAGGTCGCGCAGCGGCCCGCCGCCCGGTGCGAGCGGTGTGCCCGCGGCGTCCAGGAAGCGGGCACCGAGGGCGGCGAGCATGCCCGCGCCGCCGTCGGTCGTGGCGCTGCCGCCGACGCCGAAGACGATGGTGGAGGCGCCCGCGTCCAGCGCCGCGCGCAGCAGCTCGCCGGTGCCGTACGTGGTGGCCGTGAGCGGCGCGAAGCGGCCCTCGGGGAGGTGCTGGAGGCCGGAGGCCTCGGCCATCTCGACCACGGCCGTGCCGTCCTCGCGCAGTGCGAAGGTGGCCGTGACCGGGTCGCCGGCCGGGCCGGTGACGCGTGCCTCGTGCCGGGCGAAGCCCGCCGCCAGGGCGGCCGCGACCGTGCCGTCGCCGCCGTCCGCGACCGGGACGGACTCCACCGTCAGGCCGGGGACGGCCCGGCGCAGTCCGGCGGTGACGTGCCGGGCGACCTCGGTGGCCGTCAGCGAGCCCTTGAATTTGTCCGCGGCGACCAGCACCCGCGGTGCCCGGTCCCGGTCTGCCGCCGGTGTCCTTGCTGCGTCCGCCACTGTTTCCCCTTGCTTTCGAACTGGCAGTCGCGCCGCTGCGACCCTATCCGGCGCGGGCTCCGGCGAACAGGGAGCGGATGCCCCGGTCGGCGCGCCAACCCGGCGAAGCATCGTTTTTCCGGTCATAGTGGGACGCCATGAGCGTGCAGACGTCCGAGGAGCCGACGCCGAATTCCGTGCCGGGAAACGCGGAGCACGATCCGCCGCCCGATCTGATCCTGGTCGGTGCCGGGGTCGCCGCGGTGCTCGCGGTGGTGGCCTGGGCGGCGCTGGGCAAAAAGAATTTCGAATCCGTCACCGACGCCGCGCTGAATTGGGTGCTGGGGAATTTCGGCTGGCTGTTCGTGGTGGCCGCCGACGTCTTTCTCGTCCTGTGCTTCCTCATCGCCTTCAGCCGATTCGGCCGCATCCGGCTCGGCAAGGACGACGCGGAGCCGGAATTCGGCAATCTCGCGTGGATCGCGATGATGTTCAGCGCCGGCATGGGAATCGGCCTGATGTTCTACGGTGTGGGCGAACCGCTCCAGCACTACGTCACCCCGCCGCCCTCCAGCGGCGTCACCGCGCACACCGGCGCCGCGGCCCGTACCGCGCTGGAGTACTCGTTCTTCCACTGGACCCTGACCCCGTGGGCCATCTACGGCATCGTCGGTCTGGCCCTGGCCTACGCGGGCTTCCGCAAGGGCCGCAGCAACCGGCTCAGCTCCGCCTTCGTCCCGCTGATCGGCGAGCGGCGGGCCGGCGGGCGGCTGGGACACCTGATCGACCTGCTGGCCGTCTTCGCGACCGTCTTCGGTACGGCCACCAGCCTGGGCCTCGGTGCCCTCCAGGTCAGCAAGGGCCTCCAGCTCACCACGGGCACCTCGGACAGCACGGCGGTCCAGCTGATCATCATCGTCGCGCTCTCCGCCGCCTTCGTGGCGTCCGCCTTCTCCGGCCTGCACAAGGGCGTCAAGTGGCTGTCCACCCTGAACATCGTGCTGGCCGCGCTGCTGATGCTGTTCGTCTTCGTGCTCGGCCCGACGGTGTACGTCCTGGACAGCATCCCGGCGAGCGTCGGCGGCTACCTCAACGATCTGCTGCCGATGGCCTCGCGCACCGGCGCCTTCACCGACGCGAGCTGGCTCGGCACCTGGACGATCTTCTACTGGGCGTGGTGGCTGTCCTGGGCCCCGTTCGTCGGCACGTTCATCGCCCGGATCTCGCACGGGCGCACCGTCCGGGAGTTCCTGATCGGCGTCCTGCTGGTGCCCAGCGGCGCGACGATGATCTGGTTCTGCGTGATGGGCGGCAGCGCGATCCGGCTGGACGCCAGCGGCCTGGCCGACCTCGCGAGCAACGCGAAGGACGCGGAGGCGTCGCTGTTCGGGATGCTGGGCGCGCTGCCGGCCGGGACCGTCACCTCCTGGGTGGCGATGATCCTGGTCATGACGTACTTCATCACCAGCGCCGACTCCGCGTCCCTGGTGATGGGCTCGCTCACCAGCCGGGGCGCGCTGCACCCGCGGACGTGGCTGGTGGTCACCTGGGGCATCCTGATGGCCGCGGTCGCCGCGGTGCTGCTGGTGGCCGGCGGGCTCGGCGCGCTCCAGACGGCGACGATCCTGGTCGCGCTGCCCTTCGTGTTCGTGATGCTGGCGCTGTGCTGGGCGCTGCTGAAGGAACTGCGGGAGGACCCGGGCGCCGGTCCGGCGCGGCACCACGCGATGCACGGGCTGCGCAACGCGGTGCGTGCCATCGTCGGCGAGACGATCACCGAGCAGGGTCCGACCCGGCACCCGCGGCTTCGGCGGGCGGCGGTCTCCAAGCGGGCGGGGGACGACACGGGACCGTCCGGGCAGGGGCCGACGGGGACGTAGGAACGGGAGCGGAGACGGGCGCGGGGACGGGAGCGGAGATTGCGGAGATGGGCGCAGGAACGGGCGCGGGGACGGGTGCAGGGGCCAGTGGGGGGACAGGGCGGGGGCTCACCCGTTCGAGTGCATTCGGCCGGGGAAGGCGTCCGGAGCCCCGGCCGGGGTGATGCTCCGGACAAGGGTGAGGCGGGCCGGATGAGGGGGTCTGGTGCGACGGCGCGATGTGTTCACGGCCGCGACGGCAGCCGGTGCGGCGGCGCTGCTGCCCGCGGCGGCCGACTCGCGCGGCCCGCGACCGTACTCCGAGCGGTACCACGGCCGGACGATCCGGATCGACGCACCGCAGGGCCGCGCGCGGGTGACGATCGACGGCCGTGAGCTGCAACTGATACGGATGGGCGAGGAAGCCTACCTGTCCCCGCTGTGCCACTACGGGTTCGACCGGACCCCGCTGGCGGCCGCGCGCCGCGCCGTACGGCGGCTGCGCGGCGCCCGGTTGCTGCCGGCCCCGCCGCCGCGGTCGTGGCCGGAGCCCGTCGTGCCGTCCGGTCCCACCGCCCCGGGCCGCCCGCACGTCCGCAAGAACCATCTGGCCCTGACCGCGCAGGAGAGACGCCGCTTCGTGCGGGCCGTCCTGGAGGCCAAGCGCAGCGGCGTGTACGACGCGCTGGTCGCCGTCCACGTCCGGGCGAACTCCCACGACTACATCCACCGGGACCACGGGTACCGCACCGCGCACCTGACCCCTTCGCTGCTCCCCTGGCACCGGCAGTTCCTGCTGTACTTCGAACAGGCGCTGCGCGCGATCGACCCCGCCGTCACCCTGCCGTACTGGGACTGGACGAGCGACCGCGGCAGGGACTCGCCGCTGTGGGCCGACGACTTCATGGGCGGTGACGGGCGGCCCGGCGACCGGCAGGTGACCTCGGGCCCCTTCGCCCGGCGCAACGGCTGGCGGCTGGGGGTCAACGTCCGGCCCACCGGCAACGACGTCACGTGGGCCAACGGCTACTACACCCAGGACGACCGGGACTTCCTCACCCGCGCGCTGCGCCCGCCCGGCACCCTCTCCACAGCCCGTCAACTGGAGGCCGCCCTCGCGCTGCCCGTCTACGACTGCCCTCCGTGGAACCACCTGAGTGGCGAGGATCCGCCGTACCCCAGCTTCCGCAACCACCTGGAGGGTTACGCGAAGTTCCCGTGGGAGCGGGCCTGGGGCAAGCTGCACGGCTCCGCCCATGTCTTCGTCGGCGGTCACATGACCTTCCTCGCCTCGCCCAACGACCCGGTGTTCTTCCTCCACCACTGCTTCGTCGACAAGATCTGGGCCGACTGGCAGCGCCGCCATCCCGGCGTACCGCACTACCTCCCGCTGGAGCCCGCCCAGGGCGTACCCGGCCTGCACACCCCGCTGTCCCCCTGGCACACGATGACGCCCGCCGACCTTCTCGACCACGCCCCGTTCTACCGCTACGACGTCTGAGGCGGCTGAGGCGGCGAGGGGTCGCGCTCGCCGCCCCTTGACCTCAAGTCCCCTTGAAGTTGCATCGTCACCGTATGACGTTTCTCCCGGATTCCGCGGTCCGGCCCGGCCGCCTGGCCGTGGGCGTGCTGCTGCCGTCGCCCGCCGTGCGGCGGGAGCAGAAGCTTCCGCTCACCGAGGCGGCCCGGCACGCGGAACTGGCCGGGCTGGACCTCGTCGCGTACGGGGACCGGCCCGCGGCCGGCGCACCGGCCCTGGACACCGCGGTGGTCCTGGCGGCGGTGGCCGCGGCGACCGAGCGGATCACCGTCGTCGGCGCGGTGTACACGCCGGGGCTCCGGCCGCCGGCCCAGACCGCCGAACAGATCGCCGGCCTCCAGCACGTCGCGGACGGGCGGCTGGTGCTGGGGGTGGGGACGGGCGGCGGCCGGGAGCGGTGGGCGGCCGCGGGCGTTCCGTACGAGGAGCGGGTGCGCCGGACCGACGCGGTACTGCGGCTGCTGCCCCGCCTGCTCGCGGGCGAGCGGGCGCCGCTGCCGTACGGGCCCGGGCACCCGGTGGCGGAGCCGGAGTCCGCCGTGCCGATGCCGCCGGTCTGGATCACCGGCACCTCGCGCGCCGCGGTGCGGCGGGCCGCGCTCCTGGGTGACGGCTGGTTCCCTTCCCGGGTGTCGGCCGCCCAGGCGGCCGAGGGCGCCGTGCACCTCGCCGAACTCTCCGCCGCGCTCGGCCGCCCGGCCCCGGCCGTCGTCGTCGGCACCACCGGCGTACTCGGTACGGAACCCGGCCTGCCCACCGGCGCGGACCTCGCCACGGACCTCGCCACCGCCCACGGCGCCCCGCCCGGACGCTTCGCGGGCGTCCCCGTGACGGGCGGCCCCCGGGAGGCGGCGGAACGCCTGCACCGCTACTGCGGCGCGGGAGTCACCCGCGTCCTGATGGACGTCGCGGGCGGTGACTGGCGCCATCAGGTGGAACTGCTGGCAGACGTACGGGACTTGTTGCGCTGACGGGCCCGGCCGCCGCTGCCGTGGGCGGACAGCGGGCACTCTATGCTTCCCGTATGGAGAAGACAGCGACCACCGGGGCGGACAGGGCTCACGAGGACTACTGGGCGGAGAGCGGCGCGGCCGCTCTGGCCAGGGTGCCCGGCGTGGTCGGCGTGACGCTCGGCGGCAGCCGGGCCCGGGGCACGCACCGGCCGGACTCCGACTGGGACTTGGGGGTCTACTACCGCGGCGAGGTCGGCCTCGCGGGCCTGGCGGACCTGGCCGCCGAGATCACCGGGTCGCCGGTGGAGATCCATCCGCCGGGCGCGTGGGGTGCGTGGGTCAACGGCGGGGCGTGGCTGGTGATGCCGGACGGTACCCCCGTGGACTGGCTCCTGCGGGATGCCGACCGGGTGGAACGGGTGTGGCGGGAGTGCCGGGCGGGCCGGTTCGAGATCGGTGCCCAGGTGGGGCACCCGCTGGGCTTCTGGTCCCCCGCGTACGCCGGGGAGCTGGCCCTGTCGCGGGTACTGGCCGACCCCACCGGCGAGCTGGGCCGCCTCAAGGAGGAGATGCGGCAGTACCCGGAACCGCTGCGCGCCGCGCTGATGGGAACGGCGATCTGGGACGCCGGGTTCTCCGTGACCGTCGCGGGCAAGTCCCAGGCGTCCGCGGACACGCTGCACGCGGCCCTCTGTCTGGCCCGGGCGGTGGGCGACCTGACCCAGGCGCTGCACGCCCACCACCGGACCTGGTGCATCAACGAGAAGGGCGCGCTCGCCGCCGCGGCGGCGATGCCCGGCACGCCGCCCGGGTTCGCGGAGCGGGCGAGCGCCCTGCTGGGCGCACTCGGCCGCAGTGAAGCGGAGTTGGCGCGGTCACTGAAGGCCGCGGAGCTGTTGGTCGCGGAGGTGCGTGCGGTGGTGGAGGGCGGCGCCTGAACGCCTCGGCGCTTCAGCAACGCCGCAACGCCGGGCCAAGCTTTCCCCCTCACTTCAGGCGAAGGCTTCGACAGCTTCAACGCTTCAACCGAAGAGAGCCTGCTGCCCGCCCGGGTCCGCGGTCGCCCGCCCCTCCCCGGCTCCGCCCCGCTCGAAGTCCAGCAGGCGGCGCTTGCGGTCGAGCCCGCCGCCGTACCCCGTGAGGCTGCCGCTCGCCCCGATCACGCGGTGGCAGGGGATGATGATGCCGATCGGGTTCTTCCCGTTGGCGAGGCCCACCGCACGGGCGGCGGAGGGCCGGCCGAGGCGCGCGGCGAGCTGCCCGTACGAGAGCGTCCCGCCGTACGGAATGTCGCACAGGGCGGCCCAGACGCGGCACTGGAACGGCGTCCCCCGGGGCGCCAGGGGCAGGTCGAAGGCGGTGAGCGCGCCGTCGAAGTAGGCGCGCAACTGCCGTACGGCCGCCGCGAACGGCGGGGCCTCCAGGTCCTCCGGCGGGCCGAAGGACTCCTGCGGCGGGCGGTGCCGCTGGTCGGTCATGTACAGGCCGGCGAGGGCGTCGCCCTCGGCCACCAGGGTCAGCGGGCCGTACGGGGTGTCGGTCAGGACGGCGTGGCAGCGCTCGCCGCCGGTACGGGCGGGCAGGGGCTCGGACATGGTCGCCTCAGTCGGTGGGGAGGTGGTTGATGGGGTGGTCGTCGGTGGCCCACAGGTACTGGACGGCGTACGCGCGCCACGGGCGCCAGCGCGCCGAGTGCCGTACGAGCGCCGCCGGGGTGGCCGGCAGCCCGAGGTGGGCGGCGGCGCGGCGCAGCCCCAGGTCGGTGGGGGTGAAGGCGTCGGGGTCGCCGAGGGCGCGCATGGCGATGCACTCGACGGTCCAGGGGCCCACGCCGGGCAGCGCCGCGAGCTGGGCGCGGGCCCGTTCCCGGTCGCTGCCGACGCCGAGCTGTACGGCGCCGTCGGCGAGGGCCGCGATCATTGCGGTGAGGGTGGCGCGCCGGGTAAGCGGCATGGCGAGCGCCTCGGGGTCCAGCCCGGCCAGCTCGGCCGCGGAGGGGAAGAGGTGGGTCAGGCCGCCCACCGGGTCGTCGATCTGCTGTCCGTGCGCGGTGACCAGCCGGCCCGCGTGCGTACGGGCCGCGGCGGTGGACACCTGCTGGCCCAGTACGGCCCGTACCGCGAACTCGTCCGCGTCCGCGGTACGCGGCACCCGCCGCCCCGGCGCCTTGCGGACGAGCGGCGCCAGGACGGCGTCCTCGGCCAGCAGTCCGTCGACCGCCTCCGGGTCGGCGTCCAGGTCGAGCATCCGGCGGCAGCGGGCGATGGCCCCCGTGAGGTCGCGCAGGTCGGTGAGGGACAGCCGGCAGTCGATGTGGCCGGGGCGCGGGGACAGGGCGACGATGCCGTGCCCGTACGGGAGGGCGAGCGTGCGCCGGTACGCGCCGTCCCGCCACTCCTCGACACCGGGTACGGCGGTCGCGGCGAGGTGGCCGAAGAGGTTGTCCGGGCACAGCGGCTGCCGGAAGGGCAGCCGCAGGGCGAGTGCGCCGGGCAGGGCCGCGGCGGCCCCCGGCCGGGCCCGCCGCCGCAGCTCGGTGGGGGCGAGCGCGAACACCTCCCGTACGGTGTCGTTGAAGGTCCGGATGCTGGCGAAACCGGCGGCGAACGCCACGTCGGCCATGGGCAGTTCGGTGGTCTCGACGAGCAGTCGCGCGGTCTGGGCGCGCTGCGCGCGGGCCAGGGCGAGCGGCCCGGCGCCCAGCTCGGCGAGGAGCTGCCGTTCGACCTGGCGGGTGCTGTAGCCGAGGCGGGCGGCCAGGCCGGGGACGCCCTCCCGGTCGACGACGCCGTCGGCGATCAGCCGCATGGCGCGCGCCACGAGGTCGGCGCGCTCGTCCCACTGCGGCGAGCCGGGGCTGGCATCCGGGCGGCACCGTTTGCAGGCGCGGTATCCGGCCTGCTGAGCGGCTGCGGCGCTCGGGTAGAAGGTCATGTTCCCGGGCTTGGGCGGCACCACCGGGCAACTGGGACGGCAGTAGATACGGGTGGTGCGCACCGCCGTGTAGAACCAGCCGTCGAACCTGGCGTCCTTGGACTGCACGGCGCGCAGACAGCGCTCGAAGTCGGTGTGCATGCCTCCAGGATCCGGCAGCCGCACCGGCTCGGCTGGCGGTTTTCCGACATCAGCGTCCGGTGACCGGTCCGGCCGCCGACGCCATCCGGGGTGGCATACGGCACCCGCCGAGAATTTGCGCCGGGCCGGGGGCGGTGTGCGAGAGTTGACCACCCGGTCGGCCGGGCGCGCACGGGTGCGCAGCCGCTGCCGGGACCCCCTACTTCAGACAGACGGTTCCGGCCGCGCCGCCAGCGTGTCCGGGGTCGTTCCCATCCCTACGTCCTTCTCAGAGAGTGATGCAGGCAACGACTCTTCTCCCCCGGACCGAGGACCTGTTCACCCAGGGCCTGGAGCTCCAGGAGGGCGCCGCCCTCCTGCGTTTCGGCGCCGCCCGGCAGCGGCCCGCCGACCGGAGCAGTTGGTGCAACAGCGGCGCTGTCGCCTGGCTCGACGCCCCCCGCGGGCACGTGTGGAGCGTCGGTGAGGCGGATGCCGCCGCCGGTCTCGTGCTGCGTGCCGCGCAGGGTTTTCCCGACCAGGTACGGGAGTTCACCGGGCCGCGCGGCACCGAGACGCTGGTCGGCCGTCATCTGGCGGTGACCGACGTCGTCGAGTGGATCTTCCGCTGGACGCTGGCGGAACCGGCCGTCCACCCGGCGGAGGACCGGGTGGTCACGCTCGACGAGAGCCACCACGACGAGCTGCTCGCCTTCCTCAACGAGCACAGTCCGGCCCACTCCACCGGCCCCGGCTCCGCGGACGTGAGCCTCTGGGCGGGCATCCGCGGCGCGGACGGGCGGCTGGTGGCGTGCGGCGCGATGAGCAGCCTGCGGGACAGCGGCGCGCCGCTGATGGCGTCCGTCGCGACCGACGCCGCCCAGCGCGGCCAGGGCCTCGGCGCCGCGCTGACCTCGTGGCTGACCCGGCACACCGTACGGCGGCACGGGTTCTGCACGCTGTGGCAACTGGCCGAGAACGCGCCCGCCGAACGGCTCTACGACCGGCTCGGCTACCGCAACGAGGACCCTTGCGTGTCCGCGCGGATCGTCTCGGCCTGAGCGACGGGCGGCTACGGCACCGGCCGGCCTGAGCGGCTCCCGGCCGGTGCCCGGTCAGCCCACCCGCGCGGCGAACGCCGCGTACGCCCGCTCGTCGAAGAGCACGAAGCGCACCTCCTCGACGGCCGTCTCCGTGGCCCGCACCGTCTCGACGGCGATGCGGGCCGCGTCGTCCAGCGGCCAGCGGTAGATCCCCGTGGAGATCGCCGGGAAGGCCACGGTACGGGCGCCCAGCTCGTCGGCGACCCGCAGGGACTCGCGGTAGCAGGAGGCGAGCAGCGCCGAGCGGTCCTCGGACTTCGCCCAGACGGGGCCGACGGTGTGGATCACCCAGCGGGCCGGCAGCCGGCCCGCCGTGGTCGCCACGGCCTGCCCGGTGGCCAGGCCCTTGCCGTAGTGCGAGGCGCGCAGCGCGCGGCACTCGGCCAGGATCTCGGGGCCGCCGCGCCGGTGGATCGCGCCGTCCACTCCCCCGCCGCCCAGCAGCGAGGAGTTGGCGGCGTTCAC
Source organism: Streptomyces sp. NPDC026394 (assembly GCF_055567735.1). Classification (NCBI taxonomy): domain Bacteria; kingdom Bacillati; phylum Actinomycetota; class Actinomycetes; order Kitasatosporales; family Streptomycetaceae; genus Streptomyces; species Streptomyces sp. NPDC026394. The sequence continues at coordinate 453,555 of NZ_JBVHPX010000006.1, forward strand.
GACGGCGTCGGCCGGCTGCTCGGTGATGTCGCCCGCGACGAGGGTGAGGGCGGGTGAGGGTGCGGTCATCCGGCCATCATGCCGTCCGTGCGGTCCGCCGTACGGACGTCACGGCCCGCCGTCGCCGTCTGCGGACGCGCCCGCCGCCCCACCGGGCCAGGTGATCTCGAAGTACTTCACCCGCTCGTCCTCCCCCACCGGCCGCATCCCGGCGGCGGCCATGACGTGCTGGGACGCGGTGTTGCCGAGGTCGGCGTCGCCCTTCACCCGGGTGATGCCGCGTTCCCTGGCGAGACGGAGCAGCCCGCGCAGCGCCTCGGCCGCGTATCCCCGGCCGCGCGCCGCGGGGACCAGTCCGTAGCCGATCGTCACCGTGCCGTCCGCGTCGGGCGGCCGGTGGAAGCCGAGGCTGCCGATGGCCAGCCCGTCCTCCCGGCGGCGTATCTCGTAGTCCCCGAACGGCTGCGGGTCACCGGTGGCCGCGCAGTGGCCCAGGAAGTCGGTGGCGGACTCCACGTCCCCGTCCGTCGGATAGCCGGGCGCCCACCGCTCCCCGTCCGCCGGGGCGCGCGCCACCAGGCGTTCCGCCTCGGCGGCGGTCAGCGGGTGGAGCACCAGCCGTGCTGTCTGGAGATCGCTCATGACAGGGGGATTACCACGCGCGGCGGGCGGAGCGCACGGGAGTTTCCGGCTCGGCCGCCCGACGGCGCCGCGGTCGCCCGTACCGTCAGCGGGCCGCCGTGAGGTAGCCGGTGAGCATGGTGACGAGTTCGTCCTCCAGCCGGGCGGTGTCGACCGGGTCCGGCGCGGCGAGGAGCTGGTGGACGACGAGTTCGATCGTGCTCACCACGAGCCGGGTGGCGGTGTGGGTGTCCGCGACCCGAACCTCCGGGTGTCCGGCGAACAGCTCGTGGGCGTAGGCGATCCGCTCCCGCCCGTGCCGGGCGATCTTGTCGAGCAGTTCCGGGGACCGGGGCCCCTGCTCGGCCATGACGCGCAGCAGCTGGGGGTCGTCGAGGTGGTTGCCGATCGAGGTGCGCACGAAGAGGCGGATGGTCTCTTCAAGGGTCTCGGGCGCCTCGCCCTCCTGGTGGCGGCCGGCGGCGGCTATCCCGGCGTCGAGGTGCCGGGTCACCAGCTCCACCAGGATCGCATCCTTGTTCGGGTAGTACTGGTACAGCGAGCCGATCGACACCCGCGCCCGTTCGGCGATGCGGTTGGTGGTCCCCGCGGCGTAGCCGTACTCGGCGAAAACGTGAGCAGCGGCGGTGAGGATGCGCTGCCGGGTGGCTGCGGCGCGGGCCTGACGTGGCTGTTTACGTGGCTGGAGGCCGCGTCGGCCGGTGGTCATGGCACCTCCTGGGCCGTCTGCGAATGCGAGTAGCAAAGACCTGAGCAATTGCTCACAATGGTGCCATGAGCTGCGGCGGAGCGGTTGCCGCCGGAGCTGTCGCGGAGCGCGAGGGGGTCGGGAGCGCCGGTGCCGCCCGCGCCCGTCCGCCGTGCCGCCCTCCCGGAAGGAGCCTTCATGACGACGCACGTCCGCACCCGCCCACGGCGGCTGTCCCTGGACGAGGTCCGCGCCCGGATCGGTGAACCCGAGCCGATGCTGGAGAACAAGAAGATCGACCACATCGACCGGTTCGCCCGCATGTTCATCGCGCACTCGCCGTTCCTGTCGCTGGCGACCGCGGACGCGGCCGGACGGGCCGACTGCTCGCCGCGCGGCGACTACCCGGGGTTCGTGAAGGTCCTCGACGAGAACCTGCTCGCGATACCCGACCGGCCGGGCAACCGGATCGCCGACTCGCTGTGCAACATCGTGGAGAACCCGGAAGTGGGGATGCTCTTCCTGGTCCCCGGCATGCGGGAGACGCTGCGGGTCAACGGCCGGGCCTATCCCACCGACGAGCCCGACGTGCTGGTCCGGATGCGTACCGAGGCCAAGGCGCCGGCCCTGGCGATCGTCGTCGAGGTGACCGAGGCGTACTTCCACTGCGGCCGGGCGCTCCTGCGGTCCCGGATGTGGGACCCGGCGAGCCAGGCCCTCGCCGACGAGCTGCCGACGGCCGGTGAGATCGCCGCCGCGCAGTTCGGGGGCGACATCGCCCCGGAGCAGTTCGAAGCCGTCCTCGAAGCGTCCTACCGGAAGCTCTTCTGACCGTGCCGGAAAGGGAATCATCCATGCAGCGGACCCTCCTCGACCGTATCGACCCGGTCGCCGAGGACGTCGTCTCCCTCGTCCTGCGCGGCGCCGACGGCCCCCTGGCGCCCTGGGAGCCGGGCGCCCATGTCGACGTGGCCCTGCCGAACTGGCTGACCCGGCAGTACTCCCTGTGCGGGGACCCCGCCGACCGGGAGACCTACCGCGTCGCCGTACGGTACGACCCGCTCAGCCGCGGCGGCTCCGAGTACATCCACCGTTTCCTGCGCCCGGGCCGTACGCTCGACGTGTCGCTGCCGCGCAACAACTTCCCCCTCGATCCCGCGCCGGGCTATCTCTTCCTCGCCGGCGGGATCGGCATCACCCCCGTCCTGCCGATGCTGCGGGCGGCGACCGCGGCCGGGCTGCCCGCCTCCCTCGTGTACGCGGGCCGGGCGGCCGCCACCATGCCCTTCGCCGGGGAACTGCGCTCGGCCTACGGGGACGCCGTACGCATCGTCACCACCCGCCAGCACGGCAGGCCGGACTTCGCCGCGCTGGCGGCGGAGCTGGCACCCGGCACCCTGGTCTACTGCTGCGGGCCGGCCGCCATGCTCACGGCGGTGGAGGCCGCCTTCCCGGCCGAACAACTGCGCACGGAGCGCTTCCAGCCGGCGCCCAAGGTGTTCGCCCCCGACCAGGCGTTCGAGGCCGCGTGCGCCCGGTCGGGGCGGACGGTCCAGGTGGATGCCGACGATTCGCTGCTGAACGCCCTTCAGCAGGCCGGAATCCCGGTGTCGTCGGGGTGCCGCGAGGGCGTCTGCGGGAGTTGCGAGATCACCGTCCTGGAGGGGGAGGTCGAGCACCGGGACGACGTCGGCGCCGAGGAGGGCCGGATGCTGGCCTGTGTCTCCCGCGCGCTGGGCCCGCGGCTGGTGCTGGACCTCTGAGCCGTACGGAGCGTGCGGTGCGGGCCGCGCACGTGCCCGCCGGCCGGACCGAGACCCGGTCCGGCCGGCGGGCTCGTCGTCAGCGGGTGGGCCGCAGCCGGGACCAGACCGCCCGGGCGGCGTGGTGGCCGGACATCCCGTGGACGCCGGGGCCCGGCGGGGCGGACTGGGAGCACAGGAAGACCGCCGGATGGGCGGTGGTGTACGGGACGCGCGTCAGCTTGGGGCGGATCACCAGGCCCAGGCCGGCGGCGGAGCCCGCGCAGATGTCCCCGCCGACGTAGTTCGCGTTCCGGGCGGCCAGTTGGGGCGGTCCGGCGACGGCGCGGGCCAGGACCAGGTCGCGGAACCCGGGTGCGAAGCGCTCCAGTTGGCGTTCGACCGCGTCCGTGGCGTCGCCCTCCCAGCCGTGCGGTACGTGCCCGTACACCCAGAAGGTGTGCTTGCCCTCGGGGGCCCGCGTGGGGTCGGTCAGGGTGGGCTGCGAGGTGATCAGGAACGGTACGGACGGGGCGCGGCCGTCGGCGGCGGCGCGCAGCGCGGTGCCGATCTCGCCGCTGGTGGGGCCGAGGTGCACGGTGCCCGCCCGGCGGGCCGCGGCGGAGGTCCACGGCACCGGGCCGGACAGCGCGTAGTCGATCTTGAAGACGCCGGGTCCGTACCGCACCCCGCGGTAGGCGTTGCCGAGCCCCGCGATCCGGGCCAGGGCGGTCGGCGAGGTGTCGAAGACGTACGCGCGGGCCGGGGGCAGGTCGTCCAGCCGCTTGACCTCGTACCCCGTGTGCACCGCGCCGCCGTGCAGGCGCAGCAGTGCGGCCAGCGCGTCGGGGATGGCCTGGGAGCCGCCGCGCGGGATCGGCCAGCCGCCCGCGTGCGCGGCCAGCGCGAACATGATCGCGGCGCCGCCGGTGCCCGGGCTGCCGAGGGGCGCGATGACGTGCGCGGCGAGGCCGGCGAGCAGGCCGCGCGCCTTCTGGTCCCGAAAGCGCCGGTTGAGCAGGGCGGCCGGCTGGGCCGCGGCCAGGCCGAACCGGGCGTACGTCACCGGGTCGCGCGGCAGGCCGAGCCACTGGGTGCGCAGGAAGTCCGCGGCGAGGGTGTCCCACTTGCCGAGGAAGGGCGCGAGCAGGCGGCGGTACGTCCCGGCGTCGTGCGCGCCGAGGGACATCGCCGTCTCGCCGACGGAACGGGACAGCACCGCGGCCGTGCCGTCGGGAAAGGGGTGCGCCAGCGGAAGGTCGGGGTGCAGCCAGCGCAGGCCGTGCCGCTCCAGGTCCATGGCGGCGAAGGCGGGTGAGCCCGCGGCGAGCGGGTGCACCGCCGAGCAGGGGTCGTGCCGGAAGCCGGGGAGGGTCAGCTCCTCCGTGCGGGCGCCGCCGCCGATGGTGTCGTGGGCCTCGAAGACCTCCACGGACATGCCGCGACGGGCCAGTTCGACGGCCGCGGTCAGCCCGTTGGGGCCCGCCCCGATCACCACGGCATCGAGCATCGTCGGCACCTGCGCCACTCCCCTCGTCAGCGACCCTCTCCGTCGAGGATCAGTTGGCGGCCGCCAGCAGTCCGAGGATACGCCGGGCGGTCTCCTCGTCCCGTGCCGCGGTGAACGGCAGCGCGTTGCCGCCCGTGACGCGGAACGGCTCGCCGGCGACCGTGCCGCTCGCCCCGCGCGTCTCGTGGACCAGCAGCAGCCCCGCCGCGTGATCCCAGGCGTTCTCCCAGCTGAAGGCCACGGCGTCCAGCTCGCCGGTGGCAATGTGCAGATACTCCAGGCCCGCCGAGCCGCAGGGGCGCGGGGCGACGCCGTCGGTCTCCAGGGCGGCCAGCACCCGCTTCTGCTGGTCGGTGGTGAAGTCGTAGTGCGATATCGCCACGTCCAGCACCGCGCCGGCCGCCGGGGCGCTCCGGCGCAGCGGCTGCCCGTTCAGCTCGGCGCCGGCGCCGCGCCGGGCGGTGGCCATCAGGTCCAGGGCCGGGGCGTACGTCCAGGAGGCGAGGAGTTCGCCGCGCAGCGCCAGGGTGACGAGCGTGGCGAAGCCGGGGTCGCCGTGCACGAACTGGCGGGTGCCGTCGACCGGGTCGACGATCCACACCGGCGCGTCGCCGCCCAGCGCCTCCAGCACCGCCGGATCGGCGTGCACCGCCTCCTCGCCGACCACCAGCGAGCCGGGCAGCAGGCTCGTCAGGGCGGCGGTGAGGTGCTCCTCGGCCAGCCGGTCGGCGACGGTGACGAGGTCGTGCGGGCCGTTCTTCTCCAGCACCTCGTGGGCGGCGAGCTGCCGGAACCGCGGCATGATCTCGGCCGCCGCGGCCTTGCGGACGGCGTCCTCGACGGCGGCCGGGTTCAGCGCGCGCAGCACTCCGACCGCCGTGTGCGCCGCGGCACCGCCCACCGCGCCCGTCTCGTCCGTCGTGTCTCCCGTATCCGTACGCATCGCTTCGATCATGACTCCATCGAACCACGCCCCACTGACACAGGAGCTGGACCGAAGGTGAACTGCGGATGCCGGGGCCGGGCCCGTCGGGGTGCCGGCCACGCTCCGGGCGGGCCCCGCCCCGGTTCGGCCCGGCCGCGGTTACCGCCCCACCGCGTACCCCTGCATCCCCCGCGGGTTCGCCGCCGCCGACAGCACCCCGCTCTCCGGGTCCCGCGCCACCGCGGACAGCCGCCCCTCCGACCACGCGTCGCCGACGGTCACCGCGTGCCCGCGCCGCCGCAGCTCCCCGATCACGTCCGCGCCGAGGCGGGACTCGACGGTGACGCTGCCCGGCCGCATGGCACGCGGGAAGAAGGAACCGGGAAAGGAGTCGTTGTGCCAGTTGGGGGCGTCGATGGCGCCCTGGAGGTCGACGCCGCCGCGTACGGGGGCGCGCAGGGCGGCGGCCAGGAGGAAGTGCAACTGCCACTGGTCCTGCTGGTCGCCGCCGGGGGTGCCGAAGGCCATCACGGGCACGCCGTCGCGCAGCGCCAGGGACGGGGTGAGGGTGGTGCGCGGCCGGCGGCCGGGCGTCAGCGAGTTCGGCAGCCCTTCCTCCAGCCAGGCCATCTGGAGGCGCGTACCGAGCGGGAAGCCGAGCGCGGGGACCACCGGGCTGGACTGGAGCCAGCCGCCGGAGGGTGTCGCGGAGACCATGTTGCCCCAGCGGTCCACGATGTCGATGTGGCAGGTGTCGCCGCGGGTGGCGCCGCTCCGGTCGACCTCGGGGGCGATGACGGGGGCGGCACCGGGGGTGCCGGGGGTCGCCACCGTGGGCTCGCCCGCCCCGGCACCGGCGGCGCCCGGCGCGCCGGCGGCGTCCTCCCCCGCCGCGACGGCCAGGGCGTGCTTGCTCAGCCGGGGCGTACGGCCGTCCGGACTGCCGGGCCGCAGCTCGTACGAGGCGCGCTCCCCGATCAGCGCCCGCCGCGCCGCGTTGTAGTCCTCGCTCAGCAGCGTGCCGACCGGCACCTCGGCCGCGTCGCCGTACCAGGCTTCGCGGTCGGCCATGGCCAGCTTGCAGCCCTCGATCAGCAGGTGCACGTACTCGGGACTGCCGTAGGCGGGCAGTTCCGGCGGCAGCAAGGCGAGTTGCTGGAGCAGGACCGGGCCCTGCGACCAGCCGCCCGGCTTCGCCACGGTCCAGCCGTTCCAGTCGTACGTGACCGGGTCCTCGTACGTCGCGGAGAAGGCCGCCAGGTCGTCGCCCGTGAGGGTGCCGGCGTGCCGCTCGCCGGAGGTGTCCATGGCGGGACGGGCCGCGAAGCCGGCCAGCGCCTCGCCGATGAAACCCTCGCGCCAGATCCGCCGGGCCGCGTCGATCTGCGTCTCCCGGCCGGGCCCGGCGGCCTCCGCCTCGGCGATCAGGCGGCGCCAGGTGGCCGCCAGCGGCCGGTTCCTGAGCAGCCCGCCGGGCGCCACCGGCCGCCCCTCCGGCAGGTAGATCTCGGCGGACGATATCCACTCCGTCTCGAACAGCTCCCGGACCGTCGCCACCGTCTCGCCGACCCGCTCGACGGCCGGGTGCCCGTGCTCCGCGTACCCGACGGCGTACTTGAGCACCTCGCCGAGGGACTTGGTGCCGTGGTCGCGGAGCAGCAGCATCCACGCGTCGAACGCGCCGGGCACGGCGGCGGCGAGCGGTCCGGTGCCGGGCACCAGCCCGAGCCCGAGCGAGGTGTAGTGCGCCACGCTCGCCCCGGCGGGCGCCGGCCCCTGGCCGCACAGCACCCGCACCGGCCCGCCGGCGGGCGCCAGAACGACCGGCACCTCGCCCGCCGGGCCGTTCAGGTGCGGCTCGACGACATGCAGCACGAAACCGGCGGCCACCGCCGCGTCGAAGGCGTTGCCACCGTCCTCCAGCACGGCCATCGCGGACTGGGAGGCCAGCCAGTGCGTGGTCGCGGCCATGCCGAAGGTTCCCTGGAGGGTCGGGCGGGTGGTGAACACGTTCTCGGTTCTCCTCGTGTCGTACGGACGGACGGGCGGTCTCCTTGTCCGCCCTTCCCCCGTCGGGGCGCGGGCAATGCCTCCGGGCGGGGCACGTCCTGATCACATCGGCCGGGCCTGCCTCCTCCTGCCTCCTGTCAGTCCTGCATCGACACGTCCGCGTAATCCACGAACGAACGACGGAACCGCGTGTGCCCGGTGCCCCTGGAATGCTCACGCATCCCTACCTCTACGGGATGTGGAGTGAGCCACTCGTCCGAGGACTGCCCGCACTCCTTGTCGTCACCGGACACGCACACAGCCTCGTAGGTGGGCTCCGCCGTCCGGTCCTGCTCGATCATGAAGGACACGAATCGGAACGTCCTGCGCGTCATGCGGGGCACCCCCCGGCCTGGTGCCTGAGCATGACGACGTTGGCGTCGGACACGCCGCTGTGGTCCCGAGCCGAGCGTCGTTGCTCCCTGTGGGTACTGATCTCTGAACACGTGCTGCAGCCTGCCCCGGGACTCGGCACGGCGTCCTGCCACAGGGGCAGTTCCACCGGGTCACTGGGATACGTCTTGGTCATGCTCCAGGTGTAACGCTGCCCGATCCGCCGCCCAGTGGCCGTTCGGGTGGCCAAACTGAGCCCGTGAGCATCGGAAAGCTGATCAAAGTCCTTCGGGACGGCCGGGGCTGGTCGCAGGGGGACCTGGCCGTCCATCTCTGCAACGTGTCCGGACGGCCCACACTGACCCGCGAGGAGGTCAGCCGGTGGGAGGCGGGGAAACGGTCTCCGGGCCGCTTCTGGCTTCGCTTCATGGCCGAGCTGTTCTCCGTGCCTCTTGAAGCCCTGCAAGCCGCGAAAGCCGGTCACCCATCGGCACTCGCGGAGGCGGCACGGCAAGGAATCATGGAAGCCATGGGCGAGGTGGTCTCCATGGACGACTGGCACCGCCTCGCAGACGACTACGGACGTGACTTCATGGCCTTGTCCGCCCGGCGGGTGGAGCCACGCCTGGCGGGGGACCTCTTGCTGCTGCGGGGAAAACTGAGCGATGACCGGCCATGTCTGTGGGAAGCCGCCGCCCGGCTCTCGATCGTGATGGGTATGGCCACTGCTTCTCTCGACGGTCCTGCGGCTTCTGCCCGCTGGTACAGAACGGCCGTAGCCGCCGCCGACCGCAGCGGCCGCACTTCTCTGCGGGAGTGGACCCGAGGACAGGGCGCATTGGCCCTGGTGTACGAGGGCGCCGAACCCGAACCTGTCATCTCCGTGGCCGTCGATGGTCTGGCGCTGTCCGAGTCCCCCTCTCTGGGACGGCTGTGCGCTCTCCTGGCGCTTGCTCACGGATACGGCAAACTGGGTGAGCCCGGCCTTGCTCTGGACGCCCTCCGGGGGGCCGACGAGATGTTCCCCGCCGTCGAGACCGACGAGCAGGCATCCGTGTTCTCCATGCCACGCTGGGGATACAGCCTCACGAAGACACTCGTTCACGCACGGCTCGGTGACGTGGAGCGGTCGCAGGCGGAGCAGGACACCGCAGACCTCTACAGGCCCGCTCATCTGAGCCGGTACGCCGCCCACACCGGTGTGCACCGCGCGCTGTCGGTGGTGAAGTCCGGAGACGTGAACACCGGCCTCGACCTGGCCCGCGAGACGCTGGCCGACCTCCCCGAAGACCACCGGTCCACGGTGCTCCAAGGATTCGTGTCCGAGGTGAAGGCCGCAGCCCGAGCGACCTGAACCGCCCCCTTTGCCGGGAATGCCACCGGCACCGCTACGGTTGACCCGGCTGCCGGCCGCCCGGGCCGTGCGCCGCAACAGGACAGCGGGAGGATGCGCCGTGCAGGGCAAGCACCACGGTGAGTACAAGGTGCCGGGCGGCAAGCTCGTGGTCGTCGATCTCGACGTGACGGGCGGGACGCTGCGCGACGTCCGGGTCGCGGGGGACTTCTTCCTGGAGCCGGACGAGGCGCTCGGCGCCATCAACGCGGCGCTGGAGGGCGCGCCCGCCGACACCGACGCGCGCGGGCTGGCGGCCCGGATCGAGGCGGCGCTGCCGCCCGGTGCGGTGCTGTTCGGGTTCACGGCGGAGGCGGTGGGCATCGCGGTACGCCGCGCCGTCGCCCAGGCCACCGACTGGACGGACTTCGACTGGCAGATCATCCACGAGGCGCCGCAGCCGCCCGCGCTGCACATGGCCCTGGACGAGGTGCTGACCGCCGAAGTGGCCGCCGGCCGACGGCCGCCGACCCTGCGGGTGTGGGAGTGGGACCGCCCCGCCGTCATCATCGGCAGCTTCCAGTCACTGGCCAACGAGGTGGACCCGCAGGGCGCGGCGCGGCACGGTGTGACGGTCGTCCGGCGCATCAGCGGCGGCGGCGCGATGTTCGTGGAGCCGGGCAACACCATCACGTACTCGCTGTGCGTACCGGCCTCGCTCGTGCAGGGCCTGACCTTCGCCGAGAGCTACGCCTACCTGGACGACTGGGTGCTGGCCGCCCTCGGCGACATGGGCATCAACGCCTGGTACAAGCCGCTCAACGACATCGCCACCGACGCCGGGAAGATCGCCGGCGCCGCGCAGAAGCGCATGGTGGCGGGCGACGGGGCGGTCCTGCACCACGTGACCATGTCGTACGACATCGACGCGGACAAGATGGTCGAGGTGCTGCGGATCGGCAAGGAGAAGCTGTCGGACAAGGGCACCCGCAGCGCGAAGAAGCGGGTGGACCCGCTGCGCCGCCAGACCGGACTGCCGCGGGCGGAGGTCATCGACCGGATGATCGCCTCGTTCCGCGCGCGGTACGGGGGCAGCGACGGCAAGGTTTCCGCGGAGGAGATGACGCGGGCTCAGGAACTGGCGGGCGGAAAGTTCAGCTCGCCGGAGTGGACGGCGCGGGTGCCGTAGGGGGGCGGCCGCCGTCTCCTACGCTTTTGTACGCCCCGTTCCCTACGCACCGTCTCCTACGCCGCCGTACCCAGCCGGAAGCGCGCCGCCACCTCGTCCGCGAGTTCGCCGGCCGGGCGGCCGCCGTCCATGGTGATCACCGTGTTCCCGTGGGCGGCGGCCTGGCGACGTACCTCGGCGTCCCACAGTTCGTCCCGGGCCAGCCGTTTGGCCAGGGTGGACTCCGGGGCCCGGCTGCCCCAACTGACCAGGGACCGCACCGGCACGTTGCGGCGGGCGCGCAGTGCCGCCATCCGGAACTCGGGGGTGGGCAGCAGGAAGACCGCCTGGTCGGGGCTGGTGAGCAGGGGCGCGAGCTGGCTCGGCAGGTTGCCGAACCAGTCCACCAGGACGGGCCGGTCGGCAGGCATCGCGAGGAGGTCCTCGACCTCGAAGGCGAAGGTCTCGGCGACCACCCGCTGCGCGAAGCCACACGCCTCGTCGGGGCTGCGGCTGTCCCACAGGGAGCCGGGCGGCTCGTCGCGGGCCGCGTGGAAGTGCGGGTGCTGCCGTGGGGTGCAGCGGGGCAGCCAGGTGTGCTGCGCCAGGTCACCGCGGTAGATCACGGCGCCGTGGCGCCGGGCCAGGATTATCGCCAGCGTGCTCTTGCCCGCTCCGGTACCGCCGGCGATCCACCGCACGTGGGAGAGCCGGCCGGCCGCGGCGGTCGTCGTCCGGGCAGCAGGACCGAAGGGTGTTGCCGTTGGAGGGCGCCTCATACGGTCCATGGTCCTCGCATCGGCCGTACGGCTCCAAGGCCGCCCCGTATGGGGAGCATCAGGAGTGGGCAAAGAGTTGGCAGGGACGGTTGAGTCGGTGCGCGCCCCCGCGCGCCTCCACACGTCCTGTGCGCCCCCTCCGGGACCGTGCGCCGGTCAGCGCACCGGGTCGTAGGGGCTCAGGTCCAGCCCCGGGTCCCCGCCCGTCGCGAGCAGCGCGGCGACACGTCCCGCCCAGGGGCCGACGGTCAGACCGGTCGGCCCAAGGCCGTCGGCGACGACGAGGCCTTCCGGCCCGGGGACCCGGCCGAGCAGCGGGCGGACGTCCGGGCCGACGGGCCGGAAGCCGACACGCGTCTCCAAGTGGGTGGCGCCCGCCAGTCCGGGCGCGACGGCCAGGGCCTCGGTCAGCACTTCGGCCAGTCCCGCGGCCGTCACCCGGTGGTCGAAGCCGGTACCGGCCTCCCGGGTGGCGCCGGCCACGATCCGCGAACCGTCGAACGGGACGAGGTAGTGCCCGGTGGCGCGGGGCAGGACGACGGGCCAGTTCCCGGTGTCCGCGCCGGGCAGCGAGAGGTGGACGATCTGACCACGCTGCGGTGCGACCCGTACGGTGACACCCACCGGCGCCAGCAGCTCCGGCGCCCAGGCCCCGGCCGCGACGACGACCGCGTCCGCGGTGATGCGCTCGCCGTCCACCTCGATGCCGGTGACCCGGCCCGCCGTACGCAGCAGTGCCGCGCGGCCGCTCCGCAGACCGACGCCCCGGTACCGTGCCTGCCGTAGCAGCGCGTCCCGCAGCCGCCCGCCGTCCACCCGCGCACCGGCGGCTATGCGTACGGCCCGGAAGCCGGGCGCGACGGGCGGGAACAGCGCGCGCACCTCGGGCTCGCCGAGGAGGTCCACGTCGCCGGTGTCCGCGGTGCCGCGCCGCCGTTCGAGCACCCGCCGGTGGACACGGTGCAGGTCCGCGTCGTCGGCGGCCAGGACGAGCGCGCCGACGGCCCGGTGGCCGAGGCCGCGCTCGCCCGCCTCGGTGAGTCCGCCGATCAGCTCCGGGTAGTACCGGGCCCCTTCCGCCGCGACGTGGAACCAGTCCAGGTCGTCGTGCTCGGAGGCCCAGGGGCAGACGATGCCCGCACCGGCCGCGGTCGCCTCCCCGGGCGCCGCACGCCCGGCGAGCACCACGTCCGCCCCCAGCCCGGCGGCGCTGGCCGAGGCTCCGGATGCGGGAACGGTCCTGAACTGGCTGCGCGGCTCCCGGTCTGCCCGCCTCCTGCACGACCTCACGGCCACTGGCCGCCCGCCCTCCCATACCGACCTCGATGCCACGATCGACGGCCGTGGCACGGCGATGACCGCCGAGTACCTGCCTGGCCTGCTGATCGCCCACCAGGTTCTGGAGCCCCGGGACGAACTCGCGGTGCGGATCGTCCGGCACCTGGAGCGGACCGTCGCCCGGCATCCCGAGCACGGAGCCCTGCTCCGCGCCTACGTCCGCTGGTCCCTGCTGCTCCGTGCCAAACGCCGCCAGGCCGTCCGGGCCGGCGGAGTCAAGCACCGGATCCGCTGGGCCTACACCCGCATCAATCTTGCCGCTGAACTCCTCACCACCACCGGCCACGGCCTGACCATCGCCACTCTCGACCAAACCCGCCTCGACACCTGGCTCGCGGCCAACCCAGGATCACGCTACGGAGTCCGTGACTTCGTCGTCTGGGCCCACCGCCGCCACCACGCCCTCGACCTCCTCGTGCCGCACCGCCCGAAGGCCGACCCGGTCGGACTGGACGAAGACTCCCACTGGGACCTCCTCCACCAGTGCCTCACCGACACCCGCCTCGACCTCGACGTCCGGGCCGCCGGCGCGATCCTCCTGCTGTTCGGCCAATACCTCACCCGGATCGCTGCCCTGCCCACCACCGCCCTGACCACCGAAGACGGGACGACGTCCCTCACTTTGAGCAAGACCCCGGTCCCGCTCCCCGCCCCCCTGGCCGACCTCTTGACCACCCTCGCCGACCGCCCCGCACCCCAGGGCTGGGCCGTGAACACGAGTGCCGGCTGGCTGTTCCCCGGCCACCTGCCGGGGCCCACATCTCCGCCGCAGCCCTCAGCCGACGCCTGGCCGCCTGTCACATCCCCAACCGGCCCGCCCGTACCACCGCCCTGGTGGCCCTCGCTGGCGACCTGCCGCCCGCGGTCCTCGGCCCGATGCTCGGCCTCCCCCCGATCACAGCCGTCCAGTGGCGCCGCCGCGCCGCCACTGACTGGACTGCATACCTCCAAGCACGCCATCTTGCCCTTGCCGACGGGCCTCCATACCCCGGCCCTGATTCGGTCGTCAGGCAAGTCCGCCAGGCCGTGCCGGCTGTTATCCGTCCCGTCGGGCCGATTTCGCCAGATCTACACTGAGCTGCGAGAACAATACGGGGGAACAGGATCATGGGCGTGGGTACGGGTACGGGCAATGCGGTGGACGGCCAGTCCTCCCTGATCTCCGCGGTCCAGGCCGGAGACACGGACCTGGTGAGGATCCTTCTCCACGAGCACAGTGACTCCGACTACCTGGACGCCGCGTTCTGCCTGGCCGTCCGGATGCACGCCGGGCGCATCGCCCAACTGCTGCTTCAGTACGGTGCGAATTCGGGCCAGAGCCGCCCCGATGACCTCATCCCCCTGAGTGAGGCGGTCGACTCGGGTTCGCCCGCTCTGTTCGAGGCGCTCCTGGACCACGAGATCCGCGGCAGGTATCCCGAGATCGAACTCCTAAAGGCCCGGAACCTCGCGCGCCGCTGGCATGAGACGGGGGTCGAGGCCGAGCTGCGACGCCGTACCGGCTCCCGGGACGCTGTCGGTCGTAAGCGGGTTCAAGACGGCGAGTACGACAGCGTCGTCGAGTTCACCCTTGGCGGCATAAGTGCGCGGGACGGCCATGGGGCGATCCTCACGTACGTCGAGGAACTGCTCGGGATACGAACCTCGTTCGAGGAGCTGATGGACCGCGCATTGGCCCAGGTCGATCAGCAGGACCATGCAACGTGGAGCCGTGCCAGCCTCCAGTTGAGTGGACGGCGAGAGGAGGCGACCTGGGCCGCTGCGGCGGTACTGCGTACGAGCCCAGACCCATCCCGCCGATTGTTCGGTGCCGAGGTGCTCCGCCTTATTCATCTGTTCGACGACAGCGATGAGGATGCGTTCGCTGTTCCCGCTCTGGACCTGTTCACCGGCTGGGCGGCCGCGGAGACGGATGTCGCCGTCCTCACCGAGGTGCTGGTCGCTCTTGGAGAACACAGCGCCCCCCGCGCGGAGGCGGCCCTTCTGCCGCACGCCGGCCACCCCGATGCCCGGGTACGGCGTGCGGTGGCGAATGGGCTCGGTGCTTCGTCCTCGCTGTCGGCCTTTTCCGGCGATGCTCGCACGGCGTTGCTGGGGCTGATGGCCGATCCGGACGCGGTGGTACGGAAGACCGCCTGCCGCGTGGTTGCCGAGGGCAGGGACCACGATCCCGTGTTCGCGGACGCCATGGCAGCTGTGCTGGACGATACGGACCGCCTGGTCCAGCTGGCTGCCGTTTACGGGCTTGCCCTCCACGACGACGAACGGTGCGTGGAGGCAGCACGCCTTCTCGGCCCGCCGCAGCGCGGTTCCCTGGAAGAGGAGGGCTACCTCGACGCGGTGTGGCGTTACGAATGGCGCCGCGACGGCCGCTGAACGTTTCCGCCTGCGCCTATCAGCTGCTCCGGAGTCGGAATACCGCACGGTTCGAATGACGCTCCCCGCCAGCTGGCGCCTCGCAGTGGAGCCCGGCGCGCCGCGAGGCGTACGCCAACGACCTCGGAGCCGACCGTTTCCTCGTCGCGGTCACCGCCGAGACCAACCGGTCCAAGGCCGACCAGGATCCATCCACCTGGCTGCCGCCGCTGGCCGACGCCCGCTGTACGTACGCCGCCGACTGGGTCTCCACCGAACTCCGCTGGTCGTTGGCCGTCGACCGTACCGAGCGGGATGCCCTGCGCCGCCTGGCCACGGGCTGCGGCCACACCCACGACGAATACCGGCCCGTGTAGAGGCGGTTGCCCGGCCTGCGGCGTTCGGCAGGCCCTGCGGTCCTTCGTGCCCCGCCCCTGCGAAGGACCGCTTCCAATACGGGCCCGCCCCGTGGCAGCGCCGGGACAGCAGCGAGGCGGCGAAGCCGCGGTGCATGTCGTCGGTCTTGCTGTGGTGCCACTGGTGCGGGTGCGGGCGGCCGCCACACCGGATCGGTGCGGCGGCCGTGGGTGGGACCGGCTCGTGGTCCGCGTCAGTCAGCACAGTGGCGGATCGCCCCGGCGTCACTGCCCCTCTGGCACGGCGAACCACTCCTCCAGCGCCTCCGCCAGCCCGGCCGTCGACGTACGCGCCTGCGCCCCGGCGTCGGCCGCCCAGGCCGTGAAGCCGTCCGGACGGACGAGGACCGCCGCCAGTTCCGGGCGGGACGGGCAGCCGGCCGTCAGGGTGCCGACGCGGCCGGCATACCCCGCAGCCAGAGCCCGCGCTCCGGATCGTCGGCGAGGTCGACCAGGAGCGCCCGGCCGCCGTGGAAGTGGTCCGCGAGGCGGCCACCGTCGGTGAGGTCGAGGTCCGGGGCGCTGCGGCCGGTCAGCGGGTGCTCGCCCGGCAGCTCGTAGCGCACCCCGCCACCGTTGAGCCGCGCGGTGAGGTACGTGGTACCCGCGACCGCCCCCGCCAGGCCGCTGACGATCTCACGCAGGGCCCGGGACTGCGGATCCGGGCGCATGGCCGCGACCTGGGACCGGGCCCGGTCCAGGATCCCCGCGCCGGCCGGGCGCCGCTCGGCGGTGCAGGTCTCCAGCAGCCCTTCCGGCGCCCGGCCGCCGGTCACCGCGGCGAGCTTCCAGCCGAGGTTCATCGCGTCCCCGAGCCCCAGGCTCAGCCCCTGACTGCCGAACGCGCAGTGCACGTGCGCCGCGTCGCCCGCCAGCAGCACCCGGCCTCTGCGGTAGTCGGTGACCGGGCGGGCGTGGTCGGTCAAGCGGATCGCGGTCCGCACCCCGGTGATCGTGACGTCCACGCCAAAGACGCGGCGCAGCCGCGCCTGGAGGTCCTCGGCGGTGACCGGCGCGTCCCGGTCAGCCGGCGGACCGTCGAACTCCACGGTGACGACGCGGCCCGGCACCGGCCCAGGGGCATGGACCCCGGTGTCCGTCGCGGTCCAGCCGACCCTCAGGCCCCCGGCGCCGGTCATCTCCACGACCGCCTGGTGACAAGTGACCTCCGGGTCCGTACCGGGAAATGCGAACCCCGCGAGCCTGCGGACCGTGCTGCGGCCGCCGTCGCAGCCCACGAGCCAGCCGGCCCGTACGGCCCCGTGACTGGTCCGCACCGTGACGCCCCCGACTTCCGCATCGAAGCCGATCAGCTCTACACCCCGGCGCACGCCGACACCGAGCACGCCCGCCCGCCGAGCAACCGCTCGATGTCCTGCTGCGCCACGAAAGCGATCTCGGCGGCGGGTCCGGCGTCGCCGAGACCCGGCTCCGTACGGTCGACCAGGTCGGCGCGCAGCATGATTCCGGCGAAGTGCCCGACGAACCCGAGCCCTTGGCCCGCGGCCCCGCCTCCGTCCCCGCCGTTCCGTTCGCGCAGGAATGCCTGGAAGCGGTCCATCGCCTGCCGCTGCACCTCGGCCAGCGCGGGCAGCATGCCCCGGCGGTAGAACGCCTCGGCGCCGGGCGTGGTGATCGCCCCGCCCTTGATCGTCGGGTCCACTGCGGTGAGGCGCTCCAGGACGGCCACCCGCGCGCCTCCGAGCCGGAGCTCGCAGGCCAGCATCAGTCCGACCGGGCCGCCTCCGGCCACCACTACGTCACAGTCCATGGCGCCGACTATGGCCGAGGGCCGAGAAGGCCAAAAAGGCGCCGCGGTGCCAAGGAGCCCCCCGAGGAGGGATGGGAAGCGGGCCGTCCGCGCTCCTCCTCAGCTGCCTCCCCCGCCTGCCGGTGTCCGGGCCGGTCCTCGACCGGCTCGATCAGGTGGCCGGGCGGTCAGGCGGTAAGCGCTTCGAACTCCGCGCTGGCGCGCTCAGTGACCAGGGCGAGGACGCGGCCGGCGGCGGCCGGGGCGACCATGCCGCGCTCGGTCGCGTCGACCTGCCCGAACGAGACCGGGGCACCTGCCATGCGCGAACGGAGCTACCCGAGTGGCACCTCGGACGCCGAATGAGCCGTCGCCGAACCACTGCTGACCATCCGGCGTCCGAGCTGCCGCGAGTGGGCGCCCGGAGAAGCACCAGCCCCGCAAGCCTTCAGCCGCGGGAGCGCAGTATGCGGCGCATCCGGTCGGCCCGGTCCAGGAGGTTCGTGCGGACGGCTGGGACAGCCTGCGCCGCCAGGTCTTCCGCTCGTTCCACGAAAGTCAGGTCGATACCGAACAGTGGGAAGAGGGTTTTGGTGTAGATCGTCGCCGGCTGGGTTCCGCTGCGGTGGATGGTTGCGACGAGATCGAGGTAGGCCTGCGTGTGGGGCCTGAGCAAGTCGTCCTGGCCGGCGCTCCAGAACAGCGTCGCGACTGAGTGGACCGAAGCGAGAGGCACCGCGCGGTCCGTCGCCAGCGTCTGCCAGACTGCTTTCTTCTCGGCCGCGTCCGGGGTGGCCGCGCGGACCTGGAGCCTGCTGATCCATGCGTCGGGATCCGGATCGCGGTCGAGCAGAGCCTGTGCCTCGGCTGCGGTCGGGCTTCCGAGCTGAGCCTTGCGAACCAGTGCTCGCCACTGGAGATCGATGTCGTTCCCGGCCTCGGTCTGGAGCCACGCAATCTCCTCCGGTTCGGCCGCGGTGCGAGCGAAGCCGCGCAACGCCGCTTTGCGGTAGGCGCCGACGCCGGAGAGGCTGCGGCACGCCGCAGCCACGGCTCGCAGCAGCTCCTCCCGGTGCGACTTCGGGCTCCACAGGTCTGCGGCCTCGACAGCCAGGTTGAGATACGGCTCGATCACTGACGCGGACGTCTCGACAGCGAGCACTCCGGTCAGGCACTCCACGGCCTCGGCGGCTGTCGCTTCGCCGTTGATCAGCATGTCCCAGGCCGTGGTGACGGCGACACCCCGCGCGGTCGCAGTGGGCAGGCGGGCGGCGTTGCGGAAGAACGCGTCTTTGGTCGTGGCGTCAGGTCTCGTCGAGGCGAAGGTCAGGTCTTCATCGTTGACCAGATACAGGTCGGCTCCTGCTGGTAGGTCGAGCCGGGTTCGTTCGCCCGCTACCTCGACTTCGACGAGTGCAATGCGCTCAAGGTGGTCCCCGGAACGCTCGTAGGCGCCGACGGCAAGCACATGCGGGCGTGGCCGGCCACCTGGGCCCTGAGCAACCAGGGCGAACCCGTCTGCGTCGTGGTCGAGAGCCAGCCGGTCGGTGCCCGCTGTTTCCAACCATCCCGTGCGCCACTGGTCCAGGTCACGTCCGCTGGCGTCGGCGACCGCGTCGATCAGGTCATGCAGCGTGGTGTTGCCCCAGGCATGCGTGGCGAAGTAGCTGGTGAGACCGGCGGAGAAGTTTGCTTCGCCGACGTACGTCATCAGCTGGTGCAGTACGGATGCACCCTTGGGGTAGGTGATGGCGTCGAATGTCGCTTTCGCCTCGGAGACGTCGCGAACCTGCTGGCGGATCGGGTGCGACGTCGGTCCCTGGTCCATGAAATAGGCTCTGATTTTCTCGCCGGCCAGATGTGCCGTCCAGGCATCGGTGTACGACGTCACGCTCACGGCGGCCCAATTACTTGCGAACTCCGCGAACGCCTCGTTCAGCCACAGGTCGTCCCACCAGCGCATCGTGACGATGTTGCCGAACCACATGTGCGCGAGTTCGTGCAGCAGGTACCGCGAGAAGATGTCCCACTCCGCCCGGGTCGGCGTGCTCCTGCGCAGGAACCAGTCCATCCAGGTGACGCAGCCGAAGTTCTCCAACGCGCCGGGGAACTCGGGCGTGAAGACCTGGTCGTACTTGTGCTGCGGGAACGGCATGCCGAACTTGCCGGCGAAGAACTCGAGCCCCTGAGTGGTCAGGGTGAACAGCTCGTCGGCGTCCCGTTCCAGGATCGAAGCCAGCGACTGTCGGGCGAAGAGCCCGAGATCATGACCAGCTCCGCGACGACGCAATGCGTAGTACGGGCCCGCATTGATCACAGTGTTGTACGCCGCCAGCGGCGGCGTCGGCGGGAAGGTCCAGCGCCGCACGGAGCCGAGGTGTTCGATCTGCGGGTCACCGCTGTTGCTCAGCACCCGCCGCCGGCAGGAGCGGTCACGGTGAACGCCCACGGCGCCTTGAGGTCCGGCTGATCGAAGCAGGCCAACACGTACCGGGCGTAGTCGGGACTGAAGTCGGTGCAGACATACGTCTCGCCGTCGGCGGGGTCGACCGCCTTGTGCACGCCCTGGACATCGGCCGAGCACTCCGTCACCGAGACCACCGTGAGGACGTTGCGCTCGGCAAGATCGGTCAGCGCGATCCGGCCCTCAATAGCCGACCGCAGTACGACCCCGTTGAGCGTGGCGCTCTCCACCGCCGCCGCACAATCGGCAAAGGTCTCAGTCCCGGGCCGATGGCACGTAAAAGTGATCGTCGATTCGCACCGGACCCGCGAACCGGTCATCAACTCCGAAAGATCGACGGCCACGTCATACCGCTCGACCGTCAGCAGCCCCGCGCGCCCCTCGGCCTCGGTTTGAGTCAGACTCTTGCCGCTCATCGCTGCCCCTCTCGGAGATCCGTTCATTCGCTGCGAACCACCCGCTCAGTTCAGCAGGACGATCGCGGGGCTGCCCGGGCCGGGTGGCTGGACGGCTGCCGCGGCCCGGCCGACGCCGATCTGCGGGGCGGCCAGCCCCATGCCTTTGGCGCATGTCCGCGCCAGCACCGACCGAACCAAAGCCCTGCGCGACGAGAGCCACCGGACCCGCCGCGAAGTCACCCGCCCGTTGGTCACACTGCGCCTCCTCATCGAGGACCCGGCCCTGCGCGCTGCCGCCGACCAGATGATCACGCTGACCTGCGCGATCCGGGACAGCATCGCCCGCCCCGAGGACGTCACCGCCGCACGCAAAGCCTCGCTGACCGCGGAACTGACCGCCGCGCACCGGGCCGCGGCTGACGCCCACGACCACTTCGTGGACACCGCCGCCCGCTACCTCACCCACAACGCCTGACCGCGCACCGTTCTCACGCACCGTTCGGAGGCCTCATGGAGCAGCACTCGAAGGCCGTCGCCCGGATCAGCCGCGTCGAGACGTCGGCCGAGCGGACGGCCGGCACCGGCGAGGGCCTGGCCGTGCCCGCCCCGGCCGCGGCCACCGCGCTCAGCCTGCTCGCCGACTCCGTCCGGCACGGCGCCGCCGCCCCCGACGGCCTCGTCCAGGCGCTGAAGGCCGCCGGTGTCCACGAGGCGGTTACCGCCGCCGACCGCGTCATGCAGAGCGCCGACGACCCGTACGACTTCGATGTGCACCTGCACGCCGACGACCTCGCCGGAGCCGCGGGCGACGTCCGGCGCGCCTTCGAATGGCTCTGCCTACGGATCAGCCGCCGAGTGAACTCAGAATGCTCACCTTGGCCACGTCATCGAAGCATTGCAGGACGTTCGCGTTGGCGGGCACATTGAGGATCCCTGCGCCGGTCTGGGCGCCTTGGCGGTTTTCGCAATCTTGGTCAGTTTCCGTGATTTTGGGGGCGTCGGCGCCGCCGCATTGGTTGAGGGCGCTGCCGAGGGGGAGTCCGACAAGGTTGCTGCTTGCGGTACCGGTGCCGTGTGTGGTGGCTCCGCTCGTCCGGGCGCCTGTGTGATTGACGCAGGTGACGGCGAACGCCGGGGAAAGGAAGTCCCCGACACCTCCAGCGACTGCGGGAGCGGAGGTAGCGATGCCCGCGCCCACAGAGGTGACGGTGAAGGCGACGGCTGCGGCGGCCTGACGTGAAATCACGTCGGTTGAACGAGATGCCCGGCCCGATGTCACGGCCCCTGCGCCGCCTCGTCGGGAAGCCCAACGACTTACGGCCGGAGCTTTCCTGCCACAGAGAGTCACTGTTCAGCGGATATGACACAGGTTCTACATGCAACACGGTCGGCCCAGGCCAGGAACGCTTGCGTGTCTCCTGTGGCCAGGAGGTCGGCACCGAGGTCGCCGCGGGCGACGATGCGGGCGCGCTGTCGTTCGGTTGTCTCGCCGAGGCCGGCCGGCCCCTCGACCGCGGGCTGCCCCAGCAACAACGCATACCTGTCGGCACCAGCACGTAGTAGCGTCGTCAGCTCATTGCGTCCTCGTCTCCAACGAACCCTTCAGGCGGAAATGCCGGAATCCTCGGAAGTCAGTAAAATCCCGCACCCCACCGGATGAAACCGCTGGTCGCGCTCTGGTGGTCCCCGCGCACGCGGGGGTGGTTCCAGTGGGCGGACTGACGTGGCCGCAGGGAGCAAGCTCCGGGCCACCGGTACCGCCTGCCGGGCCCGTCCCGGGCGCGGCCTCCGGCTCACTCGCTGCCCACCGCCTCAGCGGCGATGTAGCTCGCGCCATGGTGGGCTGCGGTGACGGCGGCCAACTCCGGCAACTGAGCGGCGATCTGCGCACGCAGCCGTGCCGTCTCCTGCGCTCCAGCCGCGTCCTGCGCCTGGGCGTGCTCACCACGCATCAGGGCCCTGCTCCGCCGCGGACTCCGTTCGGGCCGGTGCTTTCCGCTGTTGCGGACCGCGGACACCGGAAGGGCAAGGGCTGCGCGGACCCCGGCGACGTTCGCCGCCGCTTCCCGGTCCGGCTCCCCCGGCTCCCCGGCCGGCGCCCCCGACGTCCTGGCCGCCCAACGCCGCGAGCGCGCACGCAGCCGCAGCGAACGAGGTTTCCGCTGGAGCGGCAGGCCACTGCCGGCTGCGGCCTGACCCCGCCCAACCCGGCGAGGAGACAGGACTAGGCCGTTTCTGATGGCTCTTGGACGGTGTCGCGGAGCCGGATGACGATCGCGGTGACGGTGAGGGTGCCGTTGAAGATGCAGTCGCGTTTGTCGTAGCGGCCGGCCACCGCCCGGAACTGTTTCCACTTGCTGACGCAGCGCTCGACCGCGCTGCGCCGTCGGTCTGGGCTTTGTCGAAGGCCGGTGGCCGGCCACCCGCCCGGCCACGGTTGCGGCGGTCGGCCCGCTGATCGTCCGGCTCGGCGATGGTCGCCTTGATGCCCCGACGGCGCAGGCAGGCGCGGTTGTCGCGGCTGGAGTACGCCTAATGGGAAGTGAAGGCCGGTGGTAGCTGATTCAGGGGCGCGAGCTGAGCCTTTGAGTATGCCCGGGCCTGAGAGCCCTGTTGACAAGACGAGGCCGGCTCGCGCCCAGCAGTCTGGTCAGAAGTGTGCGGAATCAGGTGCGGTTCGTGCTGCCAGGGCACCGAAAGGATGCCGTTCCTGCGGG